>NZ_LT838813.1:2560000-2866590 GCF_900176595.1 Aquiflexum balticum DSM 16537
ACGGGTATAGTGATCCGGCGGTACTGCATGGAAAGGCCGTCGCTCAAAGGATAAAAGGTACTCTGGGGATAACAGGCTGATCTCCCCCAAGAGCTCATATCGACGGGGAGGTTTGGCACCTCGATGTCGGCTCGTCACATCCTGGGGCTGGAGAAGGTCCCAAGGGTTGGGCTGTTCGCCCATTAAAGTGGCACGCGAGCTGGGTTCAGAACGTCGTGAGACAGTTCGGTCCCTATCTGTTGCGGGCGTGGGAAGTTTGGGGAGTGCTGACCTTAGTACGAGAGGACCGGGTTGGACTGACCGCTGGTGTACCGGTTGTGGTGCCAACTGCACTGCCGGGTAGCTACGTCGGGAAGGGATAAGCGCTGAAAGCATCTAAGTGCGAAACCCCCTCCGAGATGAGACTTCCAAACAGGGCCGTCAGAGACGATGACGTTGATAGGCTGCAGGTGTAAAGCCAGGAATGGCAAAGCCGAGCAGTACTAATAGCCCGAAAACTTGCTTCAGTCCGAAGCTGCCGCATTCTCTGCGAGACATATCATGGATCTGAGTACCAAGTACCAAGTACAAAGTACAAAGATCTTGAACTTAAGATATTGGTCCCATAGCGGACACTGTATCCAGCATTGTACATCGTACTTTGTACCTGGTACAGAAAGATTAGGCGGCCCAGCGCAGGGGTCCCACCTCTTCCCATCCCGAACAGAGAAGTTAAGCCCTGCAGCGCCGATGGTACTGGGGTTACACCCGGGAGAGTAGGCCGCCGCCACATTATTCAAAAGCCAGCCCCTAAAGCTGGCTTTTGGCGTTTACAGGGTGGTATTGTTTTCCCTGCTGTCATGATCCCGGCCACCTCCTCCCATCATGAACCGCTGCGCCTGCCCGCCGCTACTTTGCCACAGATCTTTTGGGGAAACCCAAAGGTTTTTCACGTTTTGGGAATGACTTTGATATTTTATGTACTGGATTAGGGAGCCATTTTTTTTTGCTCATTGGACTAAGGCCTTGACTGACGGAAAATCCAACTAACTATCCAATTCTGAATATTTGGCAGGGTTTGACATTTGGATTATTGATAAATTTAAAAAGTTTGGGAAAATATATAATGGTGGGTAATATTTTATAGCGTAATTACTTGAACTCGACCTCAGCCATTACAGGAAAATGGTCTGAAGGATATTTCATGCCGTAATTATCCGTTAGAATGCCATGTCTTAGGACTTTAATATTTGGACTTACAAAAATATGGTCTATTATTCTATCCGGTAAAATCCCCCAATTGAATGCATTAAAAGTTCCTTGGTTTCCGACTGAAGCAGTTTTTGAGACTATTCTACTATCTTTCAAAGAAGAGTTTTCCAAAATAGTCAGATAGGCTGGATTCTCGGGGTCAACATTAAAATCACCCATAAAAATAACAGGAAGTCCAGTTTTGTTTTTTTCTTTTATTTTTCGGATCACGAGTTTACTGCTTTCTTCTCTCGCTTTTTGACCAACGTGATCATAGTGGATGTTGAAAACATAGAAAGATTTCCCATCGTTATCCTTAAATTTTGCCCAGGTACAGACGCGTTTTAAAGCAGCATCCCAACCTACGGAAGGTGTTTCTGGAGTATCTGATAGCCAAAAGGTATCATGTTCCAACAAGGAAAATTTCTCTGGATTATAAAAGATGGCACTGAATTCTCCTGACTTTCCTCCATCATCCCTTCCAACCCCGATATAGGGGAAATCTAATGCCTTTTTTAGGTCTTCCAATTGATTATACAACCCCTCTTGTGTACCGATGATATCCATTTTATGGAATATTATTTGGTTAATTAAATGTGGAGACCGATTGATCCATAAATCTGATAGATCCTTGGGATTATCAAATCTGATATTATATGTGGCTATTTGATAAGTTTGAGCCATGGATTTATTGGATTGTAGAAGAAAAATCAAATTTAAACAGATAAGAAATATTGAAAACTGAAAATTAATTGGTTTCATATCAATAAGATTTTTGAGATGTTTAATTTAGTGATTAAGTTCAAAAAAAACAGGACTACCGAAAGAAACTATAGCTGTTAATTAAAAATTTTAAAGATGCTGACAATCAATCCTGGAAATATTTCCACCTCAGAATTCCATAGCTACCTCTTGGGGGCTGTGGCTCCAAGACCCATTGCTTTTGCTAGTACAATGGATAAGAATGGTAATATTAACTTAAGCCCTTTCAGTTTCTTCAATGTTTTTGGATCCAACCCTCCCGTATTGGTATTCTCACCATCTAGGAGAGTGAGAGATAATACAACCAAACACAGCTTTGACAATGTCAAAGAGGTTCCGGAGGTAGTGATAAATATTGTGAATTTTGCCATTGTAGAGCAGATGTCTTTGGCTAGTACCGAATATGACAGAGGTATTAATGAGTTTGAGAAGTCAGGATTGACACAGGTTCCTTCTGAAATGATCAAACCCCCTAGGGTAAAAGAAGCACCGGTTGCATTTGAGTGCAAGGTTTTGAATATAATTCCAGTTGGAGAAGGTGGCGGCGCTGCAAACCTTGTGATTTGTGAAGTGATTTTAATGCATATCCATCAGGCGATTTTAGATGAGAACAATAAGATAGATCCCCAAAAATTGGATGCGGTGGCACGAATGGGGGGAGATTGGTATTGCAGAGCGAGTGGCACATCCTTATTTGAAATTCCAAAACCTATCCGAAATAAGGGAATTGGAGTGGATAATATACCCTCAGAAATCAGAAACAGTTCAGTTTTGACTGGCAATAATTTAGGTAGACTGGCAAATATTGAAATCTTACCTACGAAGGAAGAGGTGGCAGAATATTCCAATCAACCAGAAATTCAGGAAATGAAATTACGGTTTAAAAATGATCAGGAAAGTCTGATATTTCACATCCATCAATTTGCTAAAGAATCTTTGGAATCCGGGGATATTGAAAAAGCCTGGAAAATACTCTTGCAAGCATAAAAAAAGGAGCCGAAAGCTCCTTTTTTAAATGTCTATTTTGGGTTATTGAATCACTATATCAAACGGCATTCTTACCATAATTCCCTGATGTTTTTTTACATTTTCTATTTGTTCATAAATAGGGTAAAAAGAACCCAATTTCTGTTGTTGATAAAACACCTGGACATCATTGGAAAATTGATTGAGAATTCTCTCAAACCAAGGCTTTTCCTGAGGATAATAAACTACACGGTAATCATCAGACACACTTGCTTTTTCAGCTGCGATCGCAATTGCATCCTCCAAACTTCCCAAGACATCCACCAGACCATTTTCCAGTGCTTGATTTCCAGTCCAAACTCTTCCTGATGCCACTTTCATGACATCCTCTTTGGATTTGTTTCTGCCATCAGCGACTCTGGTAAGGAAAACATCATAACCTTCTTCAACCTGTCCCTGAAAAACACTTTTTTCCATTTCGGTGATTTTTCTTGTTGGACTTAGAAAATCAGAATATTCACCGGTTTTCACAACATCGGTTGTTATTCCCAATTTATTGTTGAGCAAGCCCTGTGCATTGAACCATAGTCCAAAAATCCCGATGGAACCGGTTATGGTATTTGGCTGGGCAACAATAGTGTCTGCGCCCGCAACGATGTAATACCCGCCAGAAGCTGCAACTTCACCCATTGAGGCAATTATCGGTTTTTCCTTTTTGGCTTCCTCCATTTCTCTCCAGATTACTTCCGATGCCAATGCAGATCCACCTGGAGAATTTACTCTCAGGACTATGGCTTTGATATCTTTGTTTTTTCTGGCTTTTTTGATTTCTTCTTTGAATTGTTCTGAACCGATCGTACCCTCTAATTTACCTCCCATGATTTCACCTTCGGCAATAATTACAGCAATTCTGTTTTTTGAAAGCCTGTTTTTTGTCTTTGCTGATTTGTTGATCCGGTTGATATTTACAGTGTTGATATTATCTTCTTCTTTGAGGCCAAGTTTTTCCTTGAGCAGGTTGATCACTTGATCTTCATACCATAGTGCGTCTACTAATTTATGTTCTACCGCATCTTTGGTTTTGCGGACAAGCATTTTGGAATTTATTTCACTGATTTGCTCGAAAGAAATTCCTCTTGATTCACCCACTTCTTCCAACAAGGTTTTATTTAAATCACCTAGCAATGATTCCGTCTGTAAACGACTTTCATCACTCATTTTTTCGAGCATAAAGGGTTCTACTGCACTCTTAAAATCCCCGACCCTGAAAATTTGCGGTTCAACCTCAATTTTTTCTAAAAGACCTTTGAAAAACATGACTTCAGCTGCAAAACCGTTGAACTCCATCGCTCCTGATGGATTGACATAAACCTCATCAGCAACCGAGCTAAGATAATAGCCTCCCTCAGTATAATATTCACCGTAGCTAACAATAAACTTTCCGGAATTTTTGAATTTTACCAATTCATCTCGGAATTCCTTCATTCCGGCCTGACCTGCTGTGAAAGTACCTGCTTTCAGGAAAATACCCTTTACATTTTCATTTTCCGTTGCAGTCTGAACAGCCCTTTTCAAATTCGTGAGTCCTATAGTCGGAATCCCGCCGAAAAGCCCGAAGGATGAAAAGTCAGGGTCATCTTCACTGCTTCTTTCTGTCAAAATCCGCCCCTCAAGATTCAAAACAAGCACTGTATTTTCTTTTATATCAATTTCATCCTCAGCTGAAGATATTACTGCAAGTATACCTGCTAAAATAAAAAAGCTCATCACTGAAAATATCAGCAGACCAACAATTACGGCCAAAACATTACCTAGAAATCTCATATTTTTATAAATTATTCCGCTAAATTAATTCTTTTTTATTTATGTTTAATTGATGTAGTTATTAACAGATTAATGGAGAAAGTAGTTTTGATTGTGGGAGGTAATTTAGGAAATAGA
The DNA here is from genome assembly GCF_900176595.1 of Aquiflexum balticum DSM 16537. Taxonomy (GTDB): domain Bacteria; phylum Bacteroidota; class Bacteroidia; order Cytophagales; family Cyclobacteriaceae; genus Aquiflexum; species Aquiflexum balticum. The sequence goes on from NZ_LT838813.1 coordinate 2,564,900, forward strand.
TTAGCATTGATTGAGGAAGTGACTCTCCTATTGTCCAAAACGCTTGGCAATCCTCTGTCATTCTCCTCTATATATGAAACAGAGGCATGGGGAGGAATCTCATCAGGCAATTACCTCAATCAGGTTTTGGTCTATGAAACCAATGATAAACCTGAGTTTATTTTAAAATCAATTTTGGGTATTGAGGATAAATTGGGAAGGGAAAGGAAAGTCAAGTGGGGAGATAGAAATATGGATATTGATATTCTGTATTATGGTTCTAAATTAATAAACAAGGAAGATCTTACCATTCCTCACCCTTTTATTCAAGATAGAAGGTTTGTCTTGGTGCCGCTCAATGATGTCCTTCCGGATTATGTTCATCCAATACTATTAAAATCCCATTCCGAACTTCTTGATCTTTGTAAGGATCAATCACAGGTATCAGTTTATTTAAAATTAAATCCCGGAATTTAACCGGGATTTAATTTTAAATACTAGCTACTTCTGCTTCATTGTGGATTTTTTTAACTAATCCTTGGAGTACCTTACCCGGACCACACTCTATAAAAATACCGGCGCCATCTTCTACCATTTGTTGGACCGATTGAGTCCATTTTACAGGAGCAGTGAGTTGAGCTGTCAGATTTCTCTTAATTTCCTCCACATCACTGATTGCAGTCGTGCTTACATTTTGATAAATGGGACAACTAGGTTGATGAAAAGTTGTTGCTTCAATTGCTTTTTGAAGTTTATCCCTTGCAGGTTCCATAAGGGGAGAGTGAAATGCACCACCAACAGGTAGGGGCAAGGCCCTTTTTGCTCCTGCCTCTTTCATCTTTTCACATGCTATTTCTATTCCTTTATTACTTCCTGAAATCACTAGTTGGCCTGGGCAATTATAATTTGCAGGTACTACAATTTCATTTTCTATTGAGGCACATATTTCTTCCACTTTACTATCCTCCAATCCCAAAATCGCAGCCATTCCTGATGGATTGATTTCACAAGCTTCCTGCATGGCAAGTGCTCTTTGATAAACCAATTTCAAGCCATCTTCAAAAGCGAGGACGCCATTGGCAACCAATGCTGAAAATTCTCCAAGAGAATGCCCTGCTACCATATCAGGTTTAAAATCAGATGATGTCATTGCCAAAATCACCGAGTGCAAAAATATTGCAGGTTGTGTTACTTTGGTCTGTTTGAGTTCTTCTGCGGATCCTTCAAACATGATGTCTGAAATCCTGAATCCCAATATCTGATTGGCTTTTTCAAACAAGTCCTTTGCTTTTGTATCGGATTGATACAAATCTTTTCCCATTCCTGTGAACTGTGCTCCCTGACCAGGAAATACATATGCTTTTTTCATTATTCTAGATTTTGTAAAGTGCAAATATATCAAAAAAAAAGAGGTCTTGTGGGAGACCTCTCGATGGCAATAAGATCATAATTTAATCATCTATGGTAAGGGAATCTATATTCATGCCTCCCAAATCATATATTTCGGTGATTTCTTTTAATGCGGCATTGAAATCGATCTTTAAATCAATCAACTTTCCTGTGCCAACGTCAAATACCCAACCATGGATTTTCATACCTCTATTTCTTACCGCTTTTTGAACCACAGCTGTTTTTAATAAATTAACACACTGTTCCTGTACATTTAATTCAACAAGCCGATCATATTTTTCTGATTCACCTTCTATACCCTTTAGTTCGTTCCTGTGGATTCTGTAAACATCCCTGATATTCCTCAACCAGGGATTCAATATCCCCAAATCAGCGGAGTTCATAGCAGCTTTGACGCCACCACATTGATAATGGCCACAAATTACCACATGATCAACTTTTAAATAATCCACAGCATAGGTCAAAACTGACATGGCATTGAGATCAATACTGATCACCATATTGGCAATATTTCTGTGTACAAAAACATCTCCGGGTTCAACGCCCATCAAATCCTCGGCAGTGACCCGACTATCTGAGCAACCTATATATAATATATCAGGATTTTGACCTTTTGCTAAATTTTTAAAATAGTCCGAATCTTTTTCAAGTTTTTTAGCGATCCAATCCTCGTTATTTTTAAATACACTTGGTATATCCATAATATTTTCTTTTGTTCACTATAATGATAATTTATAGGATAATGAAAACCAAGAATTTCAGAGATAATAGTAGTGATCTGTAATTATTGTCAACTTTGTTTAAAGAAATTTTGCTTTCTCCTCTTCAGAGGGCAGTCGACAGGTCTCTTTTTGACCAAACCATTTATACCTGTTTCTGGCTATCCAATCGTATATAGGATTTCTTAAAAAAGAGGGGATAACAATAAAGATATAAAGTAATGGCCATAATCCACTCAAATTCCGGGCGATTTCCAAAGCAGCTCGACTTTTATAATAGACGTGGTTTTTGTGTATGTAGACCAGAGAATCCAAATATTCCTCATTGATTTGATAATCTTTCAGAATATTTTTAGAAGCGACTTCCTGAAGAGCTCCTACCTTAAATTTGTCCTTTTTATCCCTGGAAATTATAAAGTCAACAGCATTGTTGCACAAGTTACAAACACCATCAAACAATACTATTATAAATTTATCCTGAACCCTCATTCAAGAATTTGGATAGTGCCTTTCAGTTTCTTCTCCTGTAAGGCTGGGTCTAGGATGTCAAATCTGACAGTTCCGGAATAGAAATAGGTTCCAGCAGGTAATTGATTCCCATTTTTATCCCTTCCATCCCATCGGATATAAATGTCATTTTCAGAAGAAGAAAGGCTGTTATAACGGAAAACTTCAACTCCCCACCTGTTGACTATAAATATCTCAACTCCTAATACAAACCTTGGACATCTTGCAAAAGGATTATCGAAGGCCATGAAAGTGTCGTTTACACCATCTCCATTTGGAGTAAAGGCATTTGGTATTTCATAATTGGGACAATTATCCACACATACAATATTGCTCCTTTCACTTTCATTCCCGGATCTGTCCACGGCTGTGATATAATAACATCCACGGTAAGTTTGCAAATCAGTTATTATGGCATTTCTTTCGAATGGGGAATAAGTTCCAATTAAATTAAATACACCTTCTTCACCATCAGGAGAAAAATACAATTGAAAAGCACTTAATTCATCATCACAAACACCGCTGAAATCGGGATCCCAACCTAACTCATGGACAAAAGAATTGAATCCGCAACTTTTATCTGACAAAAACTCAACACAATCCGGACCTTCAAAGGTAAGCACCGGAGGGCATGGCAATCTATCGTCATCAGGCCTGGCACAGATTAACTGTGATTTGTTTTCCAGAGGGTATTCAATCAAATCGACATTATAAGACCCTTTGGTAATAACGAAATAGCAATATTCAATATCTTTTTTAAGGGAAACTCCATTGTGCCGCCCATCATCAAAATAGCTAAAACCTGCGGTGGTCACATCCACTTCAGCAATAAGCTCAAAAATATCTGCATCCTGAGCATTCGGGTCGTTTCGGTTTCGGTACACTTCATGTTTAAATTCTGAAACAGAATTGTTCCAAGGAACTACGAATTCCCAATTTAATTCGATTGCCTCGTTGATAATAATAGGTTCCAATCTGACAGAAGACGCCGAACTGGAACTGTCTATTGTAGTATTGTTTTCCTTTAAGATTACTTTATAGTTGTAAACAAGATTTTCAGTATTCAAACCGGTATCTGTGAAGGTTGTATCTGTCGTACTAAAGACAGAAACCCTGTTTTGATTTCCGGTAAATCCTGTGCTTCTCAGTAATTCATAAGTAAAAGGTCCAGGGAACTGCACCCTATCAATATCATAAGGTGGTGTCCATTTGATAAATATTTCACCATCGGTTTCACCTGTTGCCTCAACACTCACATTTGTAATTAGAGGAACATCTACATCAATCGTAATACAAATTTCTTCTGAAACAATACTCTCTCCAGCTCTTGGTTGCGGGAAAGCAGCAACCAATCTATAACAATAGGTGTTTCCAGGGGCTAATCCCTCTGACTGATTGTTATCTATAAAATTGAAAGTATCCATGTCTGTAGTTCCAACCAATTCATAGCCGGATCTGATTCCTGTTTCGCAGGAATCAGGTTCATAAGGATCGGAATTTAGCCTTCTCCAAATCTGCATGGATTGTGCTGAGCCAGAGCAAGAATATGGTTGCCATTGCAAATTTACTGATCTGCCCTGTTGCTGTTCTACATCTTCTAGGACAGGTGGTGGTCCAATTATTTTTATATTCCATGTTTTGATATCAACCAAGGCCGGACCAGATCTTGGTTGATCTGTTATCCTGATTCTTACCTGATACTCCCGCTCCCGTACATGGCTACAGATAGTCTGCCATTCAAAATTTATTATTCCAGGACTGGATTGGAATATGGATTTTGGTTGATAATCAGCTGGGGAACTCGATATTTCAACAGGATCACCGAAAACCTCGATTTTTACCGGATCACCATCAGGGTCAGATCCTTGAATGATTTCCTCTATTTTTGTGCCAGCTACCACGCAAAGGTCTGGTGGCAAGATCAATTCAGGCCTATTGTTATTGGAATTTTCAATTATGATTTGCATATCCCTGACGACATAACCAATTTCAATCCATTCTCCGGCTATTTTTCTGAACTCCCGTATTCTAAATGCAACATTATACTGCCCAGCCAATCCCGGAGCATCCCAGATTAAATCCCCTGTTAAAGGATCCAAAGTCAAAAAAGGGGGAACTCCACCATCTTCCCTATTGAAACTAAATTCAGAAGAAGAAGGATCTCTGTAATTATTTACCGGTCTTTGAAATTGTTGTTTGGGAATATCCATGGAATAAGCAAGGCTGTCTCCATCAGGATCGTATGCACCTGGATTATGGATGTATCTTTTATTGACTGCTCCATTGTCCACAGGGGGAATGGTCAATACAGGCGAATTGTTGATGCCAATAAAAGGGTCTATGACTATTTTGGTTTCGACATAAAAAGGTGTGTCCACAGAATTGTCCATGTTCAAGGTCAAATCGTTTCTATTGAATTCTCTGAACCTAATGGTATAAGCTCCGGGTCCCTGGTAGGTGTGGGTTACCACAAAAGTGTTTTTCTCAATCTGGTTACCTAAAGATTCAACCAATGTAAAATCCGCCTCGGTATTAAGCTGTACTTCCCTTCCATCACCGAAATTGACTTCGCCTGGCCCAAAAATGACACTGGATCTGGTATCAGTATAACCTACGACAGTGATTCTATAGGTCAGGGTTTGAATGGATACTCTCTCGGCAGTGATTTCCCCTGCCCGGATATGTGTTGCAAAAGAATTTGTTAAAGACAGAAACAAAAAACCGCAGGTGAGTAAAAGTAAATTGCTGAATTTCATGAAGGATTTTAATTTATCTTTTAAGATATACGAAATTAACCAAAACAGGATGAAATTATTCATTTTAATCAAACAATAAAATTAAACACTTGGTTAAATAAACGATTATAATTTGAATTTATTGGATTCTAAAGCAGCTCTATTTAGAATGTTTTAAAATAAGTTCAATCGATTGTTTATGGATTGTTTACTAAGCTTTCCAAATGTAAATTTGGCCTCGTAGTTTAAAAACCGAATTTCAATCGAACACTTAAGAAAAAGTATATGAGTTGGGTATCAAAAACCTTAAACAGCACCTTGGGCAAAAAACTGCTGATGGCCCTTACAGGATTATTTCTGATATTATTCTTAGTCGTGCATCTAGGAGGAAACCTTCAATTGCTTCTCCCTGATGGGGGTCAATCTTTTAATGTTTATTCTTATAACATGGCGACGAATCCACTGATCAGGGTTGTTTCAATTGGTAACTTTGCTTTTATTTTATTGCACGTTGTTTATTCAATTATCCTTACGAGGTATAATAAAAATTCCAGACCTGTAGCTTATGCTGTGAGTAAACCGCAGCTTAACAGCACTTGGTCATCGAGAAATATGGGTATTTTAGGAACGCTGATTCTTATTTTCTTACTGGTCCACCTGAAAGGATTTTGGTATGAATTTAAATTTGGAGAGCTCCCAACAACAGTTTACGATGGGGTTACTTATAAAAATGTTTTCGCAATCGTTTCAGAAGCCTATAGCAATATATTTTATGTTGCATTTTATGTTGTGTCTATGGGATTCTTGGGATTTCATCTTTCTCATGGCTTCGCAAGTGCATTTCAAACTCTAGGATTAAACCATGTCAAATATTCTCCCTTGATCAATAAAGTCGGTATTGGCTTTTCAATCATAGTTCCAGCACTATTTGCACTTATTCCTCTGATCATGTATTTCAAAACACTTTGATACAGCGGTTTTAATTGAATGTAGAAAAATAAAAATCTAATTTAGATGATACTAGATTCTAAAATACCCGAAGGTCCATTGGCAGAAAAATGGACCAAACATAAATTCAATGTGAAATTGGTCAACCCGGCCAATAAAAGGAAGTATGATGTGATAGTAGTCGGAACCGGACTTGCCGGAGCTTCTGCCGCTGCCTCTTTGGCAGAACTTGGTTACAATGTCAAGGCATTTTGCTTTCAGGATAGTCCTAGAAGAGCGCATTCAATAGCAGCCCAAGGTGGAATAAACGCTGCCAAAAACTATCAAAATGATGGTGATTCAGTATTCCGTTTATTCTATGATACCATCAAAGGTGGAGATTATAGGGCAAGGGAGGCCAACGTATACAGACTTGCTGAAGTATCGGTAAATATTATTGATCAATGTGTAGCACAAGGAGTTCCATTTGCCAGAGAATATGGAGGATTATTGGCCAACAGGTCTTTTGGAGGTGCACAGGTCTCAAGGACTTTCTATGCCAAAGGTCAAACAGGGCAGCAGTTGCTTTTAGGTGCTTATTCTGCACTCAGTAGACAAGTGGCCAATGGAAAAGTAAAATTGTATCCTAGGACAGAAATGATGGATTTGGTGACAATTGATGGTAAAGCCAGAGGAATTGTTACTAGAAACCTAATTACAGGAGCGATTGAATCCCACGCAGCCCATGCAGTATTACTTTGTACAGGTGGTTATGGTAATGTATTTTTCCTATCTACTAACGCAATGGGATCGAACGTTACGGCAGCTTGGAGAGCACATAAAAGAGGAGCGTTAATGGCTAATCCCTGTTACACTCAAATCCATCCAACTTGTATCCCCGTATCTGGAGATCATCAATCAAAACTGACTTTGATGTCTGAATCCCTAAGGAATGATGGCAGGGTTTGGGTGCCTGCAACTGCTGAAACAGCTGAAAAACTTAGAAAAGGTCAGATTAAAGCTAACGATATCAAGGAAGAAGATAGGGATTACTTCCTGGAAAGAAAATATCCTTCTTTCGGTAATCTTGTTCCTCGCGATGTAGCATCAAGAAATGCTAAATATATGTGTGATGAGGGTAGAGGAGTCAACGAGACAGGTGAAGCTGTGTTTTTGGACTTCAGAGATGCTATCAAGCGTGACGGAAAAAGTACTATAGAAGCAAAATATGGTAATCTCTTTGACATGTATATGCAGATTACGGGAGATAATCCATATGAAGGACCAATGATGATTTATCCTGCAGTACATTATACCATGGGCGGACTTTGGGTAGATTACAATTTGATGACGAATGTTCCTGGCTTGTATGCTTTGGGAGAAGCGAATTTTTCGGATCATGGAGCAAATAGATTGGGTGCTTCTGCACTGATGCAAGGTCTTGCAGATGGATACTTTGTTATTCCTTACACTGTAGGGGATTATCTTGCACAATCTGCTGCTGCTAAGTTGGATGTGGATCATCAAGCTTTCAAATCCGCCGAAAAAGATGTGAAAGATAGAATCCAAAAGCTTCTCAATATCAAGGGTAAAAAAACAGTAGACCATTTTCATAAGAGATTGGGAAAAATAATGTGGGACTACTGTGGAATGGCTAGAAGTGCTGAGGGACTGACCAAAGCCAAAGCTATGATCAAAGAACTGAAGGCTGAATTCTGGTCAGATGTAAAAGTTCTTGGGGATAATGAAGAATTGAACCAGTCCTTGGAAAAGGCGCATAGGGTAGCAGATTTCATTGAACTTGGAGAGTTGATGGTAGACGATGCCTTAAATAGAAATGAATCCTGTGGCGGCCATTTCAGAGAAGAATATCAAACCCCTGAAGGAGAAGCACTTAGAGACGACGAAAATTTTGCTTACGTCGCTGCATGGGAATATTTGGGAGAAGGAAAAGAAGAAGCACTGCACAAGGAGCCTCTCTTATTTGAAAATGTGAAGTTGACCCAGAGAAGTTATAAGTAATTAGAAAATTAAAATCATCAGAGCAATGAATCTTACATTGAAAATCTGGAGACAGAAAAATCACTCCGATAAAGGAGGTTTCAAAGAATATAAAGTAACGGATATTTCAAAAGACATGTCTTTTTTGGAAATGCTGGACGTTCTCAATGAACAATTGACTGAAAGAGGTGAAGATCCGGTTCATTTTGATCATGACTGTAGGGAAGGCATTTGTGGAATGTGTTCATTATATATCAATGGGAATCCTCATGGACCATTACAGACTACCACTTGTCAGTTGCATATGCGTTCCTTCCAAGATGGAGAAACCATATCTATAGAGCCTTGGCGGGCAAAATCCTTCCCAGTGGTCAAGGATTTGGTTACTGACAGGTCTGCATTTGATAGAATTATACAGGCAGGAGGGTATGTGTCGGTCAATACAGGTGGTGTTCCTGATGCCAATGAAATTCCTATCCCAAAAACAATCGCCGATATGGCCATGGATGCAGCCCAGTGTATAGGTTGTGGAGCCTGCGTTGCTGCTTGTAAAAATGCTTCAGCCATGCTGTTCACCTCAGCGAAAATTTCCCAATTAGCCTTATTACCGCAAGGACAAGTTGAAAGAAAGGCTAGAGCAGAAAAAATGGTTGCTCAAATGGATGAAGAAGGTTTCGGGGCATGTACCAATACTGGTGCATGTGAGGCAGAATGTCCAAAAGGTATCAGTATTACCAATATTGCAAGAATGAACAGGGAATATTTCTCTGCTATTGTCAGCAGTCAAAATGTCTGATATAAAAAAGTAATATAAAATTTAAGCCGGTAAATCCGGCTTTTTTTGTGACTATACGAATCTGGAATTTCAATATTCGTATATTGTTGTATTTAGATGTTTTCTTTCTTTTAGACTAATTCAAATATTGTTAACTTTGAAAATTCATATTATTTAGAAAATTTGTTAGATTTCACAAATAAGAGATTAAATGCATTTTATTGATCTCGGCATATTTGTCGGGTACATGTTGTTGATGCTTGGGGTGGGGTATTATTTTATGCGCCAAAACAGGAGTCAGGATGATTATTATGTTGGTGGAAGAAATATCGGACCATGGCATATCGGGCTATCCGTGGTCGCAACAGATGTAGGTGGGGGATTTTCTGTGGGGCTTGGTGGTTTGGGTTTTGTCATGGGCCTTTCGGGAAGTTGGATGCTTTTTACAGGATTGTTGGGGGCATGGTTAGCAGCAGTATTTTTGATCCCGAGGATAAAGCAGGATAAAGCATTCGCTAATTTTTATACTTTCCCACAAATATTCAAACATCTATTTGACAAAAAGGTAGGCATTGCTGCTGCTGTTATTTCCCTGATAGGTTATCTTGGATTTACGTCTTCACAGTTATTGGCGGGGGCTAAATTAGCCTCAGGCACTTTTATTGAATTGGGTTTGACCGAGGCCTTGTTGATAATGGGGGTTATTGCTGTGGTCTACACAGTTTTGGGTGGACTGAAGGCGGTAATCTATACAGATACAGTCCAATGGATTATTTTGATGTCGGGATTTATCTTTATTGGTCTTCCTGTTGCCTATTTTCACGTAGGTGGATGGGAAGTCATCCAAGCCACATTGCCACGGGAGTTTTTTAGTCTTTCCAACCTCAGTTGGCAGGATTTTGCCAATTGGGGCATTACAATTTTGCCAATCTGGTTTATAGGAATGACATTATATCAGAGAATTTACGCCAGCAGAGATACCAAATCTGCCCAAAAAGCTTGGTTTATAGCCGGATTGTTTGAATGGCCAATTATGGCTTTTATGGGAGTTTCCTTAGGACTTCTTTCTAGGGTGGCATTTGAACAAGGTCTCTTGATAATGGATTTGGAAACTTTGGATCCTGAAATGGGATTGCCGATTCTCCTGAGGACAATCCTGCCTCCGGGTATTTTGGGCTTGATGATGGCGGCCTATTTTTCAGCTGTACTGTCCACAGCGGATTCTTGTCTGATGGCCGCATCTGGAAATTTGTCAACAGATATATTTGGTAAATGGCTGAATAAGAAAAAAGAAAGACATCAGATTCGATATGGGCAAGTGTTTACCTTGATTTTGGGAATCATTGCCCTGATTGTAGCTATGCAAATGACAAACGTTTTGGATTTAATGTTGTATAGTTATGCATTTATGGTTTCTGGACTTTTGGTTCCGATCCTTTTCGGGTTGTTTACAAGAAAAAGAAACCCTGATGCTGCTATATCTGCCATGATTACAGGCGGGACTGTCACCGTGATTCTTGGTTTATTGACCATAGACTTACCTTTTGGGCTTGATCCGAATTTTTTTGGTGTTTTTGCCTCTTTAGCAGTGTTTTTGCTTGTTAATAAGTATAGAGAATCGAAAATTCAAAATAAAATTAATGAATATGCTTAAAATAGAAACTATATCCGCCGCAGATCAAGCTACTTTTTTACAGAAAAAAGAGATAGCAGATTTTTTGTTTGTACAGTTGGAACAATATGGTGATCCAATCAATGACATCATGAAATGTCTTGATTATGCTTTGGATCAGGCAGTGGATAAAGGCGGATTTGTGGTTTTGGCGCGTGAAAATCAAAAAATAGTTGGTGCTGTAGTCATCAATAAAACAGGAATGTCCGGATATATTCCAGAAAACATATTGGTTTATACCGCTGTAGATACTTCCCAAAGAGGAAAAGGTGTGGGTAAAAAGCTGATGACCACTGCTATTGAACTTGCCAATGGGGATATAGCACTTCACGTAGAGGCGGATAATCCCGCTAAAAAATTATATGAAAAGCTGGGGTTTACCAATAAATACCTGGAAATGAGACTTAAAAAAGAAGATGGCATATCTAACCTTAAATAGAACCAAACTCAGAGATAATTTTCAGCTTCTTAAGGAGATGTTTGAAAAAAGTGATATTTCTTGGGGGGTAGTTTCTAAGCTTTTATGTGGAAACAGAAAATTTTTGGAGGAACTGATCAATCTTGGGGTAAAAGAAATTCATGACTCGAGGATAAGTAATCTGGCTAAAATCAAAGAAATCAACCCGGAAATCCAAACTGTTTATATCAAGCCTGTTTCCAAAAGGAATATTGCCAAAATGGTCAAATATGCCGACGTGAGTCTCAACAGTGAACTGACTACCATCAAATGGATTTCAGAGGAAGCAGTAAAGCAGGGTAAAACCCATAAAATCATCATCATGGTGGAAACCGGTGACCTCAGAGAAGGAGTTATGGGTGATTATTTATTGGACTTCTATGCAAAAATATTTGAACTTCCAAATATTGAAATCATTGGACTGGGAACAAATCTCAATTGCCTCAATGGTGTAATGCCATCCACGGACAAACTGATTCAGCTGTCATTGTACAAACAGATTATTGAACTCAAATTCAACAAAAAAATACCCTGGGTATCTGCTGGTACATCTGTCACAATACCGTTGATGCTAAACAAGCAATTACCTAAAGGAATCAATCATTTCAGGGTAGGAGAAACACTTTATTTTGGTGTGGATTTATTTGAAGAAAAGATCATTGATGGCATGCATGGTGATGTTTTTGAATTGAATGCAGAAATAATTGAAATGCAGGAAAAACCATTATTGCCGTCAGGTACATTAGCGGCAAATCCCCAAGGTGAAATCATTGAAATAGATCAGCAGCTTTACGGCAAGTCTTCATTCAGAGCGATCCTGGATATAGGTCTTTTGGATGTAGATCCAAAATACCTGATTCCTGAAGACGGGGAATTTGAAATTCTTGGAGCAAGTTCTGATATGTTGATACTTAACCTTGGCACGAATCCAAAGGGCTATAAAGTGGGCGATGTGATCAAATTTAATTTGAAATACATGGGTGCCTTGGGAATATTGAATTCCAGTTATGTAGATAAGGTTATTTCTGATTAAGTGACTTAAGAAGTTTTTTAGCCAAATATTTTTTTCTGACAATGTCAGCAACCTTTTTAACTATTTTGATAATCAATACTCATCATTTATCTCCAGCCAATAGCCATCAGGATCCCTGATATAAATCTGTTTGATACCATCAGGCCTGATGTTGATGGTATTTTTCTTTCCCGGCCAATCCTCATATTCAATTCCCAGTTTATTTAAGTTGGCTATGAACCCATCCATATCAGGAATGCTGAAGCAGATATGGTTGATTTTATTGATCGTGACAGGTTCCCAAGGTGCTTGAATAATATGCATGGACAGATTGTTGCCTATATCCAACCAGGTATGTAATCCATCTTTAAAAGGTTCGTCCAACTCAGGGAAATTAAAAACACCGGTATAGAAATCAGTGCTTCTTTTCAGGTTTTTGACATAAACGGCAATATGGGTGATTTTGGCCTGGGCCATTGTTTTGTGGTTAATTGTGAACAAACTAAATACTATCAATACTGAGGAAATGAGCTTTATCATGATTACTTCAGGTTTATTTACCTAAATATAACTGATTTGCAGGTTATACGGTATGGTAAATATACCATTGAAGGATCTGATTATGTAAAAGGTAAAAAAAAAGTGGATCCATCAAGAAGACAGACCCACTTTAAATTTATTTCAAGAAAGTTTATCAATTGTTATTTTTTGGAGCCAATGCTAGACTTTCGGCTTCGTCAAACAAAGTCAAGGCTTGAAGATAGGCCTCATTCACTGCTTCATTGATAATTTTATAAAAAGCATTGTCATCATAAATATTTCTTCCCATGTGGGCTTTCACCAATATTTTGAGGTACTCTTTAGACTTTTTATAATCCTTTTCATCAAACTTAACTTTATTTCTTTCCCCAACACTGATCAGGCCTTTCAACATTTCATCAGATATTTCGAACTTGTTGTAGTAATCTTCAAAACTCATTCCGTCGAATTTTTTCTTGTTCTTATCCAAGTAATCCAAAATAAATTCTCTGGATGAATCAGAATTGAAAAGCCTGTTTACGTAAGAACTGGACATTGTGGTATCCAATGGAACAAAAAAATCAGGCATGATTCCACCTCCTCCATAAACGGATCTTCCCGCTTTGGTTTCAAACCTGAGACTATCATTGAATTTAATACTGTCGGCGGTGAAAAATTCACCGTGTTCAAAGCGATAACTCCAATCGCTGCTGTAGTCCTCATCATTTCCATAAGGCTTTTGGATAGACCTGCCTGATGGTGTAAAATATCTGGCAATAGTCAGTCTTAGTTCTGCACCATCCGAAAGATCAATCGGCATTTGTACCAAACCTTTCCCAAAAGATCTTCTTCCTACTATCAGACCGCGGTCATTGTCCTGAATAGCACCTGCAACGATTTCTGATGCAGAAGCACTCCCTTCATTGATGAGTATGATGATCGAACCTTCTTCAAATAGACCAGGTTTAATAGCATAAGCTTTTTGATTATATCTGCTCATTTTTCCTTCTTGAGATACAATCAAGGCATTTTCGTTGAGAATTTCATCCGCCATATTGATGGCTGCACCCATATAACCGCCAGGATTTCCCTGAAGGTCTAAAATCAGCTTTTTCATACCCTGTTCCTGAAGTTCAGTGACTGCTTTTTTGAACTCCTGATGGGTAGTGGCAGCAAATCGGGTTACTTTTATATATCCGATTTCCTCGTCTACCATGTAAGTGGCATTGATACTGTATTGAGGGATTTTATCTCTGATTATATCAAATGAAATCAAGTCTTTTTGGCTTTTCCTTTTGATATCAACCACTACCTTACTTCCACTTGGGCCTCTGAGCAAATCAAAAACATCTCTGTTGGTAATCCCGGTTCCTGCTACGGTCTTGCCATCTACCTTTATAATCTGATCGCCGGACTGAATCCCTAATTTTTCAGATGGGCCGCCTGTCAACGGAGCAACTACATAGATTGTATCCCGAATAATTCCGAATTCCACTCCGATTCCATCAAATTCTCCATCCAACTGCGATTTTGCCAAAGAAGCATCACGAGCAGGAATATAGCTGGAATGTGGATCAAGTTTTTCGAGCATTTTTTGAATGCCAAATTCTACCAATTCATTGGTATTGACACTATCTACATAGTCTCTGTTGATATAAGTAATGATTTCCTGAAGCTTGTATATAGCCGCTTTCAAGTCATTTCTGTCAGTCTTGGGTTCGGCAAAAGTAGCCCCTATCCAAATCCCTGCAGAAATGGCAAGGGCAAGAATTAAAGGCAATCTTATTTGCTGTTTTGTGTTTTTGATTTCGCTCACAATATCCTTCGGTTAATGATTTAGTGGTAATTTTACTTGAGTTAAAGATAAAACTCTAATATAGGCTTAAACAGTATTTGAAGCTATTTCGTTTTTATTAATCGTAATAATATCATTTTTAATGACTATTTTATCTCGATTTAGCCAAAATAAATTAATTTTGTTGATATGTTGAATTCCAAAGATATTCAGAAATATTCTATTAAAGACCTTGTTTCAGAGAATTATGTCTTTGCAGCAGTTCTTCATTATTTTGGAATTAGTTTTTTTGAGTATGAGCAAAATTCACTTCAGGAGGTTTGTAAAAAATTCCGGATCAATCCCCAACAACTGATTGATGAATTGGAATCCTGGGCTAAGAGAAAGGAACCTTCAACAGAAGATCTGTATTTGCATCCGATTGAAGTTTTGGTTTCTTATTTGAAAAGGAAGCATTATTTTTTTGTGAGACAGGAATTGCCGTTTCTTTCCAATATGGTTTCAGGTATAGCAATAACTGATCCCGAATATGTAAATATTTTGGCAGATTTAAGGATAATGTTCCCTTTGTTTGTAGAGGATTTTATTCACCATATCCATGAGGAAGAAAGTAAGCTTTTTAAGAGGATCCAACTTTTGCATGAAATAGATGAAGATGAATTCAGGCTTCAGGATGCCTTGCATATTTTGGAGAAAAACCCGGTGATTCTTCTTGCCGAGGCTCATGATACCCATGATGATGAAATGGAGGGTATCCGAAAAATCACCAACAATTATTTTTTACCTGATTTGGCGCCTGTCTCCATGAGAGTTTTGTATCATGAATTGCAGGTATTTGAAAAAGAATTAATCATCCATGCCCAAATTGAGGACCGGTTGCTTTTCCCCAAAGCAGTGGAACTTGAAAAAGATGTCCTCAGAAAAATAAAGAAAAAGATAATCAGTAACTGATGGGAAGGATTTTGGCAATTGATTTGGGAACCAAAAGAACCGGGATTGCAGTTACTGATACGCTAAATATTCTTGCCAATCCTTTAATTACAATCGAAACCTCAAAGATCGTTGAATTTCTCAATGGTTATTTTGCCAAAGAGGAAGTGGACACCATAGTTTTGGGCTATCCCATTCGCTTGGATGGTACCGCAAATGAAATGACTCCAAGAGTAATCAATCTCAAGGGCCGTCTCTCCAAGCTGTATCCAAACAAAAATATTGTACTGGTAGATGAAAGGTTTACTTCAAAAATGGCCATGCAGAGTATGATTGCAATGGGGAGCAAGAAAAAAGACAGAAAAGAAAAAGCAGGTAACTTAGACAAAGTCAGTGCTGCCATTATATTACAATCCTACCTGGAACAATTATGATTTACCCTATAGTCGCTTACGGAAATCCGATTTTAAAGAAAGAAGCAGAAGAAATCAAAGAAGGAGAAGATCTTTCTGAATTGATTAAGGATATGTTCAGTACCATGGAAAATGCCAATGGTGTGGGATTGGCGGCTCCCCAGATCAATAAGGGGATAAGGCTTTTTGTGATTGACAGTAGTCTGATGCTGGATGAAGAGGATGAAGAAAAAGGAATTCGGAAAGCATTTATCAACCCGATTATTTTGGACGAATATGGAGATGTTTTCGGATTTGAAGAAGGATGCCTCAGTATTCCAGAAATCAGAGCAGATATTTTCCGACCTGAAAAACTCACCATTGAATATTTTGATGAAAACTGGAATCTTAAAGAGGAGGAATTTTCAGGATTAACTGCTAGGGTGATACAACATGAATATGACCACTTGGAAGGTATATTGTTCATAGATTATCTCAAAGGTCTTAAAAAAAGAATGGTACAAAGTAAGTTGATCGATATAAGTAAAGGTAAAGTATCAACGGATTATAGAATGACCTATCCTTTAAGATAATAGTTTCTTCAATATGACTTTCCAAAAATGAACTTTCTCATTAAGATCACCGGGCTTATTGCTTTTTTCTTAATACCATTTCTATCTGGTTTTGCCCAGGAAAAAGAACAGTATGTGATTCTAATTTCCCTTGATGGTTTTAGACATGATTATGTGGAGCGGTTTCAGCCTGAAAATCTCCTCAGATTCATTGAAAACGGTACGGCAGCGGAGGCTTTGATTCCCTCATTCCCTACAAAAACCTTCCCCAATCATTATACCATTGCCACTGGAATGAAACCAGAAAATCATGGTTTGGTGGACAATTCCTTTTATGAACCCGAAAAAGATTTGGTTTATTCCATGGGCAACAGGGATATCGTAGAGGATGGATATTGGTACGGCGGAACTCCCATTTGGGTATTGGCTGAGCAACATGGTATTAAAGCCGCAAGTTATTTCTTTGTTGGTTCAGAAGCACCGGTTCAAGGGATCCATCCAAGTTACTATTTCAATTTTGATGGAAGTGTGCCAAACCTTACCCGAGTTTCCAAGGTATTTGAATGGCTTCAGCTTCCTGAAGATGAAAGACCAAGAATGATTACGCTGTATTTTTCAGATATGGATAATATAGGACATAGATATGGACCGGATAATAATGAGCAGATTGGCGGAAGACTGGAGAAATTGGACCGTGAATTGGGAGCTTTGTTTGAGGGATTGAAGAGTTTTGAGCTGGATATCAATATTTTTATCGTTTCCGACCACGGCATGACCAATATTCCTAAAGAGAATTTGCTCAACCTTGATCATATTACTGAAGGCATCCAAGCGAGAGTAGTCAACAATGGGGCCCTGGCTCACCTCCATTTGGAAAATATTGAGGAAATGGAAGAAGTTTATCAGGAATTGAAAAAATCCGAAAATCATTTCAAAGTGGTCAAAGTCGCGGATAGAGAATACTACAAAAACATTGAGAAGTATAAAAACCGGTTTGGGGACCTGATAATCATTCCTGATTTAGGTCATTACCTGACTACAAGTAATGGTATGGTTTCTTATCAAAATAGGTCAGCCATGTTTAAAACGGATGTTTTTGGGGAACATGGCTTCAGTCAGGAATATAAAGATATGCATGGCATATTTTTTGCCAATGGACCTATGGTTAAAGAAGGAATGACGATTTTACCCTTTGAAAATATTCATGTATTTCCATTGCTGGCCAATATCTTGGGATTGCCGATTCCAGATGACATTGATGGGAAACTGGAGATACTTGAACCCATATTGAAAGAAAAATAATGGAAAGGAAGGCGATAGAGAATAGGGATGATGTATCACTTTTGGTAAGGAGTTTTTACGCTCGGATCAGAGTTCATGAGCACCTCGGGCCGATTTTCAATGAGGTTGTCGAGGATTGGGAAACCCATCTGGAAAGACTGACTGATTTTTGGGAAATGGTGCTGTTAAATTCCGGACCCGGTGCAGGTAAGTTTAGTCCTGTACCTGTGCACAAGGAAGTAGACCAAAAGACAGGGAATAAGATAGAACAGCTTCATTTTGGAAACTGGCTGGAGCTATGGTTCTCGACTTTGGATACATATTTTTATGGTAAAAATGCCGACTATGCCAAGGAACATGCCCGTAATATGGCACATATTCTTTTTTTTAGGATCATAGAGGGGCGGAGCAAAACAATGAAATTTTGACACTTACTTCAATCTATCGATTTGGTTTTTAATCAGTTTTGATAAATGAAAACTTTGCCCATTCCTTTCTATATCTGAATAGATCGTCAGTAACGAGTAGCCCACCGGCCACAAATATTTTTTCAATCCGGATTTCATGGACTCCATTTTCTAAGTGAGAGATGTCCAATAGCCCTTGGTATGCTCTTTGACGGGTATTTTTCATGGAAATCTTCCTCCAATTTGAATCATCAATTTCAACTAGGCTGTCATTGATATAAAATCTGTAAAGATTATAATGGTTCTGGACTTCTCCCCATCCCAGGCTATCGAGTTCTTGCTTGAAATTTTCATTTAATAACCTGACATTTTTGTTGTCCATTTCATAATAGGACAAAGTGATTGGAGTGAGGTCTTCACTTATTTCTTCACTTTTCATCATCGCTCTCGGGAATCTTTCTTCGCTATCCAATTTATCCTCAAAGTGCCAGGATTGGTATGGCCAATCGAGGGATTGTTCTGTTGGTTTTGAAATATTGGAAAACAAGAAAAGGTCTTTACTATCCGAAATGATAAAAGGGACCGTTAATAAAAAAATGAAAATGGTATAGCCTATAATATACCATTTTCCAAGATTGCTTTGATAGAGTGCCTGAATAGTACTAAAGATAGATTTCGCTATCCATACTTTTAGTTTTGACTTTTTTCCAATGATCGAAAAAAGTGCAAATCCGATAATTGAGGCCATAAAAATCAAATAAATCAAAAAGAAATCAAGGTCAAATACTTTATAGATTGCCAATAAAACCCCCAGATAAGAAGTGAATATCAAAAATGAAATCCCCATCATCAAAGGAAAAGCAAATGCCATACTGCATATTTTTTCCAGTTTCAAGACCATATCGGAAGGTTTGGTATATTCATAATCCTTACCGACTTTGAACAGATTCTCATTGATGACGCCTTTGGGAAAAGCGTAACTCAATCCCAATAGGCCTGCCCAAGCAAATCTCAAAACAAGGTGTACAGTAAAAAAAATCTTAAAAACATTGACAATAATGGAAAGATAGATGAATACAAGCCATGCTCCAACAAAATCAAGTCCATAGTCCTGAACCAAAACCACCGCAAATTTGTAGACTTCTGCGGGGAATGCAAAAATAAAGGCAAGGGAAATACCTGAAATGATCACTTCAGGTTCCCAACTGTTTTTTTGAAGGTTTGTTAACCAAGAAATATCTTCTGCAGAATCTTGGTCAGTTTTTTCCATGTTATCCATTATTTACTTCCTCCTTTAAAAATATCGATAAGGCAAAACTAAAAGTAAGTAAAAATAGCAAAACTTGGAAATTGTTCTATTTGCAAAATAAAACCAGGGCTTAGTATAATTGGCTTAAAATGTGAAAACAAATGATTAGACAGCGTAGTTTTTGATCATACTGAAATCAGTTTGAAATGGTAATCCATTCTTTCTGCTTTTTGAAAAGAAATGGTTTTCCTAAGGTGATAAAACGCCTCCAAAAGCATTGCATTTTCAATTTCACCGGCATCCACTGGTTTGAAACCAACCCATTCGATGATTCTTTTTACAATAGCTTTTTCTTTTGAGTCAGGACCACAGTAATAGCTTTCTTTCACCAATCCCATAGGGTCAGATTTGGGATAGTCTATACCGAGATTATTGAATGCCTTGAAAAGCTTATGTTCTCCAATACTTTTTTTAATGAGAATGGTATTTGGACAAAATTCTTTGGTATAGGCACCATTGGTACAGTCAATGACAATTTTATTTTCCAGATCGGAAGCTGCCAGACTATCCGATACCTTTGGAAGGTGTTCGTTTTCACAGCAGATCAAAATCACATCTGACATTTCGATAGCCTTGTCATAGCTGAAAATTTTATCCAAATACATGTTGAGTATTTTCCACTCAATTTCTTTGGTTACGAAATCTTCACGGACTCCAAATACTACTGTTTGATTTGCGGCCAAGAGTTTGTTGCCGAGAGTGGACGCCAGTTTAGTCCCTCCTATAATTCCTATTTTCATACTCGATCAGTTGCTTAGCTTTTGGGTGAAAAAGCCAATGATTAGATGATAATTTAAACACGCCGTTGATGAAATATTATTCCGATATTCAACAGAATGGATTGAAATATAGATAATTAGTGTTCATATTCAAAATATATTTTTGAAAAAAATGACCATTAAAAATGAAAAGCAATTAAGTATTTGTGATAATCAAAATATGAAATAGGAAGGTCAAAATGGCAGGAAAATATTTTTTATGTTATAAAAGAAATACCATAAAAATTCAAACTGAAATCAATTTGAAGTGATATTCAATCCTGTAGGCTAAACGTTACCTGTGAAGTAATTTATTTGACTACTCGGATTGGATGATTTTTTGAAATGGACTGGTTTTTCTGTTCTTGAATCCATGAATACCTGCAGCTAAAAATAGGAGGGCGGCAAAAATCAGGGCAGCGTAGGCGACCAGGTATTGATTATCCCATTGTTTGACGGCGATAGCAACAAATGCCCAGACGCCTACTAAAGAAGCTTCACGCATATTTCGGTAGCGGATGAGGGCCAGGTAAATTCCGGTTCCGATGAATAAAACTGCTATAGTCCAAAACACCTGATTGGATAGCAATATTTCCTTAGCCAGAAACCATACCGATAAGTTGACCACAGAAGCAGTAATAATCCAACCCGTGTAAACACATATCGGCCACCAGACAAATGCTATGATATCCAAAGGGGCGTCCCACGTTTCCAGTCTTAATTTGACCACAAGAGTCAGCAGGCATATCAGTAATGCAAAGATCACCAAAACGGATACAGTAATCATTTCAGAAGTCCATACGACTATCCAAAGGCCATTGAATACATTTGAAAGTCCAAACCATATGGACGATGGCACTAATGATTTATGATTTTGGTTCTTGAAAAAAGAAATCCATTGAAAGACGATGAAGCTTAACAAAAGGAGGTAAATCAAACCCCATATGGAGAAGGCATAACCTGCAGGAGTGATAAGGGTGTCGTATTGGGCGCTGATTTCCCCGACATTGCGTCGGCTCCCAGCACCTGAACCAAAGATATAATTCAGGTATAGGGTAATGGCGAAAGTTACTGTATTAAATAAAAGCAGTGCTAATCTCTTCATCCTTTTTACCTTATTTTAACTTTGGTGTTTTCACTTGGTTTAAAACCGATTCTTAAGGTACGAAAATAGCTACAATAATCCAGTCCCATTTTCCAGACTGACTTCGTAAAACTTCGGCTTCGCTCCGAATTTTAGTTCAAAATCCCTGGAAATCATTTTTTGTAATTTTTCCAGATTACTTTTTTCTACAATATTGATGGTGCAGCCTCCAAAGCCACCTCCCATCATTCTGCTTCCCAAAACAAAATCAAGGTTTTTGGTATAATCAACCAGATAATCAAGTTCTTCGCAGGAGACCTCATACAGTTCAGACAAACCTGCATGGGATGCGTACATTATTTTTCCAAAACCGGATAAATCAGAATTATCCAAAGAATCGGATGCTTTTATAACTCTTTCGTTTTCTTCAATGACATATTTGCATCGATTAAATACCGGATCACTTATTTGATCTCGAATGCCTGCCAATATTTCCAAATCCATGTCTCTAAGGGATTTGATTTCAGGATGAAGTTTTTGGGCAGCGGTTACACCAGTTTGGCATTCTTCCCTTCTTTTGTTATAGGCGGAATCTGCTAAGGAATGTTTCACACAAGTGTCGATCAATAAAATGCAATGGTCAGGAAGGTGAAGGGGAAAATGCTGGAATTCCAGTGACCTACAATCCAACCGGATGACATGTTCTTTTTTTCCCATTACTGAGGCAAATTGGTCCATGATGCCGCATTGTACTCCGGCAAAAACATGTTCTGCTTTTTGAGAATAATGAATCAAAGAGCGTTGGGGTATTTTGAAATCAAACAATTCACTCAAGGCAAAACCAACAGCTGCTTCCAATGCGGCAGAAGAGGATAGACCAGCCCCGACAGGGATATCTCCGCCAAAAACCATATCAAATCCTTGGACTTCGTATCCCGCTTGTTGCAATTGGGCTGCTACACCCATTACGTAAGTGGCCCAATGTCCTTTTTTAGGACCAAAGGAATCGAGATCAAAAGCAAATTCCTCATCGAAATCCATGGAATAAATTCGCCCTTGACGGCTTTGGTTTGCAGCGATGGCCACAATCATTTTCTTGTCGATAGCAGCCGGCATCACAAATCCCTCATTGTAATCGGTGTGTTCTCCGATAAGATTTATCCTTCCAGGGGAAAAGACCAATAAAGGCTCTTTAGAAAATAACTTTTTAAATACGGACTCAATAGGTTTCTTCATAGGCGATGCAATAAAACAAATAGATTTATTGAAAAAAAATATCTCACCCGGCAATTTCAACTGCTAATCCATTCTTAAGTAAGTTGCATCTTTTTGAAAATATCCCAGACCATATGACACCTTAATTGTTTCTCCTTTTTTCCATTTGATGGTCTCATTACCTGATGTTATTCCGGATTTTGTAATGCTGAGCTTTCCAACGAAAGTATCCGAGTAGGCAGACTCCTCACTTAGCGTGACTGAGAAACTTTGTCCTTGCTCATTTTGAACCCTTACAGAAACGCTTTCCATTGTATTAGGATCAAAATTTAAAGGTGCGACCAATCGAATTTCAAGTTTATTTTTGGATGCTGCTGATACTTCTAAATTAGTATAATGATTAGCCGAGTAGGCCATACTCACATTAAAAGCAGTATTGAATTGAACCCAACCTTCTGTCCAACCTAAATTTCCACTTCAGGATTATTGGGATAATGGAATGATTTTGGCGAACCATCAAATACAAATCTCACCTCCTCAAGCAAGCCATATCCACCTAGGTGGGCACTGTACCATCCCAAATCCACGCCTTCAATTTCTTCAGGACCTTTGTGGGAAAAATGTCTTCCTACAGGATTTCTTCCAAAAGCATTGTCGAAATGAGACCATGCCAATACCTCCAACCTTTCCAATAAGCTTTTATCTTCAATTATGGACATGGCAGCAAATAATGCGGCAGGAAATCCCAAGACATTTCCTGTTTCATTCCAGCTTGGTGGTACCCAATCTCCATCGTCGGAATATTTTCTGAAATCCCAATAATTGTCTGATCTAGAAACAACTACTTTGGCCCATTCTGTCACCTTTTCTTTCAAACCTTGCGGAGCTCTGTCCGGAAACTTATTTTGAAAATAAGCAAATGCCCTCATGGTCATGTGTTCGGACATTCTTTGGCCTTTAGTCACGATTGGATCTTTCCAGTCCAGGTTTTGAATCATCCATTCCATTTGCCTGTATGCTGCCTCAAAGTACTTCTCAGCATCTTTTTCTCCTCTTTTTTTTGTGACCTCATACATCATCAAATTTGGAATTACTGAATATCCTGGAGGCATCTCTCCTTTGGTAGTCCCCAATTGGGTTTTTAGAGCCAATAAATTATGCTCAGGACTGAGGTCATATTGTGAAGTTGAACTGGGTTTGACAGTGGCTTTCTCCCATTTCTCAATAAGATATTGATACACAATATCGAAATTTTGTTGTGGCAACCATTTTTCCAAATAAGGCCATGCATATAGAAAATGAGCAAGCTCAGCTTTTTGCATCTCATGTTCCAATCCTTGGGAGATTTTCACATCAGCATCCCAGTGAATGAGTTTGATGATATCCGGTGCATCTTCCTTGTAAGGTTGCAAAGCTCCCCAAAGTCCATTGTATTCATTTGGAAAAGAGGAGTTGGGAACATAAGTGACCGTTTTCTCCATTCGTTCAAAAGCTTCAGGATTGGAAAGGTACAGCGCCACCATTCCTTGCAAGGCCCAATTGAAAAAATCACCATCCCGCCATTCAAATGACAAAGGTCTGATCAAATCGGTGGTGCCAACATAATGCCGGGCTCCGATCATAAAATCGACCATGTTGCGGTAAGTTACCCGCTCCAACCAATAGGGTCCAATTCGAAAAGGAAATGATTCTTCTTGACCAGATATGATGATAAATTCTTCAGAAGAAGTTGGATTGAATTCGGAGAAATCTCCCTTCCCTTTTTCGATGATCCCTGTGTGCAGTACTTTTCGATCTTTTGTTTGAATGATTTCAAATGGGGATTTATCTGCAAGGTTTGGAGCAGAAAAGCGCTTGGGACGGCCCAGGTTATAGCCACTTTGGTTGACAAGGATTTTCTTTACAGCGGTGGCAGTAGAATCCACATAATGTTGTCCATAGACTGCGAATTCAGAGATGGTCACAGGGGAATCTCCTGGTATCCACAGCCTGATCCGATCAGTAAGGATAGGCTGGTCAAAGGTTACTTCTACTTGATGGGATGTACTGGAAACAACTTCTTTGACATTCCTCCAAGAGCCGTTGAGAATTGTCTGAATTTTGAAATCTGAAATTACTGTAGCCTCTTCCGGTATTTGAATACTTAGTTCGCTGATCTCAGTGGCACCTGGAAGCTTGAGCATTAGCCACGACTCTTTATTATCTGGAGTATTTTTCCACGAACTTTCCAGTCCAGGTTTTCCATCGATGGCCTTAGATGGTTCAAATCCTGGCTGAGAAGAACTGGCTGTGGCCGTACCCGTCATTGACAAGTTGTTTTTTTGCTGGCCTAAAGTGAGCTGAATGTAACAGCCGTAGACAAGGCAGAGAAGCAATAGTGCTTTAATTTTAGATTTTTTCATATTAGGTTTTAAATTTTTCATGTGCCAGATTTTCAAAGCAGCCACATAGTTTAATCCGATCTACTTCACTTTCTGATTTTTTAGCTGTCAGCAGCTATATTTAGAAATTCCTTTCTTTTCCCAACATCGCTTCGTAAAACTTCTTGGGCGATTGATTTGGACTACCTTCAAAGTGTGTTTTTTGAGATATTCCTTCCTTACCCTTGGGGATGATCAGATAAGTATATCCAGGTATGGTTTTAAATTCAACAATATTCTTAGCATCTGTTTTATAGTTGATTTTCTTTCCCTTTTCGCTCATGCTCAAAACCGTCACATCTGAACCTGACCAGGGATTGACGATCCTGCATATATTTCCTTTTTGGCTTTCTATGTAAATTCCGGGGATAGCACCGTCTTTTCCGATTTCGGATGAGACGACAAAAGCTCCTCTGGCAAGTAAGGTAAAGCTAGTAGCCCAGTTGTCGGGTAGTGCCGGGAAAACCCTGATTTTGCCTTCGTTGCTTTGTAGTAGCATTTCATTTATTGCAGCGCCATAGATACTATGGGGTTCCAGGCCAGCTTGAATAAATGGTTTGGCTGGTAGCTTATTTGGGTAGTGTGCCCGCTCATCGTAGATGTAGTCTCGCTGTGCTGTGATATCCGGTTTGGACAGAGAATCCATGTAAATGGACAGGTTATACCAATGATCTATGTTGTAAAATAAACCCTGCGGAAAGTGCTGCAATCGCCGAATTCCATTGTGCATCATCGATAACACCTCATTGCCCATACCGAGTCTGGCTGCTACAATGGGCTCTGGTGAAATGGCATTGACATCTGGTGAGCGATCACGTATCATATTGACCATAGCGTAATACTCCCTGGTATTGGCGGAATCAATTCCCAAAAGGTTTGCAGGAAAAACGGCGGAGGTACTAGCGCTCATATGGCTTAACCAACGGCCTCTTTCTTCAATTTTTGGAAAAATTGTTCCGTCAGGATACCATGCATGAGAAATGATCTCACCTGCCTCAGGGACTGTTTGATAGGGAATTGGCCAGATATTGTCCACAATATGTTGCCATTCTTCAATTTTGTTTTTATCCACCTTTAACATTCGGGCGGCATGGATGCAATTAGTAAAATTTGAAATGATTACGTTCCTGTCTGTGATGGGATTGCGAAGAAAATTGGAACGCGGATTTTCATATGGCTGTGAAGGAAAAATAAAATATTCATTTTTGAGACTGTCCCATTGAAGTTTCTGCACATAAAACTCTGCCGCCTTTTTCATGAATGGATAAGCCTTTTCAGCAAGAAAATCCTTGTCTTCGGTAAATTGGTAATATTCCCAAAACAAACCTGCTATCTGACTGGCAGGGGTGAAATTATTGAGCATGTCCTCACGTCCCCAGAAAGTCATACTTCCAAAAAAGTCATGTGCTTCCGCCCACAGAATGGCATTATCGGCACCTCGCAGTTTAGCATGCTCCTCTGCCTTGGGTATCAGATTGAAATAGGTATTCAGGTAAGGAATCATCAGCTCACAGTCATTTTGGGCGCAAAGTCCCCAGTATTGCTGTTGCGTGTTCCAGTGGTGTGGAGTTACCCAATTGCGTACATCGTGGTTCCATGTCCACAGTCCCCCATTGAATACCACAGGGAATTTACCCCTTGAGGAACTTGCCATCAGATAGCGGCGTAAGTAATAAATATTCTCAATATAATCGTCTTCAAGGTGTACAAATGATTTCGCCCAGAAATCCTCCCACCATTGTTGATGGATTTCTTTTTCGCGCTGAACGGTCTCTTTTTCAAAGTCATCTAGCAACTCAATGGCAGATTTGCTCGGATGCTCAGATTCGTTGGAGGTCACCATCGAGACTATCACCGTGATCTCCCGGTCAGAACTCCGACCGGCTGATTTTGATTCAAGTCGGTTTTTGCTGATCACTTCGGGGACGGTTTCTTCTCCCAATATTCTGCAGGCCACTGAGAACTGAAGCCCTTCAAACGAATCCTCCAAAATCAGGTCATTCCCTTCGATCTTTACCTGGGTATTTCCCAATCCACTTTTGGTTTCTTTGGAAAAATAGCCGTACCAGCCGGGAAATGCACGGCTACCCCAACGCTCGAGTGAAACCTTGATTTTTGTACCATCTGTCAGAGGATCAGAACTTTTTGACTTTATCTGAAAAGACCATACGTTCTTTTCCGGTGCGACCCATGAACTGACACTGTTTTCCATAAAAGGAGTTTTAGCCTTTAGCGTTACTTCTGCATTTTGAATAGATAGCCTTCCGTCAAACTCATCAAGATAAATCCAATCAAACCCCGGTGCACCAAAATCGATACTCAGCCTCGCACCTCCCCGAAGGGTAGCCCGGGATTCCTCATGAGACTGATCAAACAGATCATTCTTATTAATCTGTACCTCAACCCCATTATCTGTGTTCCAGATCATTCCGCCCATATCCCCATTCCCAAGTGGAAATCCTTCAAAACCTTCATAAGCAGGAGTCTGATACAGAATGTCGTGCTTGGAAAGATAATTGGACTCCACTTTAAAAAGAGGGTTTTGCCCATACAACACACTGGTTGTTCCCAATGAAAACAAGCCTAAGCAAACTGTGTAAATCGCGTATTTTATCTTTTGCATTTTTTAATTTGTTGAGTCAAGCATGATTTCCAAATCCCTTCGCCGAGATTCAGGGGAGACTTTGATATTCATTACTTTTCCGTCTTTCAGGACACCTTCAATAGTCGTATTGTATGGAGCATGTAGCTTAAAAGAAACATCCCAATCTTTTGGCCAGGCAGGAAAGAGGTAGATTTTGTTGTCCACTGTCTGCATCAGCATTTCCTGCAATCCTATCATACCGCTTCCTCCCCAGTTGTGGTCAGGAACCCAATCGTGTCCGGGACCCCAAAAGGTCGGGAATCGGCGCTCGGCATCCTGTAGTTTTTGGATAGTTACTGCTGCGGCTTCCTCAGTCAGGCCCAAGCGTGCGCAAAAAATTGCGTCCTGATGCCAGCTGACGTAGTTTTTTTGAATAGGTAAATCGGTTCCGTATTTCCAGGTATTGATAGCAATATCCAAGTCGGGTCGACCTATGCCGTACATACCCCAAGGATAGACAGGGTATAGTTGGGGGATCTCCTGATTGTTTATTCTCCCCCAAGTCCATGCGGGAGATATGGTTTTGTACCCTTCTTTTTCCCGGAAGGCAATGGGTGGGATCCGACTTAAAACCTCCTTCCAGTGGTTTCTTTTTTCTTCCGTGAGGTAAGACTCCGGTAATTCCAACAGCCGGGTGAGAATTGTTTTCAGAGCTGCAATGGTAGAAGATGAATTGTAGGCCATTTTGTAAGTCTCAGCTCCTGAACCCGGAAAGAGAATAAGATGCCCCTCTCCGTCAAAAGTAGAGCGGCTTCTTGAGTTTGCCTGAAATTGATAATGCTCATAAAAAAAGGTCAATCCACTTTCAATAAAGGGGATATACTTCGATATGTCTTCCCCATTAAATCTTTCTAAATCGAGCATCATTAAGGCGAATTCAAACTGAGTATCCCATTGATATTCTAGCCAGTAATTGTATTCTATTCCTTTTGGAAAATTCTCGGGTCTATTCCAACTATATGAAGTGGCCAAAGGCAAGCCAAATTGTTCCAATTGCTCTGTAAATGAGGCGCCTTTGTGACCCCAGTAAAATTCAGTCCGGATTTCAGCATTGGGTAAGGCGCGCAGGTAGAAATCAAGTTGCGAAGGCAGCATATCAAAATCCCCGCTTTTGAACATGGGGAAATAAACCAGTCGCTGATTTTGGGAAGTGTGCGTGCCACCACCCCAATTGCGGTGGTCAGGAGTAAAAGGCAGATTTTGATCTACATAACCGGGATCAAAAGTAAAAAGCCCTCCATTGAATTTAGTCGGATAGTTCCCGTAGGCATTGCAACCCAATTGGTAGCGGAAAAGCTGATAGTTGCGTCCTACCTGCCATTCCGGAGATTTGGGATCAGCTTTACCTGGATTGATGACTATATAACTCCGGTTCCAGAAATCCGCCCACCAGGATAGGGTCTTTTGAGCCGCTGTTTTTTGGGCGGAAATAGCTTCTTTTTCAATGGCAGCCAATCCCTTTTTCCATTCGTTCACCGAAGGAGATTCGTCAATGTGTAAGAAAACCTTCAAATGGGTTTTCCGGACAGGTTTTACACTTTGAAGCTTCCATCCCTTAAATGGGGTATCAGCATATTTCCCCGAGGTAGTACCCGCAGGTTTCATTTGCTCTCCGTACATCATTCCGCCAAACGTCAGGTTTTTCAATGGATTCCAAAGCTGATTTTTCACTGGATTCAAACCTTGCTGCGTCACGGTAATATCAAATAAGGACTCGTTCCGGTTTCGGTGGTAAAAAAGAACCTTTTCACCTTCAAATTGAATGGAATCAGCCCGGACAATGGCATTTATCGGAGCATCTCTAAACCCAAGACTTGCCCATGTCTGAGCCGGTTTGGTCCATTCCAGATCAGCAAATCTCCAGCTTTCGTAGGTAGCTTCTACGGTTACAGGACTCGAACTTTCAGTTTCCACATGAACTACGGGACGAAAAACATCGACCCAGATTTTCACCAACGAGTTTCGTCCTTCTTTCTTTCCTGTAATTTCAACATATCCTTCCGCTAGTTTTAGTTCCTGTCTGAATTCTCCATTTTCAAACGGGTTGGGAGTTAATTTTACCCTTACTCGCCCAAACTTTGGGAAGATATTATTTTCGTCAAAAGCACCGGCCCGGGACATATAAAAAAGAATTTCGCCATTTTCAACCCATACATTCAGTCCAATATCTCCTCCTCCACAAGGCATGGATTCTGAAGCGTTTTTACTTGGGGAAGTCCAGACGACATGATAGGGATTCAGGTCCACTTGCTGCCCAAGAGCAACTCCTGCCTGAGAAATCCAAAACAACAGAAAGAAGCACAGGCGATGAGTTAAATGGTTCATGTAAAGTTAGAATTTAAGTTTTTTTAGTTCTGAAAGATCAATTTGGGACTTTTAAGGGCACAGCGACATTGAATGAAAGAGTTTGTGCTGTATCCGCCCGGGTCGCCCCATATAAATAGATCGGCAGGCCATTCTCCAGATAAAGACAGGGCCGTTCGAGTTTTGAAGCTGAGGGAATTCCTCCTTCCCAGAAGAAGGTACTTCCAATCACTTTGGGCTGCTTGGCAGGCTGCCAGTCCGTTCCGTTTTTAGATTCCATGAGTGCCCAAGCCCCCTCATCGCCTGTAAACTTACCGATAACATCCCTCACGATGGCTAGGTAATTCCCATCCTGAAACCAAATGAATGGGTCTTCGGCCACCATCCAGTCTTTGCCACCATCCTTGACTTCAAAGATGGGTTGATTGTGTTTTTTGAAAGGCCCAAATGGGGAATCGGCAAACGCCACCCCAAATCGTACCGCACCCCCACTGATCTTTTCGGTTTTGCCGACTTGCTTGTAGAGTAAAATTACCCTGCCTTGATCGTCAAATGTGGCTGCTGGATTGGAGACCATGAGGGCATCATGGGCAGTAGAGTCTGAACTCACACTGAGTACTGGCTGGTCCATGCGTGTCCATTCTCCCGCGGGATCGTCTGCCACGGCTACGCCTATTCGCTGGGTATTTCGATACCTCCACCATGTATCGGTATAGGATTCGTGTTTGTCGATTGGAAGATCCCAGCCGGTACCTATGTAATAGAGGTAATACTTTCCCTTATGCTTGACGACAGCAGGATTGTGCGTGGCCGAACCGTCCCAAAAATCAGTGCCCCTAGCTTTCAAAGCGACCTTCAAATGTTTAAAAGGTCCTCCGGGATGATTGGAAACAGCCACAGCGACTTCCGAAGTGACTGGCCAAGATTCGAAACCATCAGCGAGAGGCCATCGGGAATAAAGCATGTAAAATTTACCATCATCACCCTTGGTAACCGAACCACACCAGACAAAGTAGCCTGGATCTATAAATTTATTTTCCTGAGGTACAGGCATTACCCTGGAATTCAAATCCAAGGTTTGTCCAAAAGAAGTGTACTTTAGTAGGTTAAGAGATAGTATTAATAACAGAGTTTTCACTTTCATAAGTAAAGCTTTATTTCCATTTTATGGGGTTTTCAGTGGAATCTGAACATTATAGGAATGCCCCAATGTTTCGTTTACTGCACATAGCAAGGCTACTAATTTTCCATCTTCAAAAAATAGCTGTGGACGTTCAAGTGCTTCCAGTTTTTGGACCGATCCATCAGCCATCTTTATATTCAAATCGGAAACCAATGGATTTTTGGCCAGTTTCCAATCCAGACCGTCCAATGAATAAAAAAGCACCAAACTGCGACCGGCTTTGGTAAAGGCACCCTGCATGTCTTTGACAATGGCGTAATAACAGTTGTCCTGAAACCACACAAATGGATCTTCTGCAGGAAAATCCAAATCTTGGGCAGTGAAAATGGGATTGTTTTGTTTGACAAAAGGCCCATCGGGGTTTTCGGCTATAGCTGTCAGATGGACAACAGGACCACCAAAAGGCTGAATCATTGAATGTAGGTCCAGTTCTCCAGGAACGATGGTATTTTTTTTCTGTTCACATGAACTAAGTGCAATCAGAATAATAGCTAGCGTAAACAAAATATACCTGTCCATGTTTTTCTCTTAACTATCTCTGAAAATTTAGGTCATTAGTCAAACTGTAACAGCTAATCCCAAAAACACTCAAGGGAACGGATCCCAATCTTTTTTCAAATTCGAAAGTCAGTTTATCTGTGTTAACAGGGATGTAAAATCGGATTTTTTGGATGGATTGGTGATTTTCCAATTGGTGTAAAATCACTTTTCCTGAATCATCTTTAATCTTAAATGACTTTGCACAAAATGGAATTTCACTTTCCGGGTGCCCCATCAAAGTGGATTCCATAGGGTGGTCAAAATCTGTGTCAAAATAAAGTTGAACCTCAGAAAGCTCTTGCTTTTGGGTCCATTCTAAAGTTATAGTTGGATTAGGGTCTTCCAAAGAAGCCACCCAGGCATTTGGCTGAGTCGTAGGTCTGAAAATTCCGTTCCTTATATTTTCTTTTGAAAAAGGACGGAGACTTTGATCCATTTCAAAGGCCAGATTATTTCCTTTTGGTCTTCGCTCCGGTACCCAAAATTCAAAAGAATCGATTCCTATTCCGGCCGGTGGTTCTTGCCTACTGCTTGTCGCCACTGACTTATTAAACTTATTGAAAACAGAAAGTAAGCCCGTCACACGCAGATTGGAGCACTTCAGCATTATATCTGGATTGGCCACAAAAGTGACAAAAGCATACTGAGCAAATGGAATTGAATGCTCGAAAGAAAACGAATAGAAATTTTCTCCTGGCTCAATTTCAATTTCCAAATGTTCGAGGATGACTTCCGGAGTGTAATTTTGTGTTTTCTCGCTAATTCTCAATTCTATAGATAGCCTTGATTTCACGGCGGATTTTACCTGGATTTTTATTCCAGGCACTATTCCAGATTGGATTGGGATCATCTGAGCCATAGAAAAATCCAAGGAATACCAAGGTCCATCGAAAGGAAGTCCTCTGAATTCAAATTCAGAGGAGCTTGCTATTTGAGCACTTTTAATCAAGTCTAACTCATCCTCCAAACGGAAATGTGGAATATACTGCCCTGATTTTATCAGTCTTTTCTGTAATTCCCTTATCAAACCATTTTCCAATAAATCAGCCGGAAGCATATTCTGCTCTGCACAAAGCATAGCAGCTATAGCGACCGCCTGACTATTGTGTGCACAGGTAGCCATAACCCGTGATGAACCAAAAGCCACATGAGTTGCACTGATCAACCTACCTGCTAGAAATAGATTTTTGATGTTTTTGGAATACATGGTTCGGAAAGGAATTTGATAAACTCCTTTGCTATGCCATTGCGTGCAGCCGGCTTTATCGCCAAAAACTCCCTCGGCAGGATGAAGGTCCAAGGCCCAACCCCCAAATGAAACAGCATCAAAATGTGGTCTTTGCTCTACTACATCTTTTTGAGTCAGCATATAATCCCCTTCAAACCGACGGCTTTCCCGCTTACCGGGAATTGTACCTACCCATTCCAAGGTAAGATTTTCGGAATCCGGATATTCTCCGGAATTTTTGATATGGTTCCAAATACCATAAATGACCCGCCACAATTCCCATTTGATTTCTTCACTGTCATGAATAGTATCTTTACGGCCACCATATTCTACCCACCATAGCCTACATCCATGTTCTTTGAGATTGAAGCTTCTGAATCTTGGCAATTTGGTGATTTCTGTATTGGCATAGGAGGGTGGTATAAACCGTACCGGTTTGCCGGTATCCTTGCTGTAGAAATATAAGGAGTGACCCAATAATTCCCCATAAGTCAGATCGGGGGCAAATCCCTCATCAAATTCTTCCTTGGATTCGGCGCCGATCCGAAAAGCTGCGCCGGAGAGGAATCCCAAAATACCATCTCCTGATGCATCTACAAAAAGAGGTGCTCTGAGTAGGTATTCTGTTGAATTTTGGCTGCAAAAGGCCAGGACAGATTCAATCTGATCATCTTCTTTTTTGTTTAGATCGTAGGCGGCTGTATTGAGCAATAAACGGATATTGGGTTCCAAGCTTACCTTTTCAATCAAAATTGTATCTAAAATCAAAGGATTTCCTTCAGGATTCCTGTAAAGGTTTTCTACTAGAATTTCATCGACTACCCCACCTTCTCTTGCCCATCGATTGTTGTTTCCCATATGGGAAGTAGCTCCAAGTATCCAGAGTCTGACTTCAGAAGAACCATTTCCTCCAAGGACAGGTCTATCTTGAACCAAAGTTACTTTTACGCCATGCCTTGCAGCAGTGATCGCACAGCATGTTCCTGCCAATCCACCTCCTACAATTACCAAATCTGAAACAATGGTATCTGTTTTTAACTTTCTTTTTCCGACTACAAAGTTTTCTCTTTTCATATTTTAATCTGTCGCTGTTGAATAAGATAAGTTTTTTTGGATTTATTAATTACATGCATGTATAAAAAAACTCCTAATCCAATAATAAGAGCTCCTATGATGATCAGATAAATGGTGGAATTTCCACCCCAAATGGAAAGTACACAAAATAAAAGGCCTATTGCTATGAAAGAAAACCCCAAGACCTTGATACCGTATTCATTTTGTCCATTCTCAACGATTTCTTCCGATTTATCAATTACAGATGATTTCAATGTAGGAAATGGGAAGTGTTTCTTTTGAGCAAATATTTCATAAAGTAACAGGAGCGTAAAAGGTATGCCTACTCCAAGAATGAGTTCTTCGGTTCTGTTTAAAGCAAAATCCAAGGCTATTGGAGTTATAAATTTGAAGAAAACATTGATAACCAAGCTGATTGCGGTAACTCCCAAGATTGATTTGCCAGTTTGCTTCTTGGAAAATAAAGCCCAAATCGCCGGTCCGTAAAGGGCACCTCCCGTAATGGCAGCGATACTCAATACAACTTCTACTATACCGCCGGCCATTGGTACCATAAACGCCACCATTATCGTCCCAATTCCAAATAGAATTGTAGCCCATCTTGCTACTTTCATCAAGGTTTTGTCTGAAGAAGCCGGTCTTAATGGCTTGAAAACGTCATTGGTCAAAACTGCTGCTGCCAAATTGAGTGAGGTATTCACAGAACTTGCCGTAGCGAAGATCATCCCACCTAACATCAATCCCAAAACCCCAACAGGAAGTACCTGCTTGCAGATCATCAGGTATGCACCTTCTGCTTCCAGTCCTTGTAAATCAGGATTTAACACCCTATAGATCATGGGGGGGAGCATCCAAATAAATGGACTTATAAGATACAAAATTCCAAATAAGTAGCCCACTTTGCTTGAGGATTTACTGTCTTTAACTGAAGTGTAGCGTTGTACATATGCCCAATTCCCGCCTACAAATACGATGTTGTAAAAAGTAAAAGCAATTATAAATAAGTAGGTGTATTCCCCGCTGAAAACATTGAAAAACTGTTCAGGAGCCTGGGCAATGAAATTATTCAGGCCGTTTACCTCTTTGATAGAAAGAGGAATTACCAATAAAACGGCTGCAG
The DNA here is from genome assembly GCF_900176595.1 of Aquiflexum balticum DSM 16537. Classification (GTDB taxonomy): domain Bacteria; phylum Bacteroidota; class Bacteroidia; order Cytophagales; family Cyclobacteriaceae; genus Aquiflexum; species Aquiflexum balticum. The sequence goes on from NZ_LT838813.1 coordinate 2,599,869, forward strand.
TGAGTATTACAAATTGTAAAACATCTGTTACTACCACTGCCCATAATCCTCCAACAGCGGTGTAAATCATGATCATTCCGCCCAGCAAAAGAATGGCATAGTTAATATCAAAGCCTGTTGTTACATTCAGGATTTTGGCTACCGGATAGAGAAATGCACCTGTATACCCAAGGGAAAGAAAGAGAAAAATGTAAGTGTAATATTGTTGAATTTTCTTTCCAAACCTGTTTGTCAAAAACTCAGCGACTGTTAGGGCTTTGGAATTCCACCACCTAGGAGCAATAAAATACCCAATTACAAAACCCGCAATGCACATGGCCATTTGGATGGTAATCGCAACAAGACCATGCTTGTATGCTATGGAACCCCAAACCACAAAAGTACCAGCCGAAAAAAAACTCATAAATAGTGACAATCCGTTCATTGACCAGGGGACAGATCCCCCTGCAGCAAAAAAGGACTTCATGTCAGAACCTTTTTTGCCAAAAGAAAGCCCCGCTATCAGGATAATCAGAGAAAAGGATACAATGGTAATATAATCTAATTGTTGCATAGAGGTTTTTGGAATTCCTGAAATTTGATATTAATGAATATTGTTAATTTAATTTTTAAGGGTAGTGTAAGTATTTCGTTGATTAATGGAGACTGAATCAAGATCATTTAAAGTATTAAAATGATATTTTATTTTTGAATGATAGGTGAATAGTCTGATTTTCCCTCAAGGGTTACGACAGATAACCTGAATTCAAATTCTGATTTTGGGTTTAGGCCTTCGATAAATAGATATTGTGTAAGAGCTTTGGATATACTTACTTTAGACCAACCTGCATCTTTTTTATTGATGTCTCTGTACTCCATTTCATATCCAATTGCTTTTTTAACTGGGACAAAATGAACCAAAGCATCCCTATTTTGTCGCGTTACTCCGTTTATAGTTGGAGGTTTGGGATTTGAAATTTCATCAAGTGGGGCATTATAAATTATGGACCAATCGCTGATATAGTTATTGTCTTTTACCCTTTGGATCTGGAAATAATAAGATTGATCAGCATTAGCGACAGGGATGTAAATCAAGCCAGGATTGGTAGTGGTTATTGTTTTGCTATTTTTCTCTAAGTCCTGATTTTCAGAATATCTGACACGGAATTGGAAGTCGTCTACTTCAGTTGCATATCCCACAAAGAATCCATTTTTGGCAGTTTCGATATGTCTTACGGCAGGAGGAATGATCTTTTTGGGATCGATTTCAAGAGATTGTTTCAAGATCAGGGTTTTTCCAGCTGAGTTAACTGCAAAAACTTCCAATTCATAAGGAGTGGAAAATTCCAAGCCCGGGATATCAAGGAAATTTTCATAAACAGGACCAAATTCCTTCACTTCGTTTCCAATTTTGATCCTGGAAATATGAAACTCAGCACTAGGATTCTCATCAAGGAAAACCCTAATCATAGCAGACTTGGACCGGATGTCATTTTGAAGCATTCTGCCTCCAAATAATCCCAAAGGAGGTATTACTTTTGGGTTTTCAAAATATAGGGAAGTGTCCATGACATTGTCATTTTGAGGGGATAAGAGAATAACATTCAGCTTGAATCCATCTTCAGATTTCCAGTTTATACCTCTTTCCAGATTTTTTGTTCCTGGATCAATTTGGGGAAGGTTTTCCCATCCCGCTTCCAAAACCTCACCATCACGGTTTTCAATTTCCCATATTAATTTGTAATCTCTAAGGATAAAGGATGGTAAATCCAAAGGACTTCTTGGAGTTAGGGTGATTTTTGCATTGTTCCCGGAATTCTTGAATACAATCAATTCTTTAACAGGTGCATGTTCTTTTCTGATGCTGAAATAGGCTCTTTTCTTTCTTCTAAAAACATCCACTACTCCCCAAGACCTATTTTCAGAGTGTTCTTTCGTTCCGAAATAGCTGCTTCTATAATCGTTGAAGGTCCAAATAGAGGCGCCTATCAAATAATCTAAATTTCTCAAAGGGTCAATAAACGATTTGGCATCAAAATCAGAATTTAGGTCTTCCCCAAATTGTCCAATACCATATTCTGAATAGAAGAGGATTTTGTTTGGGAAGTTTTTGTGTTGGATTTCTGTTACAGGAAGGAGGTTTGACCCATATTTATTGATCAAACCCAAGTCTGAATGAATCAAAAAGTCATTTGGTCTCTGAGCTGTGTGAGACACTGCAGTAGCCATCCTGGTTGAATCCAAAGATTTGGCCAGGTCAATTGCCTGCCTCACATAGTCATAGGTATCGGGGTAATCTCCGATTTCATTTCCTACATTCCAACCGATGATGCAAGGGTGGTTATATTGTGAATCAATTAACCTGATAAGCCAGTCTTTTGAGATTTCACTATTTGGGTCAGCCAATGGATCAAAACCCCAAAGGGGGATTTCTGAAAAAGTCATAATTCCTCTTTCGTCCATGTAATCCAATGCTTTTTTTGGCAAGGGAAGATGGGAAAGCCTAGCTAAGTTTCCTCCTGCTTCTTTCATCAGATCAATATCTTCCTTGATTCTCCAAAGCGGCAGGGTATTTCCTGTGGTTCGGTCATCAGGCACCAGATTGAATCCCATTGCCCTTATAGGTTCTCCATTGAGCAAAAGTTGTTTTTTGGATTCATCTAATTCTACTTTCCGCAAACCAAATCTTTGACTTTCAACAGGTATATCGGTATCCGTGAAATAAATGTCAGAATTGTAAAGATGGGGTGAATCAAAATGCCAGGGTTCCACCTGTTTGCCTTCTAACTTCGTTGACAGTAAGATTTCATTTTCAGTCTCTGCCTGTGTTTGGTGGACAAAAGGAATCTTTTTGATTAAAGTACCATCTTTTTTGATGTGGATCTCGCCTTTGACTTCCTTGTTTTGAGGGGTATGATTTTTGAATTTCAACCTAAAATGTACATCGGCTGAATTTTTCTTGTAATCATAGATCGGGGTTACATAATTACCGGTCAACCTTATACCGTTAGAAGCAGTCAGGTGAACAGGCCTTCTTATTCCTCCCCAATTCCAAATGGCACCGATTTTTTTGGTATTGTCCACCAACACGGTAACATTATTGGCCTGACCGGGTAGGAGAAAAGAAGTAATGTCAAAATCGAATGGCAAAAAACCGCTGTTATTGTGGCCAACCAAGTTTCCATTAATCCACACAGATGCATCGTGTGAAACCGCTTCAAAATGTATTTTGATGTTTTTATTTTTCCAATCATTGGGAACTTCAAAAGTTTTTTGATACCAAGCTATGCCAGTATAGTGGGCATATTCATTTCGAAGGTCCCAATTGCTGGGGACTTGCATCTGATCCCATCCTGCATTATTATTACTCTTATCAAACCACTTCTCTGATTCACCAATGTTATATGGATCTGTTTTGAAAAACCAAGGACCAATTAATGAAAGATTAGCTTCTTCTTGAGCAAATACAGGAATGTATATGCCCAAAAGCAAGCACACCAAAAAGGTAAAGGCTGATATTTTCATTCTCAATTTTAAATTTATTCAAGCGTGATAATTTATTTCTTTTTGACACCCGAAGAAAATCTTTCCAAACGCTTTATCATAAAATGAATATACGCTTTGTTTAAAGGGGCAAGATTTATGAGAAAAAAGAACAATATATTTTGGGTTGTGGCATCATGGCTGATGCTCAGATTATTTTAAGTATTAAGTGAGATTAAGCTACTATCTTTTTTTCAAACGACTTAGGGGAATCTCAAATTAAGTTTTGCTGATCCCGAAAATGGGATCAGCAAAACCAATGAAGACCGAAGAAACATGTTCAGGACTTTTATTCTATAAACCGAAGATGCTATGAATAAATTAATAGCCTCCTGGGTTCTGGGGCAATACAACCCCATTTGCTTTATAGGTATCTATTTCAGCTTGTGGAATGGGCAATAAATAATCACGAGGATTAGTAAACACCCTGACTGCATTGGGGAATCTTTGATCGGTATTGAGATCATATTGGGATTCGATACCAGCATAAGAAACAAAACCATCTGCATCGATACTCGGAATAAACCTAGCATTTTTTTCATCCAAAATTCGTCCGTATAACTTCACCGGCATCACTTTGTGGGCAATTTGCCAGCGTCTGATATCGTATAATCTAAAACCCTCATTTGCAAATTCTACTTTTCTTTCCCTTTTGATAAGTGTTCTCAAAAAGGACTTGTCCAGCGAAGTAACCGCTGGATAATTTGCAACATCATCTACAGAAACCCCATAAGCTCTGGCCCTAACCCTGTTTAATGCATCATGAACTGACGGGTCGATTTCATCCAATTCTATTTTTGCCTCAGCATAGTTTAGTAAAGCTTCTGTATACCTGACCAATATGAAGTCAGTTTCGCTCCAACCTCTATTCAATAACTGCGATTCTACATTGGTATATTTTTTCCAAAGATATCCGCAGAAAGCAGCAGGCCAGATAACCCTTCTTGAATCATTGTTACGGCCTCTTAAAGTACCATCTGCATTACGGACTTCCAGACTGTCAAGATGACTTTCGAATATGATGCCGCCCCATATGCTTTGAGGAGTGACAATGGATGCTTTTAGTCTTGGGTCCCTATTGTCAAATGGTCTTGTTGGATTATATACAGTAGATTGATCAATAGGAAGACCGTCAATAGCTTCATAACTATCTATCATGGATTGAGTAGGCACTACCACACTAAATGAACCATAATTACGTGATCCTTGAGCTACTGAAAATTGAGGTAATGTTCCGAATCCATCTTTAAAAGGCATAGTCAGAATTGCTTCCCGACTACCCTCACCACCAGGGGTGAAGAGCTCTTCATAATTTGGATGCAAAAACAGATTACCACCATCAATCACAGCCCTGGAAGATTCCGCAGCTTCTCGATATCTGCCAGCAAAGAGGGCAACTCTAGAGTGCAGAATCAGGGCAACATCCTGAAATATCCGGTTTTTCTCCAATGCAGTTTTGGGTAATATTTGAGCTGCTTCTTGTAAATCAGAAAGTATATTGTTAATAACCTCTTCTTTGTTGACCCTAGGCAGTAGCCCGTCTGAAGGATTGGTAACTACTTCTTCCGTATAGGGTACATCTCCGAATAAAAACACCAGATTGGAATAAAAGAACGCTCTTAATACCATTGCTTCGGCTTTTATGCGCATCAATTGTTCAGCTGCCACGCTGGCAGAAGCTCTATCGAGATTAGAGATCAGGTTATTGGCACGGGCAACTCCCCGATATAAATGCGAATAATTATTAAGAAAACCACCACTATTGGCACTGTGGGAACCGGCCCCCAATTCATCGAAACCGGTAAAATTACCCCTTACCAATCCTATATCAGTAGCGCCATTGTCCATTCCAATGTGCGCCGGTAAGGCATAATCTGTTCGCCAAATGAGTGAATTGTACACTCCGTTGAGTGCTAGATCAAGTTCCTCCTGATTGCTGAAAAAAGTAGCATCAGTGGGCTCTGTCAATGACTGAAGATCAAGTAAATCGGAATTGCATGCTGTAAGGAAAAACAGCAACGATATGGAATAAATTATTTTTTTCATGACTTTTTCAAATTAGAAAGTAAGACTTGCGCCGAATGTATAGGCCCTAGTAATAGGGAAGATAGCCCCACCACTTCCGTTGGGTGTCAAAGGGTTTGTGCCTGGAGGAAGATTATTGAAATTTGCCAGGTTTTGAATTGATGTATAAACTCTCAGGTTTTGAGTTTTAAGTCTGTTTTTTAGAGTGGGGAAATTATAACCTAAACTCAAGTTTCGTATAGCCAAGTAGGATGCGTCAAATACCCAGACATCGGTAGCTCGCGCATCATTGCTTCCTGAACTTGTTGGAACCAAAATGGGTATTCGGGCATTGGGTCTTTCTGGAGTCCACGAATCCGTTGTATGCCATTCTTGCACCTTTCCAGCATTATGAAGTGGCCAGATTGCATCTCCCTGTAAAAACACATCCCTTTTACCCACTCCCTGAAACATGATAGAGAAATCAAAGCCTTTATAATCCGCATTTAAGGTCAACGCATAAGTATAGCGAGGAAAAGGATCCCCGATAATCACACGGTCATCTGGATTGATTACAGCATCAGCTGTATCTGGAATACCATCTCCATCTGAATCAATGGTGAGTTGATTCAAAAACCGGATATTTCCCGGAATCAGGGCTCCAAATTGTCTTGGAGCTTCATTAATTTCGTCTTGGCTTTGAAAAAATCCTTGTGATTGATACCCAAATATGGAATTGATCGGGCTACCTACAGTTGTTATTGAATTACCACTTATTATCTGACCTAGACCACCTAGATCCACAACTGAGTTTCTCACATCTGAGAAATTGGCATTAACACTATATCTAAAAGAACCTATTGCATCTCTCCACATCAAACTGAAATCAAAACCTCTGTTTTCTACGGTTCCGGCATTTTGAAGGGGCGCACTCAATCCAACTACTAGAGGCACAGGCAATGCCAACAAGATGTCTTTTGTAGTTCTTACATAGTATTCTACTGTAAACAATAATTTATTATCCACCAGGCCTGCATCCAAGGCAAAATTGGTAGTTTCAGTTGTCTCCCATCTAATTTCTCTATTTGCCAAAACATTTTGAGCGGCACCTGTTGCTATTCGGTCTCCGAAGATAAAATTAGATGTACCCAAAACAATATTTGATGTGTAAGGGAAATCGCTGCCAATCTGCTGATTACCCAGCCTTCCCCATGAGGCCCTTAACTTAAATTCAGAGAAAAAACCCAAATTGCTAAAAAATGCCTCCTCTGTCAATCTCCAACCTGCAGAAAACGATGGGAAATAAGAGACCCTGTTTTCGGGAGCAAATCTGGATGAAGCATCGCGTCTGATATTGGCTTCAAAGAGATATTTATCCTTGAATGAATAGTTAAACCTTGAAAAGTAAGACAATAAACTGGAATGGGTGGCACTTCCAAAGTTTCTCATGTTTGTTTCTGCACCGGCGTTGAGCTGTTCTAAATCATCAATTATAAAGTCAGTTCTGGAAGCACCAAATTGACTCCACTGGGATTTAATGAATTCATATCCACCGAGAATAGCGAAATTATGGTCCAAATAATTCTTTTTATAGGAAACCAAACCAATCACATTATCTTCAAAAATCTTGGTATTGGAATTACTCAATGAATTTCGATCAGGAACATTTCTGGTTTTCTTTGTGGGCCAATCCAAAATGGTGGTATACATTTTGGTGAAATTTTTTCTTGTCAAATCCCGGTATTCGGGTGAATAAGTAAGGCTGAAATTCAGGTTTTTGATCGGTTCATAATTTAACTTGATCAAGCCTCTGAAATAATTATTCTGAAGAACATTATTTCCGCCATCATTAACTCTTGCAATAGGGTTTTCTCCACTCCATCCATCTCCCCATGAACCATCAGAGTGAATCGCTACCGCTGTGGGCGGAATTCTGAAAGCTCCTCTAAAAATCTGATCCAAACTTGAATTCGGTTCTCCGGTAAGCTCCTGACTGAAATTTAGATCAAATGCTAAATTTACCTTTTTATTTACCTTGATATCTGTATTGAATCTACCGCTGTAGCGCTTGAAGTAGTAATTTTTGACGTTTGCGTTTTGATCTGTATATGAAATCGAAGCGAGCATCTTGATATTTTCCGTACCCCCATTGACACTCACATTGTGGTATTGCTGAAAACCGCTCTCGGTAAAAAGCAGATCCATCCAGTCTGTATCTGGGTAGATATCAGGATTAGAAGCCATATTTTGCTCATAATTGGATATGAAGTCAGGGTTCTCGTTTGTCACCCTTAAAAAATCCAGTGCACCTACGTATGTAGGCAATGTCTGTGGTTCCTGCCAGCCGGCAAATGCGTTGTATGTAACATTCATCACACCCTCCTTACCTCTTTTGGTGGTAACCAGAATAACACCATTTGATCCCCTTGATCCATAAATGGCTGCAGCCGCAGCATCTTTAAGTACAGAAATGGTCTCTATATCCGCCGGGTCTATATTATTTATATCCCCCTGAATACCATCTATGAGAACTAATGGATCATTCGAGGCGCCAAGTGAGCCTGTGCCTCTTATTCTCAAGGTTGCGCCATCAGCCCCAGGTCGGCTGGTAGTTTGTATCGCAGTTAATCCAGGCGCCATTCCCACCAGAGCCTGCGAGGCTTGGAAAACGGGCTGTTTAGCAATAGCGGCTCCAGAGATGGTTTCTACTGAACCAGTAAGATTGATCCTTTTTTGATCTCCATAACCAACTACAACAACTTCACCCAGATCATCCAAATTGGGTACCATAGAGATAGAGAAGTCATTCTGGTTATTTACGGTTATTTCTTGGGTAAAATACCCCAAAAATGAAATCACAAGGACGGTAGAAGAATTGGGGACACTGATAGAAAATTCACCATCAATATCAGTAACCGTACCCGAGGTAGTTCCTTTGATCATGATGTTTGCACCCGGTAAAGCCATTTGCTTTTCATCTAAAACTTTACCTCGCACTAACATCTCTTGTGCAGAGATTTGATTGATGCCAATGCCCATAAAGCAAAGCACCATAATTAGTAATTTTCGTTTCATAATTTGGTCATTTAGATTAATTATTTAGGTTCTTGGAATTTTATACTAAATCAGAAGTCGGAATTTTATTCTAATGTATGCACAATTAGAAAAATATAAATATGAAAAAATTAAAAAAAATAAATATTTATATCGTAAACGTTATCGATAACGTTTACATTTGAAAAAATGGCAATGATTTGAATGATTTGTTAAAAATTTGATAATTGAATTTTTGATTGATTTTTCTTTCGGAAGGAATTTGATTATAATTATAATTCCCAATCAAAATTCTTCAGAATTACTCAGAAAAAATCTTAAGAGTCATAGTGTAATTTTGATTAAAGAATCTCTAAATTATCATTTCTGTATAATTCCCAAAATAAATCATCAAATTGCTTGAGACATGAAAAAAAGCATCACCATTAAAGACATTGCCAAGAAACTCAATATTTCTACAGCAACCGTTTCCCGTGCTTTGAGAGGGTCTAGCGAGATTAGTAAAGAAACAAAATCAGCAGTGATGAAGATTGCAAAGGAGATGCATTATCATCCCAATTTATTGGCAAGAAGTCTTATAAATAAAACCTCCAAAGTTCTTGGAGTAGTGGTGCCCACCATCAACCGACAGTTTTGGTCCAACTCGATTTCCGGTATTGAAAGTGTAGCTTATAAAAAAGGGTATAAAGTGATGATATTTCAATCAGCGGAGTCTTACCAAAAAGAGGTTGAAATAGTCGAAATCTTAGCCAATAGCATGGTGGATGGGATTTTGATCGCATTTTCTAAAGAAACTCAGGATTATGCACATATTGAAGATCTTAGGGAAAGGGGTATTCCGGTTTTACTTTTTGAGCGGGTATGCGAATCTCTCCCTCTTTCCAAAGTGATCACAGATGATTTTTTTGGTGCTAAGTGTATTGTAAATCATTTGATTGAAAGAGGGAAAAATAGAATTGCTTACATCGGAGGGCCACTATCCCTGCCAGTTTGTATGGAAAGATTTCGAGGTTACCAAAGTGCATTGTTAGAGAATAAAATTTCCTTTGACCAAGATTTGGTTATAGAGATCTCTGATTTTGATGCAGACTTTTCAAGCAATGCGTTTAAAAATCTTTGGCATTCCGGTAATAGACCGGATGCAGTATTTTGCTTTGCGGATATTCTGGCCTTAGGAGTTTTAGCGGCTTCAAAAGAATTGGGTATTAAAGTTCCAAAAGATTTGGCCATTGCCGGATTTGGCAACGATGACATCACAAAGTATGTAAGCCCTTCTATTAGCACCATGGCGCAACCGTCTTTTGAAATAGGTCAATTGGCCGCAAAACTGATTTTAAAAGAAATTAATTTCGAAGAAGAAGATGAATTTGTATTTAGAACGGAAATAATCAAACCAAACCTCATTGCAAGAGAAAGCAGTTGATTCCAATTATTCAACACCAAATACAAACTGGGTTCTGGATTCGAATATTTCTCCAGGAAGCAAAATCACGGAGTCAAATTCCGGAAGATTGATGGCATCAGGGAAGTGCTGTGTTTCCAGGCAAATGGCAGACCTTTTATCAAATGCCACGCCTTTTTTACCTACAAATGATCCATTGAGGAAATTACCTGTGTAAACCTGAATGCCGGGTTCTGTGGTTGATAATGTTAATTTCCTGCCTGATTCTGCATCGTAAAGTATGGCACAATCCTCCGGTTGGTTGAGTTCAAAGCAATGATCAATACCATTTGCGATTTCCAATTGGTGATTGTCAATTTGAATCTGATCTTTAATTTTCTTAAGGTGTCTAAAATCGAAAGGTGTACCTGCCACGGGAGATTTCACGCCTATTGGGAGACTTTTTTCATTCAATGGCAAATAGTTATCAGCATCCACGAAGAAAGCATGGGATTCTATGTTTTTCGAAAAATCCCCACTGAGGTTAATATAAAAATGATTGGTGGGATTGATGATTGTTTTTTTATCTGTCATGGCCCTATAACTAATCTCCAATCGTCCGGTCTCATCCAAAGTATAAGTCACCCAAACATCAACTGTCCCAGGATAATTTTCTTCTCCATCAGGACTTTGGTAATAAAAAGTCACACCCACTGAATTATCAGTTTCAAAAGGCTCAGCTTTCCAGATTTTTTTATCCCAACCCATCATTCCTCCATGAAGGTGGGTGGTTCCCTGATTTGCAGGTAGATGGAAAGTTTTGCCATCCAGAGAAAATGAATTATTGGCGATGCGTCCTGCAATTCTGCCAACAGTGCTCCCTAAATAACAGTAATTATCCAGGTATTCTTGTTGAAAAAAACCTTCCAATGTATCAAAACCCAATAAAACATCTTCCATTTTTCCATTTCTATCAGGCAGAAACAAATGGGTCCAAGTGGCTCCATAGTTCATTACCCGGACTTCGATTTGGCCTTGAATACTTAACATATAAAGTTCCACTTCATCTCCTTGTGGAGTGAAGCCGAAGACGGATGCGGTAATTTTTGGACTCATAATTTAAGGTTTTCGGTTAAAAAGCTCATTTAGCTCTTAGGAGTTTTCTTGGTGGAATTTCTGGCTACCAGTGTAGTGAGCAAGACGAAAGTTTGAGGATCATCAGAAACCAATTCATCTAATTGGTCTAGAAGGTGGTTTGCTGCCAATTGCCCCATTTCATAACCCGGTTGGGATACTGTCGTCAATGAAGGCTCCACGACAGCAGAAGTGGGATTGTTAGTGAATCCAGCTAGAGCGATATCTTCAGGGATTCTCACCCCATTTTCTTTCAAGATCATCATCACTTCCACCGCCAAGGGGTCAATCATAGCAAAAATCGCATCAGGTCTATCTTGCTCTTGGAGCATGTCCAAGGTGATTTTCCTGTTCATTTCAAAGGTAAGATCGGTGATATAAACCCTACTTTCCTTTTCAGGGATTCCAAATTCTTTTAGGGCTTCTAAGTAACCTTCTTTTCTTTTTTTACTGATATAAAGATCTTCTGGACCAGAGAAATAAGCTATTTTTTTGAAGCCTTGTTCCAAAAGGTGATGAACTACCAAATAGGCTCCGTGAGCATCATCTACAGTTACTTTCGATACGGGAATTTCTTCAGTTACCCTGTCAAACATGATAAATGGGATTTCCCGGTCATAAAGCTCCTGAAGATGTTCGTAGGATTTTGTTTCTCTGCTCAGGGAAATCAAAAGACCATCTACCTGACTTGAAACGAGTGTTCTTACATTGGCTTTTTCCTGTTCAAAAGATTCGTTGGATTGACAAATCATGATGTTATAGCCTCTTTTATAGGCTGTATCCTGAATACCACTGATGTTACTTGAAAAAAAATGAGAGGTCAGTTCAGGGACTATCACCCCAAGTACTTTACTCCGGCTGATTCTGAGACTTTGCGCCAAAAGGTTGTACTGGTAATTCATACTTTTGGCCATTTCCACTATACGGGTTTTGGTGTCAGCATGAAGTTCGGGAGAATCCTTTAATGCTCTGGAAACAGTAGATACAGAGACTCCCAATTTCTTGGCAATCTCCTTCATCGTTACCTGATGACCTTTTTTCATAAGAGTTAGTGGTTAAAGAAGTTTATTTATTCTTGATAAATAGTGAACAAAACCGTTTGTCCTACAGCTCGCAGGCTTCTTTTATCAATAATATCCATATTATCCAAGTGGGTATGGTGGTAATGGCCGAAGCCTGAATCAGGGGAGAATTCCACTATGTTTATCATTGGGATCCCGGCATCGCGATTGACAAAAACATGGTCATCGATGATTTCGGGAGCGTCACGCATGATAAAGAAGTCTGAATATCCCAATTCTGCTGCGAAATTCCATATTTTATTGACAATGCTTTTTCCATACTGCATGGAATGTCCCTCTCGGTAGAACCTTGCCCCTTTGGCACCAACAAGGTCCACCAAGATACCGTAATAGGCTGAATATCCAGTGACATGGGTGTTTTTTGACCAGTATTGGGAACCAAGACACCACCAGATTTGGGAATTGTTTCTCAAATTCATATGTTCAGGCTCCCCATCATCTTCCCCGTCAAAGAGTATGATGTCTATACCTATTTCAGGTTTGATTTCTGAACTGTTGATTATTCGGGCAATTTCAAGCAGAACACCCACTCCGGACCCTCCGTCATTAGCGCCATCGATAGGTTCATCTAATCGCTGAGTATCCTTGTCGGCAATTCTTCTGGTATCCCAATGTGCTGCCAAAAGCACTCTTTTTTTGGCCGAAGGATTGTAGGATGCGATGATGTTTGATAAATTGAATAACTGATTGTCCCAGGTTTTTACCTGAAAATCCTGAGTTTGGACTTCCATTCCAAAATCTTTGAATTTCTGTATCAGCCAGTCCCTTGTTTTTCTATGCCCTTCCGTATTGGGCACTCTTGGACCAAAATCAACCTGCTGTTGAATAAAGGAATAAGCTGAATCCGCTGAGAATTCAGGGACAGGTTTATAGGTAATGGGCTCTTGGATTTTATCAGAAACCTTATCGCTTCCACAAGACCAAAGAAGTAGCGGAAAGACAAAAAACAATATAATCCTATTCCTCATATGCCCAGTCAATTTTATCTTTCATGTCTTTGACCACAATACCCAAGTCTTTTAAAGAAGACCTGATTTCATCCACTTTATTATAATTCTTTGCTGTTTTGACATCACTGTAAATAGCCAATACAACATCTAATAGCCCTTGTTGGTTTTCAGTTTTTTCTTCTTTTAGACCCAATATTTTTTCAACAAAAACAATATAAGTCTGATTCATTTTTTCAAAAACATCCCTTCCAAATACGCCGCTTTGCAACTGTCCAGTATATACTGAATTGATTTTTTTCAACAGATTGAATAAATGCCCGATGGCCTGTGCAGTATTAAAGTCATCATCCATCGCACGGAAAGCACTATGAATACTTTGCTCCACTTGTTTGATCTGAATGTCATCTAAAGGAATAGTATCATCAGCCTTGAATTCAAGACTCTTGGCAATTCTTAGTCCATTGATGATTTTTTTATAACCTTTTTGAGCTGCTTTAAGGGCTTCATTTGAAAAATCCAAAGTAGATCTATAATGTGCAGTCAATATAAAATAACGGATGGTCATCGGACTATAAGCCTGTTCCAAAAGGGCATGTTTTCCTGCAAACAACTCCTGAAGGGTAATGAAGTTGCCAAGGGATTTGCCCATTTTTTGTCCGTTGATAGTGATCATGTTGTTGTGCATCCAGTATTTGGCAGGATCCTGATGGTTGCAGGCATTTCCTTGGGCAATTTCGCATTCATGATGGGGAAACATCAGATCCATACCACCTCCGTGTATGTCAAATTGCTTACCCAAATACTTTGAACTCATTGCTGTACATTCCAAATGCCATCCGGGAAAACCTATTCCCCAAGGTGATTCCCATTTCATCAGGTGTTCGGGAGAGGCATGCTTCCATAAAGCAAAATCCACAGGGTTTCTCTTTTCCCCTTGTCCATCCAAATCCCTGCTTCCACTCATCAATTCCTCCAATACCCTTCCGGAAAGTTTTCCATATTGATATTTCTCATTGTATTTGAGTACATCGAAGTAAACCGAACCATTTACCTCATAGCCCAAACCTTCATCAAGAATGCCTTGAACCAAAGCAATCTGTTCCGGAATGTGGCCTGTTGCACGGGGTTCTATACTAGGCTTCCAGGTATTCAGTGCTTCCATATCCCTGTGATAGGTGTCCGTATATTGTTGGGCCACCTCCATGGGTTCCAGTTGTTCCAGTTTGGCTTTTTTGGCAATTTTATCTTCTCCTTCATCCGCATCACCCTGTAAGTGACCCACATCAGTGATGTTCCTAACATAGCGGACTTTATAGCCCAGGTGAGTCAAGTACCTGTTGACTGTATCAAATGTGATGGCAGGTCTTGCATGGCCCAAGTGGGCATCGCCATAAACTGTTGGTCCGCAGACATACATGCCCACATGAGGCGGACTTAGCGGGTCAAAATCTTCTTTCTTGCGGGAAAGGGTGTTGTATATTTTGAGGGTGTTTTGTTTCATGATTTAAATTGTACCATGTACTATGTACCAAGTACCAAGTATGTGTTTGAACCTGCAAAATAGGGTATTGGAATGAGTAAATAAAGGTATTCTTTATACGTGTGTTTAAAAATAGTTGAGTTGAGAGGATTTGCAACCGATTAATTAGACTTTGTTAATCAGTAATTCCTCAAAAATGTTGGCCACCTCTTCTGCCGCTTGATAGGGAAGAAGTGCAGTATCGGAAATACCTGAAACCACTTTGGTAACATCATGGTCAACTGAACCCTTGTTGGCCCATTTGTCAATGGTTGCTGCAGTGATGTAGGCAGAAAAATTATGGTGCCCGGAACCGGGCCTTTCTCCAATGATATGGATAATTCCTGTTTTCCTATCGAAGAAGGAAAGCGAACCGAACAACTGCTCTCCGGCAGCATATCCTGCCCTTACCCTTCCATGGGTAAAAACAATATGCTGAGGACTGATGATAATGCCTTTTTGATAAAGCTGATCTGTCAGTTTTTCAAGGAACGGGAACAAATGGCCTTCATCCATCAAGGCTTTTGCATTCAGTCCATCTGAAATGATGATCTGAACATCCGGGATTTGTTCACCCCAAGCTCTTTGGATGGCTTTTAACTCCCTTACTGCTTTTTTGCCCAATTGTTCTCCTGACTCAGGATGATAGACATAATCCTTCTTGTCAAAAGATAAAGTACTAACGCCAATCGCATTTGGAATTGACTTGACGAATGAATCCGTCATTTCTGTCCACAAGCTTATTTTGGCATCTTCATAGAGGAAACGGACCTTTTTGTCCAGCTCAGGATTCAAATCCCAATGGTTTTCCCCAAAGCCTTGGGCAATGGGGACACCCCTGTTTTCTATTTCTCCGATCATCCTTCGGCCCTCAGCCAAAATTTCCTCTTTGGTCCGCAGGTCTTTTTTGGCAAGCCGGTATTGGTAATAGACCCAAGTTGGATCTCCGAAATGTCCGGTTGGTTGATTATCCTCCCCAATGATCTCTATCTTTTTGAAAAAATCCCACATCGCATCGTTGATTTTGTAGTCGAATTTTTCCCGAATTCTGACATGGTCATTAAATGCCGTGGTCAGATAGCTCAACATGGGATCATTTTTGGTGGGCAGGGCCATCAGGTAAGCAGGATTGGCAGGCATAATTTGTTCGATACACCAATCCAGGTCATCCAAAGTCACATCCATGTGCAGGGTGGAGCAAATGTCCAAACCTATGGTCAGCCCATGCAGTTTGCCCATGACTGTATCTTCCAAACAGCAGCGGACCAACTGTTCCTTGGATTTGAACACCTCCGGACCAATAAATCCAGCCACATCATTCACATATACCCAAGGGAATTGATCAGGTGTTTTACCTTCTTCCAATTGGATTTTTAATGCCCTTACAAAACCATATTTTCTGGATTCATGGACAACCATGTCAAATCCCTCCCCATGTCCGTTGGTAAAGTCTGCGCCCTGTCCGGTCTCCGCATAGAGTCCAAACTTGCCTTTTCTTGTTTCCATATGTTGCGCCATTTTTTCAATGGAAACATCAAAGGTCTGATTGGCTTTGACAGTGCCTGCTATACTCTGAAACCAGATTCCTGTGGTTCCGGGATAGATTTTTTCAGCTTCTGCCTGGACATCGATATGCGAAAGGACGCAATTGGGTAAGGTAGATTCCAGATCAAAGGTGGAGATGACATCAAAAAGAGCTTTTTCGATTTCAGCAACTGACTTAGGATCGCTTGAAACCGGATTGGTACCCAATACCAGATCACCCACACCATAAGACCATGCATCAAATACCTGCCATACAATGTCATTAGGATTGTCAGTAGGGGAGTTGGGCTGAACCCTTGCACTCATATAGCCCTTGCTTCCGATTTTTGTTCCAGGGATAGGGTTAAACACTTTTTGCCCCACTTGGATCAATTCATCATTGCTCATCAGCTTGACCACACAGGCAATCACATCACTGCTCAAAGCAGGCATGATTTCCTTGATTTCCAATTCTGATTTCGTCAGGATAAAAGACTTCAGTTCACCTAAGGTCCAGTCATCTAATTCAGTATTTGAATCAGTAGATTGTTGGATAAGTTGATAAACTTCATCGGTGAAAAGGCTGTGTGTTTTCAGGTCATCGATTTTGGTGTTGGAAAGGAGCTTACGGGCATTTAGGCGGGAATCCTCAGAGGCTGCTGAAATTCCCAAAGTGAGATCACCTTCCTTGAATTCATTGGCCGATCCAATGATCTGACGGTAAAGTGTTTGGTTCATTTTACCCGAGACTCTATTGATATAAGAAAAAATGTCTTCATTCTCAATTGGCTTTCCGATAAGAGGCGCTTTTGTGATTCTGTTTTTATTTTTTGATGAACCAAGGTCACATGAATTGAACAGCAATACTGAGGTGCTGATGACCCCTACATGTGTCAAGAAGGTCTTTCGGCTGATTTTCTCCATGGCGGCTTGTGTTATTTTAGCGAGGATTACGAAGTTTCAAAGTCAGATATGAGATCTGATTTATATCTGATTTTGAAAAAACGCTTTAAGTTTTTACCGAATCATTGCTAAAAATAACCAATTAGAATTGAAACTTTATAAAAGTTGGGATTAGTAGTGCGAAAATTAACCTAGAAATAATTTTGATGTCATTCAGACATAAATGATTTTATTTTTACTTACATCAAAATATTTTGGCTTTAGCCCTTCTAAGCAAACATCAACCGCCTTTTAGGATTTGGAATATCTCTACCCAATTGAACGTATTGGTTTTCTAATAGTCTTTAGATCGTTATTCCCTCAAAAACTATGTGATCTTTATGTTCTATGTGGTAAAAAACAAGAAGACCTTTGAAAACGCAATGCGTACTCAAAGGTCTTCTCAAACTTCAAACTTCAAATCAAAAATCTAAGATCTAAAATCAATGCTTAAAATGCCTCACTCCCGTCATCACCATACTCATCCCATGGGTATCACAGAAATCTACAGAATCCTTGTCCTTGATAGAACCACCAGGTTGAACCACTGCTGAAATTCCTGCTTCATGGGCAATCTCCACACAATCAGGGAATGGGAAGAAAGCATCGGATGCCATCACAGCACCATTCAGATCAAAACCAAAGGATTTTGCTTTTTCGATGGCTTGTCTCAATGCATCCACCCTGGAAGTCTGACCAACTCCCGAAGCAAACAATTGATTGCTGTTGCTAAGGACAATGGTATTGGACTTGGTATGCTTACAGACTTTAGCTGCAAAGACCAAAGCATTTATCTCTTCTTCGCTTGGTGCAACTTTGGTAACCACTTTAAAGTCTGCTTTGGTTTCGGTCTGCAAATCTTTGTCCTGCTCGATGATGCCATTCAGCAAGGTCTTGATCTGCTTGGTACCTTCGATCTGAATTTTTTGTTGTAATAGGATTCTGTTTTTCTTGCCCTTAAGCAATGCCAAGGCATCATCATCAAATGATGGTGCAATCAACACTTCAAAAAACAAACTGTTCATCTCTTCTGCTGCTGCCAAATCCACATTCTGGTTGGTGATCAAAACTCCGCCAAAAGCAGAAGTAGTATCTGCTTCAAAAGCTTTTTGATAAGCTTCTTTGACTGAATCAGCAATAGCCACGCCGCAGGCATTGGTATGTTTAAGGATGGCAAAAGCCGTTTCTCCCTCAAATTCTGCTATCAAAGCCACTGCCGCATCTACATCCACCAAATTGTTGTAAGAGAGTTCTTTACCATTCAATTGGGTGAACAAGGCTTCAAGGTCGCCGTAAAAATGGGCAGCTTGATGTGGGTTTTCACCATATCTCAAAGCTTTGGCTTTGGATTCGGAAATCTTAAGCGCAGGGATATTTTCGGTTTGATTGAAGTAATTGAAAATATGGGTATCGTAATTGGAGGAAACCTGAAAAGCCTGGGCAGCAAAGTATCTCCTGTCTTCCAAAGTGGTGGCACCATCCTGATTTTTCAGTTTTTCTTCCAGTTCACCATATTGGGCTTTGGAAGCAATAATAACCACATCCTTGAAGTTTTTAGCGGCAGCACGGATCAGCGAAATACCACCAATGTCGATTTTTTCGATGATATCCGCTTCAGAAGCTCCTGAGGCAACAGTTTCTTCAAATGGATACAAATCCACGATCACCAGGTCAATCGCAGGGATATCAAACTCAACAGCCTGCGAAACATCGGACTCATTTTCTCTTCTATGAAGGATCCCTCCGAAGATTTTTGGGTGGAGGGTTTTGACGCGTCCACCAAATATGGATGGATATCCTGTCAGTTCTTCCACAGGAATTACCTGTGCGCCTTGTTCTTCGATGAACTGCTGTGTGCCTCCGGTAGAGTAGATTTTTACACCTTGGGCCTTGAGTTGGGCGATGATAGGTTCAAGATTGTCTTTGTAATAGACAGAGATAAGGGCGGATTGTATTTTTTTGTTTGCCATGATTTAATAAGCCACAAAGACACAAAGCCACAAAGGTTTCGTGAATTTTGTTGTGTGTATATTTGATGGAAATTTTTGCAAGTCGCAAAGGTAGGAAAACCAATGGATTATAGCAGACTTTCAATCACATTTGGGAAGTATTTGTATTCCAATTGATGGACTTTTTTTGCGATGGTTTCTGCAGAATCTTCGGGAAGTATGGGCACTGCTGCCTGAAAAATTATTTTTCCCTCATCATAATTCTCGTTGACAAGGTGGATGGTAATTCCGGATTCTCTATCGCCAGTGTCCTTGACAGCTTCATGGACTTTTGCGCCATACATGCCTTTCCCTCCATATTTGGGCAATAATGCCGGATGGATATTGATAATCTTGTCAGGAAAAGCTTGGATCAGGTTTGTTGGGATTTTGAGAAGAAAGCCTGCCAAAACCACGAAATCAACTTGGTAATCTTTCAACTTCTGGACAAGTTCGCCACTTTCAAGTGATGCTTTGTTAAAAGTGTGGGTGGGAACCTGAAACTTTTTTGCCCTTTCCAGAACAAAGGCTTCCTTTTTGTTCGATGCTACCAAAACTACTTTTCCTTTGGAGGAAGTTTGGAAGTATTTCATGATTTCCTCCGCATTGGTGCCGCTACCGGAGGCAAGAATGGCTATGGTCTTCAAAGTCGGGATCAATTATTTTGTCTCAAAAATAGGTAGTGGGCTTCTACCATCCAAGATTAAATAATTGTGTTTTAAACTCAATACGCAAAAATTCAATATTATAAACTTTGGACTACCAGAAAAGGAGAAGCACTAAACTTCTGGAAATAATATTTTACTTAAGTCTAATAATATATTGAGCAATTGAAATTTGCATTAGTAATCATATCAAATTTCAAATGTTCCCTTAAATTCAAAAAATCAGATTATAAATTATTGAATCCATCTGACACATTTTGTCCGGCTAATAAAAAGTAAATATTTAAATTCCTTCCTTAATATTTTAAAAACAGATTTGGATTATGAGAACAAACAAAGTCTTGCATTCTGGCTCGTCCACATCAATTTTTGGTTTTCTCGCCATCTCCTCCATGATTTTTTTGCTATTGACAAATTGTTCGACAAAAGAAAAGCCTTTTGACTTCTTAATTCAGGAAGCTTTGGTTTTTACAGGCGAAAATGAGGAACCGCAATTACTTGACATAGGAATTAAGGATGAGTTTATTGTTTTTGTAGGTAAACCCGCTCTAAATAAATTGAAAGCCAAAAGAGTTATTGAAGCTAAAGGTCTTTTTGTGACTCCAGGCTTCATTGATCCCCATACCCATTTGGAAAGTGATCTTTCCAGTTCGGAATATAAATCCAATTTATCAGCTTTGAGGCAAGGGGTGACAACTGTTTTTGTAGGGAATGATGGGAACAGCCCTATTCCCATAGGAAGGAAACTAGAGCAGTGGGAAAGGGAAGGGATCGGAACCAATGCAGGATTGTTCGTTGGGCATGGTACAGTTAGAAGAATTGTTTTAGGGTTGAAGGACAAACAACCTACTGAAGATGAATTGAAAGAAATGCAATCATTGGTTTTGAAATCAATGGAAGAGGGTGCATTTGGATTGTCAACAGGCCTTTTTTATGCTCCGGGAAGTTTTGCAAGAGAAGATGAAGTGATCGCTTTGGCGCAAATAGCCAAGGAATATGGGGGGATTTATGATTCTCATATCAGAGATGAGAGTTCTTACTCCATTGGACTCCTGGCCTCTATTCGAGAAGCAATCAATATCGGTGAAAAGACAGGAATTCCTGTGCATATTTCTCATATCAAGGCCTTAGGGACGGATGTTTGGGGAAAAAGCAATGAAGTGATAAAGATCATTGAAGAAGCCCAAAAGAATGGCCTTGTCGTTACAGCAAACCAATATCCATATCTTGCCTCCAAAACCAGTTTTCGAGCAACGGTAATCCCCAGGTGGGTAGAGGATGGGGGAAATGAAGCCATGTTGGAACGATTTAGGGCAAATGAACTCAGGTCGAGACTCTATAATGAAATTGCTGAAAATATTAGAAAAAGAGGAGGGGCAGAGGCTTTGGTTTTTTCACAAACTCAAAACTCTGCTTATGAAGGAATAAGTCTCAAGCAATTTGCTGAAAGAAGAAATCTTTCTGAGCCCGATGCAGCTGTTGCCATCCTTTCTGAAGAACCAGGGATAGGAGTGATTTCTTATAATATGATCGAAGAGGATTTGATTAATTTTATGCGTAAGGATTGGGTAGTAACAGGCTCAGACGGTGGATCTGGGCATCCGAGAAAATTCGGTTCGTTTGCACGCAAAATTGGATATTTTGCCATGGATCAGAATTGGATTGAATTATCATTTGCTATCCATCAATCCACAGCCAAGACTGCCCGTGTTTTGGGACTAGAAAAAAGAGGAGAAATTAAGGAGGGGTATTATGCTGATATTGCTGTTTTTGATCCCGATAAATTTATTGATAAAGCAACTTTTGAAAACCCACATGTAGAAGCAGAAGGAATTTCTTATGTTTTTGTCAATGGTCATTTAACCATAAATGAAGGCGTTTATACCGGAGAATTAAAAGGTAAACCATTGAGGCTAAATCAGCATAAATAAAGATTTTGCAATTTTCAGGAATCTATTTTTTTTTGGTTTTTAGTGAATCACAAAAACCCCATGCTGATAATCCCTGTCAGCATCAATAATTTCGAGAGTATGCTTAGTTGGGAAAAATGGGCTTTCCTATCCGCGATATAGATTTTGTACATGAATACAAAAAACAAAATGCTCAATCCCCCAAAGTATATGAACAGATGGGGGTTGTTGATTTTGAAAGTGACCACCATGATGGCGCAGATAAAACAAATGGCAATCAAAAAGATAACTCTTTTGGTATTTCTGAAGCCGATGACAATGGGCAATGTTCGGCAGCCGTGTTTCCGGTCTCCCTGACGGTCTTCAATGTCTTTGATGATTTCCCTGATAAGGTTCAGGAAAAAAGCAAAAATGGCATATGTGAGCACGAACAGTTCTGATTTTTGGTAGTAGTACCCTATTACCCAAATAGAAACTGCTGTCAGTAGGGCCACGGTAAAATTCCCGACGAATGGCAATCTTTTGAGTGAGTTGCTGTACCACCACAAAAAAAAGGCAGCAATGAAATTGATGACAGCAATCCTAGGACTGGCTAACCATCCAATGGCAATTCCTGAAATATTCAAGATGCTGTGGAAAAACAAAACCACCCTTCTTTTCATGCCCTTTCCAATGATAACCTCATCAGGCTTGTTGACATAATCAATCTTGACATCATAGTAATCATTGATCATGTAACCTGCCGCTGCAATAATGACTGTAGAAAGAATGATAAAATATAGATTGATGTCCTGTATAACGGGAAGCCCTTTTCTCGAAGTTTCTACCAAAAAATAGGCTGTCATCAATTGGGCAAATGCCAAAATCACAAGGTTGACAGGCCTACTGATTTTCAGTACACTCCATATGGAGAATGATTTTGGCATAGGTTTGGAATTCGTAGATCAATATTACGACAAAATGCTATACATAAGTTCAAAAATTTGAATCATCGTAATTCAATTTTTTAAATTCACTTCAGATTTTCTTTTCAGCCTTCCCTTTCTTCCGCCAAGGCTACTTTCAATTGAAAATAGGAATAGCGGTCGCCAAAATGTTCCTTCAAAGGCTTCAGAAAACCTGACCCCTGTCTTCTGTAAGCCAATCTGATATTGAGCATATCATCCTTGGGAAGGAAAACTTCCGGATCAACCATCCCTTTTCGGACCAGATTGCTCAGGTGTTCTTCCACCGTATTGGGGCTCATATTTCTCTCTTGGGCGATCTGATAGATGTTTTTTCCGTCCTGAAAAAGCTTGTAAGTAAGGTTTTCGGATTGATTGTCCTTGGTGGATTTTGGTTTTAAAGATGTTCTTTTTTGAATTGGCTCAATATTGTTTTCTTTAACAAATTCCCTGATCAATTTCATAAAATCTTCCCCGTAACTGTTGGCTTTGACCTGGCCTACGCCGGATATGGTAAGAAAAGATATATCATCAATAGGGAAATAAGTCGCCATTTCTACCAGACTACTGTCTGCAAAAACCACGTAAGGTGGCACATTTTGCTTTTGTGCAATCTGAAACCGCAATCTTTTCAACTCATCCAACAAGGCTTCATTGTGGGATGCCTTGGTTTCAGAAACAGGTAAGGATACTTCTTCCATAGGCAACAGAATTTTATCTTTGGATTTGAGTTTTTCCCATGCGAAAGTTGTCAACTTAAGCGTAGGAAACTGAGATCCGGCCTCCGTGAGGTACCCTTCCTGCAAGAGTTTGTCACCCAGTCTTTTCCAAAAATCTTCCGCCCTGTCTTTACCGATTCCATATACAGAAAGCTCCTGGTGGGCATCTTGAACTTTGGAAGATTTGGAACCCCGTAAAACCAATATTACATATCCCAATCCAAAATTTTCTCCCAATCGGACTACCGAAGAAAGCAGCATCTGTGCAGGAACAGTCATGTCCTGAAGATTGCCTTTCTGAAAACAGATGTCACAGTTACCGCAATTTCCGGCATGACTTTCTCCAAAATAGTTGAGGAGATATTTTCTTCTGCAAATTCGGCTTTGACAAAAATCCTTCATTTTGTCCAGCTTCTGCTGCATGATTTCTGAAAACTCATGATTTTCCGATTGCTCCAGCATCCTTCCCAATGTGATGGCATCACCGCTGCTGAAAAATAGCAGTGCATCACTGGGAAGTCCGTCCCGGCCTGCCCTGCCCGTTTCCTGATAATAGCCTTCTATATTCTGCGGCATGTTCATATGGACTACGTAGCGCACATTGGATTTGTCTATGCCCATTCCAAATGCAATAGTGGCCACCATGATTTTGACTTCGTCTTTAATGAAAAGTTCCTGATTCTTTTCCCGATCTTCTCTAGACAGTCCCGCATGGTAGGGAAGGGCAGAAAGTCCTGCCTCCTGTAGTTTGATGGCAGTCTCCTCTACATTTTTGCGTGAAAGACAGTAAATGATTCCTGAATCCTTTTGATGAAAATCCAAAAATTCCAAAAGTTTTTCCATGGCCTGTCTTTTGGCCGTGACACGATAGGTGATATTGCTTCTGTCAAAGGATGAAACAACCCATTTTGGAGATTTGAAAAAAAGCTTTTCGGCAATATCCTGACGGGTGAGTTTATCTGCTGTAGCGGTGAGGGCAATGAATGGAACGTCAAGAAGCTCTTTTCTCAAATCCCCCACTTTGAGATATTCCGGTCGGAAATCATGTCCCCATTGGGAAATGCAATGGGCTTCATCCACTGCAATGAGTGATAAGTTGATGGACTTCAGAAAATCGACCAAGGGATATGCACCTCTGAAAAGCCGCTCCGGGGCAATATACAAGAGCTTGATTTTCCCTGCTTGTATCTCGGATGAAATATGTCTTTGCTCACTGATTCCCTGTGATGAATTGAGAAAAGCAGCAGGGATGCCATTACTGTTCAGTGCATCCACCTGATCTTTCATCAGGGAAATCAGAGGCGAAATTACCACAGTCAAACCATCAAGGACCATTGCCGGAACCTGATAACACACAGACTTTCCGCCACCTGTCGGCATAAGGACTATCGTATCGTTTTTGTCCAGGACAGATTGGATGATAGCCTGTTGATTTCCTCTAAAATCACTGTATCCAAAATATTGCTGAAGAACTTCGTTAGCTGAAAGAGTGGTGAAAGGGTTCATAAAACAAAGAATTTAGTGCTGCAAAAGTTGACAGAACTAATTTAGGAAAACAGTCTTTTGTATAAAAATTGATAAGAAAATTAAACGGATAATTTACATGCTTCAGATTAATCCGGTTTTTCACTGTAAACTCTCACATAATCCACTTCCATCCTTTGTGGCCATATTTCAGGATCTACACCTTGGGTGCCACCCCAATCTCCTCCAACTGCAATATTCAGGATCAGGTAAAAGGGATGGTCAAAAGGCCATTCTTCAAAACCCTTCCCGGTATTCTCAAAAGTATGATACTGTTTTCCATCCAAATAAAAATCAATTCTGTCTTCTGACCAATCAATGGCATAAACATGAAATTCTTCTGAGCAGGTCAGAACTTGAATCTTTGCACCTTTTTGTGTGCCTTTCCTATGGTTAAAAGCCTCTGCATGGACCGTACCATGAATGACGCCTTGATCATATCCGACATGTTCCATGATGTCGATTTCCCCACTTTTTGGCCATCCACCGTATTTGTTTTCTTCAGGCATCATCCATATGGCTGGCCAAGTCCCTACCCCTGACGGTAACTTGGCTTTGATTTCCATGTAGCCGTATTGCCATGAGGCATTGCCTTTGGTATGCAATTTGGCGGAGGAAAATCCTTTTGTAAAACTACTGTCCAGATGGGCTTCAATGATCAAGCGGCCATTTTCAACCCTTGCATTTTCTGATTTTTCTTTGGTATAGAATTGTAGTTCATTATTGCCCCAGCCATGGTCTCCGACATCATAAGTCCAATTAACTGTATCAGGAAGACCTTCATATTCAAATTCATCAGACCAAATCAGTTTATTATTGGGTTTTTCCTGACAACTTAGCAGAAAACCAAATACAATCATTGGTAATATTATATTTTTCATAAAATAAATTTTAATATCGATTGATTGGAACGGTATTTGTTAAATATTCACTAAATTTAATTTTAAACTATAAACTAATTTTGTTATGTCACTAGAACTGAAATTAAAAGGAAACTGGAACGAGTTGAAAGGTAAATTAAAGGAAAAATACGGAGAACTCACAGACGATGATCTTACCTACGCCGAAGGGCAGGAAGATCAGTTGCTTGGGAAGCTTCAGAAAAAAACAGGAGCAGCCAAGGAAGAGCTAAGGAAAATGCTCTTTGAAAAATAGGAAGCGTAAATATAACAGAAAGCGGCAAGAGCCGCTTTTTTTATTATTTTTGTTTCGAAAGTATAAACCCAAATATCCATGGCATATTATTGCAGACTAGGAAACATCCCCCCAAAAAGGCATACACAATTTAGGCAGCCTGATGGAAGCCTGTACAAAGAAGAACTGGTAAGTTCCAAAGGTTTCTCAGGAATCTATTCCAACTTGTATCATATCTATAATCCCAATAATGTCAAATCAATTGGTGAACCTGTTCCATATTCTTGGGAACCTGCCAAGGATTATGGTTTGAAACAGACCCATTTAAAGACAGCGGGTGTGGGCACTACCGGCAAAGATTACCTCAGCTCCCGAAAAATGCTCATGATGAACAATGATGTGATGATGGGTATCTGTTCTCCCGAGGAAAGAAAAATGGATTATTATTTCAAAAATGCCGATGGGGATGAACTGATTTATGTGCATGATGGAGAAGGAGTGATGTATTCCCAATTTGGGAAATTGGAAGTTAGACAAGGGGATTATATTGTTATTCCCAGAACGACTATTTACAGATTTGAATGGAAAGAAGAAGGACCTTTGAGATTATTGGTGATAGAGTCCCATGGTCCGATTGAGACAGTGAAAAGATACCGAAATGAAGTTGGCCAACTGTTAGAACATTCGCCATATTGTGAAAGAGACATCCGGCCACCGGTGGAGTTGAAAGTGGAAGCTGATCAAGGGGATTATCTTGTTCAGATCAAAAAAGGTGGGATGTTGCATCCTTACACTTACGGCCATTCACCACTTGATATTGTTGGTTGGGACGGTTACCTGTATCCATATGCTTTATCCATCCATGATTTTGAGCCGATTACAGGCCGTATCCATCAACCGCCGCCGGTTCATCAGACTTTTCAGGCTTGGGGATTTGTGATCTGTTCCTTTGTGCCGAGATTGTTTGATTATCATCCTTTGGCTATTCCTGCACCCTATAACCACAGCAATATAGATTCAGATGAAGTGCTGTATTATGCAGAAGGAGAGTTTATGAGCAGAAAAGGGATAGATAGGGGTTCATTTACGATGCACGTAGGAGGACTACCCCATGGACCTCATCCCGGAACCGTAGAAAAATCCATCGGAGCAAAAGCTACAGAAGAACTGGCAGTGATGCTGGATACCTTCAAACCTCTTTTTGTAACCACTCAGGGACTCGATTTTGTAGATCCTGCATATCCGATGTCTTGGACAGAGTAGTTTGCGAAAACTAATAAGTTTAAAAATTCAAGCCACAAGTATCAAGGTTTTTTCTTTCCTTGATGCTTGTGGCTTATTACTTTATATGGGTTTGAAAGCAGTAATTTACAATTATCGGATATCATCCACAATCTCCAAAATGGGTTGTCCCGTTGTCCCGTTGGGAAGTCGGATATTCAAAAGCATGGATAGGGTTGGGGCAATGTCAGTTACCGTTACATATCGGGAAGATTGGCCAGGTTTGATTCCCCAACCCATAAATACAATCGGCACATGGGTATCATAAGTATAGCCCGTGCCGTGGGTAGTTCCTCTGTAAGAATTGCTCAACCAAGCAGGTTCCAAAACCAGTAGCAGATCACCGGAAGCCTTGTGGTTGTATCCCATTTGTAACAGGTGTTTTCTTCCTGTTATATAATCCATTCTGCGCATATCTGTGGCGGTATACACCTCTTTAATCCCTTGAAATCTAGATGAAAGCAAAAATTCAGCAAGGTCTCGTTGGATCTTTTCAGGATCCAAACCTTTATCTTTAATCAGGGTTTGATTAAGGTAAATCTGCTCATTCGACATATTGGAAATCCAATTCCCATTCCCGTAATTGAGGACACAAAATCCTCTGAGTTGGGTCAAAACAAAACGGGTATTGAAATTACCAGCAGGAACGTTTTCGCTTTGCATGTATTCCACAATATCCGCGACCGCATGATCTGCAGTCACAAAAACCAGGTATTCATCTTTGCCATATTCCTTGTCCAGATAATTGAAGAATTTTTCAAGTTCCTGATCCAATCTCAGGTAACTGTCCTCCAATTCAACAGAAGTAGGGCCAAACCGATGACCAATATAATCAGGCGAAGAAAAACTGATTGCCAAAAGATCGGTGTCATTTCCTTTGCCCAATTTCTCTCCTTCAATAGCTGCATAGGCCATATCCAATGTCAAAGAATTTCCAAAAGGAGTAGTGGAGATCAACCCGAAATTATCATTATTTCCCCTTAAAGCCGGCAGGTCATAAGGAAAAACCGTTTTGTCCATCCCGATAAATGGACCTTCAAATTCATTATCATCCGCAATGCTCTGAACATAAGAATCTATTGGATATAACGTCTCCCACTTTTGGGAAAGGTACTTTTCAGCCAGTTTTTTCTCATTGAAACTTTTGACCCATTGGGGCAGTTCGGCATGATAATACGTGGAAGTCATGAATTCACCGGTATTGCTGTCAAACCAATAAGCATCTCCTGTATGACCGGCAGGAAGGGATGCCCCGCGGTCTTTGATAGCTATAGCTACAGTCTTTGACCTTTTGTTGGAGGAAAACCTCAATTCATCAGCTATCGAAGTACTCAGCATATTTCTTGGCGAAATTTTGCCATTAGGTCCTGAACCCCCAACAGCATTGACAGTACTATCTTCAGCGCAGTAAATCATTTTTCCCAAATCCCGGACATACCAATTGTTGGAAATAATTCCGTGGGTGGAGGGAGTTGCGCCTGTATAAACCGATGCATGGCCAGGACCTGTAAAAGTGGGGATATAATTGTAGTGGCCGTTTTTCATGACAAAGCCTTGATCCAAAAGCCTTTTAAATCCACCCTGAGTATATCTGTCTTGGAACTTGTAAAAATACTCCTGCCTCATCTGATCGATGACAATGCCTACGACTAGTTTTGGTTTTTTGGGATTTGGGGTATTCTGTTGGGAAAAGGCCGGGAAAACCATAAAGGTCACCAAGAAGGAAAGTATCAATCTTTTCATGATGTCATTGGGCTGTTTGGAATGGGACAAATATAGGGATTCATCCTTGTATACCATTTAAGATTTTTTTTAAATGACTAATCTACCCGAGGCATAATGATCAAAAATTGATGATTGGCAATTGAGTTTTGAAAAGTGGATGTATATTTCAATTTCAAACAAAAACAACTATGAAATCAGGTTTTAAACATTGTTACCTTTTTGTATTCATCTTTATTTTGGGTACATCAGTCGATATTCAGGCGCAGTCCTTTTTTGAGGATGGGCTGGATTCGGAATTTCACAAAGAAAGAAGACAGGCTTTCCGTGAGCTTTTACCGGAAAACGGTGTTGCCGTAATTTTCAATAATCCTGTCAAAAACAGATCCAATGATACTGATTTCAATTATAGACCTAATTCGGATTTTTATTATCTGACGGGATTCAGGGAACCGAATGCAGCATTGATCATTTTCAGAAATCCACAGACAATTGAGGGAGAAAAGGTAAGTGAGATCATTTATGTACAGCCCCGGGACCCAAGAAAGGAGCAATGGGATGGCGTAAGATTGGGAGTGGAAGGTGTGAAAGAAAAATTGGGTTTTGAACATGCTTATGTCAATTCGGAATTTATGAAATCCCCGAATATTGATTGGAACAGTTTGGGGCCTTTGCTGTCATTTGATATGGGGACGATTGAGGGGGGAAGCCATAATGCTCCATTGAATGAAATGGTAACGAAATTACGAGCAATGAGCCTTTCAAAAGAGGTGCCTTCCAATACAGCTCTGAATCAGATGATGGGGAAACTGCGCGTGGTCAAGACGCCGGAGGAGTTGGTGGTCTTGGAAAAAGCAATCATTATTTCCGGCAAAGGGCATATGGAATCATTTAAGTCCATTCAGCCCGGCGTGTCGGAAAGGGCAATTCAGGCTGTACACGAGTTTGTGCACAAAGCCATGGGTGCTGAAGATGTAAGCTATGGGTCTATCGTTGGTTCCGGTAATAATTCAACCATTTTGCATTATGTGGAAAATAACGTCAAAAATCTGCAAGAAGGATTGGTTTTGATGGATGTGGGTGCGGAATACAAAGGATATTCGGGTGACATTACCCGGACAGTTCCAGTGAAAGGTGTATTTTCCCCTGAAGAAAAGGCCATTTATGAAATTGTGCTGAAAGCATTGGAAGCGGGAATAGAAGCGTGCCATCCCGGTTCTGATTTTCAGAAAGTGGGAGAGGTAGCAAGAAAAGTGATTGACGAAGGTCTGGTTGAATTGGGAATAGTGAAACCCGGAGAAAGACATCCTTATTTTCCCCATGGTATAGGACATCATTTGGGATTGGATGTACATGATAGGGGTGGATACGGCAAACTTGAACCTGGAATGGTGCTGACCGTGGAGCCGGGAATCTATATCCCCGAAGGCAGCAATACAGATTCCAAATGGTGGAAAATCGGCGTCAGGATAGAGGACAATATCCTGATCACCGAGAACGGCCACAAAAACCTGAGTTCCTTTGTGCCCAAGACCGTGGAGGACATCGAAAGTATCATGAAAGAAGAAGGAATTCTTCAGAAATTGGGATTGTCTTTGAAATAGTATCCGTTACTTTTTTTCTGATTATCCGCAATCTTAACAGTACAAGGCATTAATAAGATTATTTGATTGTTTTCTAACCAATATCAATCAGTATCCAATATCTATGAATATCTAAATTCATAAGAGGTTAACTTTAATTGCTTAGCAGCAGAATTGTAGATAAGTATTTTCTCATATCGCCACTCCATTAAATGGATTAAACCTCCTTCTTCCCACCGCCATCCCGATGGCGCGGCAGACGGTTTTGTCGCCATATCTGGTATTGAGGCGGTCGAGTGCCTGATAGAGCTTGATCTGCTCTTGGGTATCTTCGAAGAGGTTGATCTGGTAATTGCCATGGACAAGGTGGCTGAAGCGTACCCCGATCAGGCGGATCAGCATACGGCGGTTGTAGAGCTTTCGGAACAATTCCTTCACGATCGGTATCAGTGTATGATCCGCCGAAGTATAGGGTATGCGCTGCTGCACGGTATGTGTATCAAAGTCCGAATACCGGATCTTCACACTCACGCAGGCAGTCAGTTGCTGTTTTTGGCGCAGCTTGGTGGTAATCTGCTCGGTCATGGCGATCAGGTGGGCTTCGAGCATCTTGACATCTATCGTGTCCTGTTCGAAGGTGTTTTCCGAAGAAATGGACTTGGCTTCGGAATAGGGTGTCACAAGCGAACGGTCTATGCCGTTTGCTTTTTCCCAGATGATCAGCCCATTTTTCCCAAAGGTGGCTTCCAATAGTTCGGCGGGCATCACCTGTAGGGTGCGCACGGTTTTCACGCCCATATTGTACAGCGTATGCGAAGTCTTCTCCCCGATCATGGGAATCTTACGGACGGATAATGGGGCTAGAAAAGGCTTTTCCATCCCATAAGGGATTTCCTTTTCATTGTTGGGTTTGGCTTCACCGGTGGCTACTTTGGAGACGGTTTTGTTTTCGGAAAGTCCAAGGGAAATGGGCAGTCCGCTTTCCTTTATGATCCTTTGGCGGAGTTCGTGCGCCATCTTGAAGCAACCAAAAAACCGGTCCATGCCTGTATAATCAATGTAAAATTCGTCGATGGAGGATTTTTCGAAGAGCGGTACATCTTCCCGGATGATCTCGGTGATCTCATGGGATTTTTGGCTGTACTTTTCAAAATCCCCCCGGATGATCAATGCCTCAGGGCAAAGCTGTCGTGCCGTGCGCATGGGCATGGCAGAATGTACGCCAAACTTCCTCGCCTCATAGCTGCAGGAAGCCACGACTCCCCGATCTCCCGATCCGCCGATGAGAATGGGCTTACCGTTCAGCCTGCTGTCAAACAGCCGCTCTACCGACACAAAAAATGAATCCAAGTCCATATGAACAATGCTCCTCTTCCTTTCCATGATAATATGTTAATATAATAAACAAATTAATGTTTATAATTTAAACATATTTTGGATAATAAAGAGGAAGAAGCAATTCGTTTTTTCAAGATCTGAAACTTCTCTGACAGTGGGTGACGGGTTCTTGATTTTTCATAACTTCGACAATGTGACATTTAAAAACTGAAGCTTTGAGAATATAGGGTAATTAGGTTATTCGGAAGATTGTTTGATTGAACCACAAAAGGGACAAAAGTTCACATAAGAAAAGGACCAACGTTAAGTTCAATAGTGGTTAGTAAGTCATTTCAATCCTTTTGTTCCCTGTTGTTTCTTTTGTGGTTCCAAAACAATACGCCTTGCCCCTGTCAGCGGGTACGGCACACAAATATCCCAATATCTAACGATACCCACCAAATATCAATTGATCATGAGTAACATTCGAAATAGTCTTACCTAAATATCCTTTTATCAAAAGGGAACTTCTCGACTTTTAGGATTTCAATGCTTCCAAATTCCCTGTGATTGGGATTGATCAGTATATTGTAATCTCCTTGGGTTACGGCAGAGGGTACCATTATTGCACAATACCTGTTCTGAAATACAAACTCGTCGCCTATCCTTTGTGTGGTTGTAGGATGGGGGAAAACATTCCAATCTGATGGGAGTTCGTCTTCATGGACTCGGCCAATTTCAATATGATCAGGAATGGATATGCTTACCATCATGTAGTCATCAGGCAAGGTGGCCAGGCTGAAATGAACCGCAACTTCAGCCATGGCCAATGATCTGTTTTGGGCAGTATAGATCAGTTCCACTCCTACAGAATTCCATCTGGCACCCTTGATGGCGGCACCTTTTCCGGAAAGTGAATGGGCATATGGGGCTCTTGAAAGTCTGAATACCTCCATTTATACAAGAATCCCGTGATTGATTCTGACCAGTTCGCTCATGACCAAATCCTTTCCGTAGGAATCTTTCAAAAGGTCGATGGGCTTAAGGTTGCCAAGGGCATAGTTAGGCGTGTTGAGCCAGAGTTTTAATTTTTCAATGTTTCCAAAAACTTCAAGTCCCATTTTTGTCACTTCTGCCATTTCAATTATTTTTTCCGAATGTATGGGCTTGAAATGATGGGAATCAGAAGCTTTGTAACGTTGCAGGGATTTGGTGGAAATGTCCAGAAAATTTGCCCAGTCATTTTCTGAAAACGGGGTATAGTCCTGGACCAAATCAAAAAATGAATAGGGGATTCCTGTCCTTATGGCAGCAATGATAAGCATCTTGTCTGTAAGAAATTCAGCATAGGTAATCTCTTTTTCCTTATCAAATGAAAACCCCTTCAACCTCGATTTTTTCAATAAAGAGGAAACTTCTTTATCCAGTTTAGATTCTAATTTGGAGATTACTACACTTGCCATGGATTTTTTTTATTTAGACTTTTGTCTGTAAATATAATACAAATGTCCTATAGGAATGATTCCTTTTTGTTTTTATTTATCACCAAACTACCAATAACTTATAGATTAAATGATTGAATTGGAAATTAATATGCTCCACCACTGCTGGAACGGTGAACTATATCTTAATATCCAACAAGTATACACCAATATCCAATTTCAGTCACTGTCATCATTTTGGAAATCCAAATACATCAATTAGCATCCATCACCTTAAAAGTCTTTTTCCCCCTATGAACCTGTCCAAATATATCCGTGGCTTCTACTTCTATGGTATGTTCACCGACTTCCATGTTGGAGGAGATAGGAGCTCTCCATAGGTGGTCAGTTATGGCAGGATTGGAAGGTCTTCTGCCCGGCATAACTTCCTCAGTGGTGTCCCATTCATATACTTTCAGCAAATAAGTGGGATCATAGCTTTCCATTTGGGTCATGTTTTTCCATTCCCCTTGATTGATCCGGTATCTTACTTTATTGTCGGCTGCTCCGGTAAAGAAGTTGACCACGATGCTTGAACTGGTGCGAACATCCTTCGCCAAGACTTTAGGGGCGAAGATCTCCATTTGGTAAGTATCGGATTTTCCGGCAGCTTTATAGCGAACCTTGAAATCAGCATTATTGATGTCCAAAAACAGATAACCTTTTGGTGAACCGTCCCGCATGGTGGCATCAGGGGTGCCGTCAGCAAGTATTTTTCCGCTGTACCAATCTCCGGAAGGTGTGCCGACATTGTAGTGGTGATGGGCTTTGGGTTGATTGTAGCCATCTTCTTTTCCAAAAAATGTCTGCTTCATGTAATGGGTATGTGCGGACATGGAAAGGGTTTTGGCAAAAGGGGAAAGCAGTTCCAGGATTTTCTCCCGATCCGCATCCCTGAAACTATCCCCGTTTTCTTCAAACAAGGGAATATGCATCAACAACACTATCAACTTGTCCTTGGGAACCAGTTTGAGGTTGTTTTCCAAAAACTGCAATTGATCAGGCCTTAATCCGCCCCAATATCCCTGACCATCCCTCGGGTCGGGATAGAGGATGTCTTCCAGTACCACAAAATGCGCATCTCCATAATTGAAGGCATAAGTAGCCGGACCAAAGTTAGCAGTAAAGGATTCATCGCTATATTCATCTTTGTCTGCATCAAAGTTCATGTCGTGGTTACCCATAACCTGAAACCATGGCACACCTATTTTGCCTACTGCCTCTGCATAGAGCGGGAAAAAATCTGGCCTGTCTCCCACCAAGTCTCCCAAAGCTGCCCCAAAAGCAACGCCTTGTATATTTTCAACTTCCGAGACTATCCCTTTTTTGAAATACGCTATCTCATCCAAAGTATATGGCTGAGGATCCCCAAAAATCAAAGCTGTGAACTTCTTATCTGTATTGCTTGGCAATAACCCAAAATCCACCGACTTGGGAAGTTTCCCCGTAGGTGCAACTCCTGGATATTTCATATTGGCAGGAGAACCATTGGGTTTGTGTATATAGTAAAACTGGGGGATGTTGTTGGCATCAGTAGGCAATTCATGGGAAGCCGGCTTGATGACGAAGATGGTTTGATCCTCCGCAAGGGGAAGCTCATACTTTCCGTTTTTGTCGGTTTGTACCACTTGAAGACCATTGGAAACCGCAACATTTGGCAGTCCTTTTTCCCTTCTTTCTTTTTTGCCGTTGGCATTGAGGTCTTCATAGACAGTTCCACTGACGTTTTGCTGCGCAAATGCCGAACCAGTAAAAATCAGTGCAACAAACAGGAGTTGAATTTTTTTCATGGGCTTTGATAAGTTTTGGATAAAATTAAGGGATTTTATTGAATGCTGTGTTTTGAAATGGTTATGCTAAAGTTAAGGATGAAGAGTGGTTTGGGGAATGGTTGGTTGGTGGGGTGGTTCAAGACTTAGTCTTGGACCATTTTCTTGGCAGTCTTCAGACTGCCCCTCGACTTTGGCTATTAACTAGACATAAAATAAAAAAGGGCCGCAATTTGGAATTGTGGCCTTTTTTATTGATTTTTATATCTAGTTATATGACTAGATATGGGATATCCGACTAAAATCCAGCTCATAAAAAGAGCCAAAAGTGAACAATGGTACGTCAACTTTCCTGCCGCAGTGGCACAGGCCATTGAATTCCAGCAGGGGGAAGTTGTGGAGTGGATCATTGATGACCATCAGAGACTTGTTCTTCAGCGAAGTGAAAAGGCAACCGAAGGCCTTAAAAAAAAACTTCCCCCGAAAACCTGAAAGATATCTTCGGATCCCTGTTCTCGGACTGTAAATTGGCCTTTAAGCAGATCCGGACCTGGAAAAGGGCTTCCGTACTTGCAGAAGGTCTTTTGGGCTGTGTCGGCAGGAGTACCGTAACGGGTATGATAACGGCCACCGGACAGCATTTCAAAGACTGGTCGGCGGCATACCGCCTTTTTCAGGGGGACAGGATGAATACCGATGCGCTGTTTTCAGTCATCAGGAAGTCCGTAGCGGATGCTGTTTCGGCGGACGAAGGGGAGATCTATGCCCATATGGACGATACACTTCTGAGAAAAACAGGTAAAAAAGTGGAGGGGGCCAAATGGATGAGGGATCCGCTGGGCCCGCCTTTTCATACCAACTTTGTATGGGGCCAGCGTTTTATACAGATGTCCCTTTCTCTGTGTTCCGGAATGGACAAAGTACAGGCCACGACCGTTCCTGTTGATCTTCAACACTGCCCCACTGCCCGTAAACCCAAAAAGGACAGTCCCCGGGAAGATCATGACCTTTACAGGGAAACACAAAAAAAGACCAAACTGAGCCTGATAGGATCCCAAAGGATCTCTGCCCTCAGAAAGGGGCTTGATTCGGACGGGCACAGAGGAAAAAGTCTGGTGGTGAGCGTGGACGGCAGCTATACCAATGAGACTGTTCTCAAAAAACTTGTTGATAATGTCATCCTGATCGGAAGGGTCCGCAAAGACTGCAAGCTTTATGGGCTGCCCGATGTTTCCCCTGAAAACAGCAAGGGCAGAAAGCGTGTCTACGGAGATGAGCTGCCCACCCCGGAACAGATCCGTCAGTCCGATGAATACGGCTGGAAGGAAGTCAAAGCATGGGCGGCAGGAAAAATACATACTTTCAATATCAAGACGGTAGAGAAGGTGAGATGGGAAAAATCAGGGCCGATGAATCTGAGGCTGGTGGTCATAAGACCTGTCGGATACAGGCTCACAAAAAAATCAAAACTGCTTTACAGGGATCCCGCATACCTGATCTGTACATCCACAGAACTCCCGCTTGAAAAACTGCTGCAGGCATATCTGTGGCGATGGGGTATAGAAGTGAATTTTAGGGACCAGAAAACATTGATGGGATGTGGGCAGGCACAGGTAAGAAAAGAAATACCCTGCAGCAAGGTACCTCAGTTCGTCACCGCCGTTTACTCAATGTTGCTGGTCTCGGCATCAAAAGCCAAAATCACAGAACTGCCAAGGCCCAAGTGGTACAGCAAAAAGAAAAACCGCAGAACAACGACCCAGGACATTATAAACCAGTTCAGGGCCATAAACTGGACTGATTCTGTCAAAATCAATTTCACCGACTTCGTCGCAATGGAAAATAAACAGCGAAGTGCCAAAAATAACCCTATTCATTCACTGTCAAGCTTGTTCTATACCAGAAATTAGCCAAACTTAAGTGGCAGTCTTCAGACTGCCCTTTACTTTTGGCTATTTACTAGATATAAATTTATGCAGTCTTTAGATTGCCATGTCAATGAATACTGATTTGAACTATTAAGTAATAAGCTTCAGACAATCGTTGGCAGTCTGAAGACTGCAAGGTGCTGGTCCAAGTCTGAAGACTTGAACCATTGACTAAAAATCGCTTAATTATAATTCATAAACCATTGAAAATAAATTAAATAGCCTATTTATTTGAATTTACTCAATGTATTGAGTAAATTTGCTAAATATATTGAGTAAATTAATTATGGCATACCAAAGGAAAGAAAAAGCAAGCTTGCTGAAACGGCTGAAGGATGAACCGAGGAGGTTTATACAGGTCATCTATGGACCTCGGCAGGTAGGTAAGACTACAATGGTCAGGCAAATTATGGAAGAACTTGATTATCCCCATCACTTGGTGGCTGCGGATGCTGTGCCGGCAGGGGATGGCTTGTGGATAGCGCAGCAATGGGGAAATGTCCGGATCCGGCAGCAACAACAAGCTGACAAACCATTTCTCCTGGTCATCGATGAAGTCCAAAAGATCGACAACTGGTCCGAACAGATCAAAGCTGAATGGGATAGAGATGCCGCTGAGGGTAGGGACATCAGGGTTGTTTTGTTGGGTTCGCCAAGGTTGATGCTGCAGCAGGGACTGACAGAATCTTTGGCAGGAAGGTTTGAAGCCACTTACCTCGGGCATTGGTCCTATAAGGAAATGAAGGATGCCTTTGGTCTGACAGCTGAGGAGTTTGTGTGGTTTGGGGGCTATCCTGGTGCGATTGCGCTGAGAGAGGATGAAGACAGGTGGAAAAGCTATGTCCGGGATGCGCTTTTGGAGACGAGTATCTCCAAAGACATCCTGATGCTCACCCGGGTGGATAAACCTGCCTTGATGAAGCGTTTGTTTGAATTGGGATCGGCTTATTCGGGACAGATTCTGAGTTTTACCAAAATCATGGGACAACTGACCGATGCGGGTAACACCACCACACTGGCAAATTATCTCGAGCTGTTGAATGATGCCGGGCTGTTGGCTGGATTGGAAAAATACAGCCCTAATATGGTCAGAAAGCGCTCTTCCAGTCCCAAGTTTCAGGTGTATAACACGGCGATCATGTCGGGGATTTCGGGTGAAAGTCTCGATACTTTGCTTGAAGACCATGAGGCCTGGGGAAGGTGGGTGGAATCTGCGGTTGGCGCGCACCTCATCAATCAGGTATTCAAGGACAAAAAGCTTTCTCTACATTATTGGCGGGAAGGCAATGACGAAGTGGATTATGTGGTTGAATACAAGAAGCGGGTGATTGGACTTGAAGTGAAGTCCGGTAAGACAGGAAAACTATCCGGCTTGAATGCATTCGATAAAAAATTCAAACCTGAAAAATCCCTCCTGATCGGTGCAGACGGGATTCCATGGCAGGAGTTTTTGCAAATGGATGTAGTGGATTTGTTTTAAAAAAGGCAGTCGATATGGCTGCCTTTTTTGGTTTTTGAAGCTTAAAAATATTATTATAACTATTTGAATATCATTTATTAGAATACATTTTTAATAAATTACTCAATGTATTGAGTAATTTAACTCAATAGGATGAGTAAATTATTCTGACTTATGGAATATCCGATTCTGATTTAGGAAGAAAGGGTTTTTTCGTATTGGGAGGTTGGGCTCGGCAGTCTGAAGACTGCAATGTGGTGGTCCAAGTCAAAGACTTGAACCATTCGGACCATTCGGGTTATCGATTCTAATTTTTCAATTTTGAAATCTTTCAATCTTTGAATTAACCTTAAATTGCCTTACTGAATCCAAACTTAGCCTCTTCTTTTTCCTGCATCCTCAAGTCAAAAACCATACAGATATTCCTGATAAAAGGTAGTCCTGCTTCAAACACTTCTATTCCTTTGGAGTCAAATTCTATCAATCCTTCTTCTTTGAATACTTTCAATTTATCCCAGTTTTTCTTGCCCAATAAGGAATAGTAACAGAAATTCCAGGTTGCCTTTTGGTTGCAAATCAGGTTAAGGATGAGTTCTCTAGTTTCAATGTCTTCTTTGCTCATGATATGTCCCTTGCTTATCGCAAAGTGCTTCAGACTGATCTGTTCTTTGTAAAGGTCAATTTCTTTGGTATTCTGGGCATAGGCATAGTAGACATCTGAGATGGAACTGTTTCCCAAACCGATCAGGATTTTGGAAGGAGAGGTGGTGTAGCCCATGAAATTCCTATGAAGGGTTTTATTCTCTTTGGCTGCGTAAAGGGGATCATTTGAAAGAGCAAAATGGTCCATGCCGATTTCATGGTAGCCCATTGCAGCAAGTTGCACCTTACCTTTCTCATAGAGTACTCTTTTCTCTGATTCCAAAGGCAAAAACTGCTCAAAGCTCTTTTGGGCAGGAAAGGCAGCGGGAAGATGGGCATAACTGTAAAATGCAATCCGGTCAGGTTTTAACAAGGAGACCTGTTTGAATGTGTTTTCAATAGTCTCTAAAGTCTGATGCGGAAGACCATATATCAGGTCAAAATTTACAGAATCATAGCCTATTTCCCTTGCCACTTCTGTGGCTTCTTTTACCCTTTCAAAAGGCTGAATCCGGTGAATTGCCTTCTGAACAGCCAAATCGAAATCCTGAATCCCATAGCTGACCCTTTTGAAACCCAGGTCAAATAAAGTCTGTAAATGTTCTCTTGTGGTATTATTGGGATGACCTTCAAAACTTAATTCAGCATTGGACATCAATACACTACTTTCCAAAATAAAGGATAATAGCTCTTTGAGTGATTCAGGTGAGAAAAAGGTAGGTGTACCCCCTCCCAAGTGGATACCGGCCAGTTTTGGTTGGTCATCAATTATCTTCAGGTAAGCATCCCATTCATTCAGAATGGAGGTGATGTAAGGAGTTTCTACTGCATGGTTTTTGGTAATGCGCTTGTTGCAGCCACAGTAAGTGCAGAGACTTTCGCAATAGGGGAGATGTATGTATAATGTTACGCCTTCAGTTGGGCCAAAGTCTTCGTAAGCTTTTTTCATCAATCCAATCCAGCCGTTTTCATTCAGGTCATCGGCCCAAAGGGGAACGGTGGGGTAGGAAGTGTAGCGCGGGGCGGGCACATTGTACTTTTGCAAAAGTCTGGGAGATACTGTTTTCATAAGCTTCAACTATTTGGCAAATTTGAAATATTTCGGAGCGGGTTTTTATGATATGAATTTCAATTGAAACTGATAAATGTCATGATTTTTAAAGGTGAAAGGAATGGAGATTAAAATTTAAATTGATATTTTTAGAATCAATCCTAAATCTTAATCCATGAAAACCGACATCACAGATTCCTCAAGAAGAAGCTTTTTGGCAAAATCAGCCACCTTGGCGGCAGGATCCGTTTTTTTAAACAGTATTTCTGAAGCTTTGACGCTCCATAATAAT
The DNA here is from genome assembly GCF_900176595.1 of Aquiflexum balticum DSM 16537. Classification (GTDB taxonomy): domain Bacteria; phylum Bacteroidota; class Bacteroidia; order Cytophagales; family Cyclobacteriaceae; genus Aquiflexum; species Aquiflexum balticum. The sequence continues at coordinate 2,640,390 of NZ_LT838813.1, forward strand.
CCCGATGAAAAGATGAAAATCGTCCTGGTGGGACTTGGAATCAGGGGAGTCAATATGTTTGGCAGGGAAGTCCAAAGGATTTATCCTGATCAGATTGAGTTTGTAGGACTCTGTGATATCAATCCGGGCCGATTGGAATTCGGAAAAAAACACATTGGAGTGGACTGTCCCCTTTACACGGATTTTGATAAGATGTTGGCCGAAAGAAAGCCGGATGTGGTGATTGTGACCACGGTGGATAATACCCATCACGAATTCATCATCAAAGCCCTTGATTTTGGGAGTAATGTGATCACCGAAAAACCCATGACCACGGATCAGTTCAAGTGTCAGGCCATTCTTGATGCAGAGCGAAAGTCAGGGAAAAAGGTTATTGTGACATTCAATTACCGGTATTCTCCTCACCGTCAGCGTATGCATGAAATCCTGCATTCGGGAGAAATAGGGGAAATTACCTCTGTGGATTTTCATTGGTATCTCAATACTTCCCATGGTGCGGATTATTTTAGAAGGTGGCATGGCTATAAAGAAAAAGGGGGAACCCTTTTGGTGCACAAATCCACACACCATTTTGATTTACTCAATTGGTGGTTGGATTCTGATCCGGAAGAAGTTTTTGCTTATGGAGCACTTGAGTTTTATGGAAAAAACGGCAAATTCCGCCATACCCATTGCAGACCTTGCCCGCATAAGAGCAATTGTGATTTTTATTGGGACATTACTAAAAGCCAGCATATGGTCGATCTTTATGTCAACAATGAGCAACATGATGGTTACCTTAGAGACGGTTGTGTTTTCAGAGAAGATATTGATATCTATGATAAAATGGCGGTTCAGATCCGGTATATGAACGGTGTACAGGTTTCATATTCCCTGACTACTTATTCACCTTATGAAGGTTACCGCATCGCCTTCAATGGTACCAAAGGCCGGCTTGAAGCCTGGATCAAGGAAAGTCAGCCTTGGCAGGAGATGGCGCAGGATGAGCTTCGGCTCACCAAAAACTTTGGAGATACCGAAATCATCACTATTCCCCATGGCGGAGGAGGACATGGTGGAGGAGATACCCGATTAAAAGACAAACTCTTTAAAGATCCCACTATGGCCGACCCTTACCGTCAATCAGCCGGAACAAGGGATGGGGCGATGTCTATCTTGGTGGGAATTGCTGCAAGAAACAGTATTGAAAGCGGAAGACCCGTAAGGATTGCCGAACTGACGGATATTGAGTTGAAGAAGAAAGGGCGGATTTGATACTGAAAGTTATATTAGACTATGAAGTTTCCGTTTTTCCTGTACCTTCTTTTTTCTCTTCACCTCTTTCTCAGTTTAGGTGCAATTACCGGAGGAGGAATGTTGATCCTCAAACCGGATGGTTCCTTACTGGGTATGGAAACCGGATGGCTTTCTCAATCGCCATTCAGTTCCTACCTCATTCCCGGTTTTTTACTATTCATTTTTAGTGGTTTGCTTCCTTTATTTGCATTTCTTGGGTTACTCTTAAAACCTGAATGGAGATGGGCTAATGTACTCAATATCTACCCCAACAGACATTGGTCCTGGGCATATTCCTTGTATTCGGGCATTATTGTGATTACATGGATTACAGTTCAGCTGATCATGACACGGTATTTTTGGTTGCAGCCTGTCATGATTTTCACTGGCCTGTTGATTATTATTTTCACTTTGACACCTGCAATAATGAAAAAATTCGAATTGTAATGAGCGGCCTGATAGTAGGAAGCTTGGTTCCCGATTTTGAAAAATTCATCAACCTGAGACAGGGGCATACCTTTAGCCACACTGGGGGAGGTATTTTTTGTTTCAGTCTGCTTTTAGGGTTATTGCTCTTTTTTATTTCTTGGCCAGAAACCCCTTGATTGATTACCTACCTGAGCATATCAGAAAGAGTCTTCATGTCAATAAGGGGGCAATTGGGTTTTGCATTTTAAAATGCATTTTCCCATACTGTTTTGGATGGCATTAGCAAAGACAACGACTGGTTGGTCAATTACTCTCCCCTGACCGGGAATGGTATCAAATCCCCCGACATGACAGCTGGATTCCATCACTTCCTTACATGTTTCTCCTCAATCCGCATCAGTTCCGCCTGTAATTTATCTTTTGGAATCCATTCCCCACGGACCATTACCCCATTTACTTTCTTAAGATTGGAAAGATCATTCAAGGGATTTCCCTCTACCAGAACAAAATCAGCTGCAGCCCCTTTTTTGATTTGGCCAAACTCACCTTCTCTTTCAAAATACCTGGCAACATTGACTGAACCCGATACAAGAATTTCATAGGGACTCATCCCTGCCTCCTTCATGGAATAGATTTCATTGTGGATAGAAAATCCGGGGACGTTGAATACCTGCGGAGAATCAGAACTCATTATAATGGGCACTCCCCCACGGTGCAGGGCCATCAGCATTTCCTTTCTGAATTCCAGATAGGGTCTGACATTTTCTTCCTTTAGAACGCCTTGGTTTTCCAGGAGTTTTTTCTGATTGACCCATTGCTGTACTTGTACACCGGGCATGTATTTCATTTCCGGTTCCAAGCGGAATTCATCAGCAGGAATATAGCCAAAGAACCTTTCAAATAAAGTTAGTGTCGGAGCAATCCACGCTTGCTTGTCCAATGTCAATTGGACCAAATAAGGAATTCTGGACATATCCGCATCCTTGACAGCCATCATACTAAATGGACCTGCGACTTGTGGATCTAATTTGGACTTGTCTGTAACCAAAGCTTCAATATATCCATCCATATGTTCCACGGATCTGTAGCCGTTATTCAAAGAATTGACCAAGCCAACATCCAGGGAAATATGACCTCCGAACATGATATCTTCTTCCTTGGCTGTATTGGCTATAGCTAAGAACTTGGGCATGTCCAAACCGGGGTGTAATTTGAGGTGGTCAAAACCAGCCTCTTTTTGTTCCCGTACCATAGCTTCCCCCATTTGAGGGGTTTCTACTGAGTTGCCGTTCAGGGATTGTCCGGCAGCAAAAATTCTGGGACCGGTGATTTCACCTGAATCGATTTTCTTTTTGAGTTCCAAATGGGAGTGGTGCCCTATCATTCCCCTGACATTGAGGACGCCATTGGCGAGGTAAAGCCACATAACATCCTGAATATAGGAGAAGTCATCCGTTTCCGTGGTGGGAATATGGGAATGCATTTCACTCAATCCAGGAAAAGCATAAGCGCCTTTACCATCTATCTCCACTACTTTTTTGGAAAATTTTGGTTTTTTATTAGCTGGATAGACACCTACTATTTTTCCATCTTGGACATGGATAAGATGATCTTTTAAAACCTGATCATTTTCCATGCTGATGACATCTATATTTCTGACAAGATATTCCTGTCCAAAAAGGGATAAAGGAGAATTAAAAAACAACAATAATATGGCAATGCATAATTGGAGATTTTTGGTAAGGTTAGTGATTGCAGTGTTCATGATACTTGGGTTTATTTGACAGCAATGATTTTTATGATTTCCATTCTGAATGATAGAACTTTCCCGAAGGATCATCTTTTCTTTGATATGTATGAGCACCGAAAAAATCCCTTTGCGCTTGTATTAAATTGGCAGAAGAATCCGTGGTAATTCTTCCATAAAAATAGTTTACAGCTGCAGACATGACAGGCAACGCAAATCCATGCTGCAAACCCAAGCCCACTATATAAGCCAAATCATGTCTCAATTCTTTTGCCTTGGCTTTGATTTGTTTGGTTTTCAATAGGGAACTGTTTTCCTTGAAAAGAGTAACCATATTTTCCATCAAGGTAGATCTGATAATGCATCCATTGGTCCAGATACGGGCTATTTCACTGAATTCAAGATTCCAATTTTCATTTTTGGATACCTGTTCCATCAGGTTGAAACCAACCTCATGGTTCAGGATTCTTGTGAGGGCATAGGCATTTCTTACTTTTTCCAACAAAATAACTTTATCCTCCGCAAATGCCCCGAATCTGTGTCCATACAATGCTGCCAATTCCTCTCTGTCCTCTTTTTGGCTGGAAAGCAAACGGGCTGTGACAGCTTCAGCCAAAGGGCTGTAGGGAACATAGTATTTCAAGGCAGTAGTCAAGGACCACGCACCAGTTCCCTTTTGGCCAGCTTTGTCGAGGATCATGTCCAAGAGAAAATTTTTCCCTTCTTTGGTCACCAAAATATCTGCTGTGATTTCCAATAGGTAACTTTTCAATCCTTCGCCCGACCAGGATTTTAAGATTTTTGAGATTTCAGGATAAGACAGTTTCAATCCATATTTCATCAGGTGGACGGTTTCTGCCATGACCTGCATCTCTGCATATTCTATACTGTTATGGACCATTTTGATAAAATGACCTGAACCTGATGGGCCTATAAAACCAACGCATGGCTTTCCATTAGCATCTTTTGCTGCGATTTTTTTTAGATATGGAGCAATAAGGTCGTAAGCTTCCTTACTTCCTCCCGGCATCATTGAAGGGCCTTTTCTGGCACCCTCTTCGCCACCTGAAACACCCATCGGGATAAAATGGAAACCTTTTTGGTTAATATCCTGAAACCTTCGGGAAGAATCTTCAAAAAAGGAATTGCCGCCGTCAATGATAATATCTCCCTGATCCAATAAAGGTTCCAATTGTTGTATTTGTTGGTCAATGGCAACTCCCGCAGGAATCATCAAAAGTATTTTCCTGGGTTTATCCAAAGCCTTCACAAATGTCTCCAAATCATCAAAACCTTTGAGCAATGGAAATAGGCTATTTTCTGATGCAAAAGTGGAGGCGATTTTTTCTTCTTTTTCCGGAACATGTCTATTGAATACTGCAGTCGGAACACCATTCTCCGCAAGGTTCATGGCCAGACTTTTTCCCATCACACCCATTCCAATTACGCCAACATGCAGTCCCGGAGAGGTTATCTTTTCAGATTGCATGATTATTTCCAACAAGTCTTCGGGTTTTTTGATAACATCCAAATGCAGGCCATATTCAGGTTCTTCCCAAGTTTCCAATTGGGATTCCAACAAGCCGGGTTTCATATAATGATCTTCCCTGGTCATCATTCTTTCGTTAAGCAATTCCTTGCTACCTTTGAGATGGACCCAAAGTATTTGAGGGACTACCTGAAGCATCTGCCGATATTGTTCCTTCAAGGCAGAACAAGCTAATATACCGCCTCCTGAAGCTTCCCATTCCTGAATTTTATCAGCAAGGTGCTCCAGCCACGGAATCCGGTCATGATCATTGAGAGGAATGCCGTTGGACATCTTTTCAATGTTGGAAGTAGGATGGAAATCGTCTGCATCAAAAAAGGGAAGCCAAAGTTTTTTGGCTAAGTGGGTGCCCAAAGTAGTTTTTCCGCTGCCCGAAACTCCTGTTATTATGATTATCATAGTCGAATTTAACAATTTTAATTATTTTCACCATGGATAGATGAAGCCTGCATGATAGCTACAAAAGAATTCAATACTGAACATTTTTACACCAGAAAGGTAGAAGACCTCCATTTACGAAAATTACGCATTTGCCATTGGGACGTTCCCTTGTATCAAGTTGCGCAGATAATGGCAAAAGAGAAGGTCTCCATTCTTTTTATTGGAGAATCCGATATAGAAATCAAAGGTTTCGTCACTGATATTACGCTTAGAGATAAAGTGGTGGCTGCACGTCTTTCCTATGAGATTCCCGTAGGTGAAATTATGGATAAAAATATCATTTTTATCCACAAAGAGGCATTTTTATATGAAGCATTGTTAATGATGTTTCAGACCAAAACCCGCTACTTGTTGGTAAAGGATTCCGGTAGATATTTGGGATGGATCAGTAGGAATAAAATTTTGACAGAGCAGTCTCAAGGTCCATTTATTTTTATTCAATCAGTAAAGCAGGCCATGCATAAAGATGAGCTGAAAGAGAAATGGGCACAGGTACCGGAGATTATCCATCAATTGGTTTCCAAGGGCTTAAAAGCACAGATCATCAATCAGATTATCACTACTGTTACCGATGCCATTTCCTTACGGATAATTGAAAATACCATCAGGGATATAGGCCCCCCGCCGGCCAATTTTGTTTTTTTTGTTTTGGGAAGCGAAGGAAGGGCTGAACAAACCCTAAAAACCGATCAAGATAATGCCATTATCTATGAAGACAAGGCCAATGAACACCGAGAAATGGTGAGGGCCTATTTTTTGGAATTTGCCGAAATCGTATCGGCTTCTTTGGATCATGTTGGGATAGTTTTTTGTAAAGGTGGGTTTATGGCAAAAAATCCCAAATGGACGCATTCCCTGTCACATTGGAAAAGAAATTACGAATCCTGGATTCAGGAATCTACGCAGGAAACCGTTTTGAAGTATGCCACCTTTTTTGATTGCAGGCCTATTTATGGAGATTTTAGTCTTTTGGATTCCCTGAAAGAATTTATGGATACTCAACTTCAGAATCCTCCCGAACGGTTTTTTATCAATATGGGAGCCAATGCCCTGCAATATGAGGCCCCGTTGACCTTTTTCAAAAACATCAGGACATTTAAAATCGATGGTGAGAAACATTTTAATATCAAGAAAACAATGACCCCGATTGTTGATTTGGCAAGGGTTTTTGCTTTGAAGCATAGGATTTTTGAAACCAATACCGGGAAAAGAATTGAGGCTTTAGAGGAAAAAGGGGTGTTTTCGGCCAACGAATCGCAGGAACTGTACCATGCTTATTATTACCTCATGAATTTGAGACTTGAAAAACAAGCCCTACAAATGATAGAAAAAGAGGAAGAACCAAAGAATTTTGTAAGTATCAATCAACTGACCAAAGTACAAATGGCAACATTGGTAGAAATATTTAAAGTGATCAAGGAATTCCAGTTGAAAATTAAAATAGAATTCACTAAAAATATATTTTAGAAAATAGAAAATATCTTTTTTAAATTTTTTATAAAAGTCTATGATTTAAAACAAAAGTTTTTTTATTTTGTACCTAAAATAATGTCTAGACGTAATTTATTTCATGTTAATATTTAGGAATATATTTGAAATTTATCCATTTAAAATTCTTGATTACTTGAATATTTCCAAATTATAAATTGTAATTGATATTCAATTAAATTGGTTTTAAAATTAAATGCTGATCAGAAGTACTTAGATTGACAATAACTCTAAAAACTCATAAATATGCTTAGCAATTATCCGCTTTCCGAAGTAGAAAAAGCATTCCTCAAAGAATCCGGTGTTGAAAAAATCAGCACATTGATTCCTTACCTTACGGTAGATAATTTTCCCAAGTTGGGATTGATCACTGCCTGTAGGTTTTTGGAATGGGCAGCTGAAAATCCCAATGGGGTCATCAGTTTGCCTACAGGAAAAACACCGGAATATTTCATTAAATGGACCCAGTTTTTATTGGAAAATTGGGACAGCAAAAAGGGGAAGGACGTCAGGGAAAAATATGGCCTTTCAGGAGTAAAAAAGCCTGTTTTGAAAGATCTGACTTTTGTACAGATCGATGAGTTTTACCCCATATCATCCAAGCAGAAAAACAGCTTTTTTGACTATGTCAACAAATTCTATTTAGAAGGATTTGGACTGAATAAGGAAAAGGCGATTTTGATCAATTCAGATGAAATACCTTTGGCAGATGGTAAGCATTTCAAAGAAGTTTTTCCTGACCTTAAAGTAGACCTTTCCTTGAGATTCCGGGAACCTATCAATAATCTGGAAAAAATTCAACAGAAATCCATTTACATGATAGACCATTGGTGCGGTCAATATGAGAAAAAAATCAGGGACGTTGGAGGTATAGGATTTTTCTTGGGAGGCATTGGACCTGATGGTCACATTGCTTTCAATACCAGGGGATCCCACCTTTACTCTACAACTAGATTAACTGAGACCAACTTTGAGACTCAGGCTGTAGCAGCAGGTGATTTGGGTGGAATCGAAATTTCGGCCAACAGATTGGTCATTACTATTGGATTGGATACCATTGTCCACAATCCTGAAGCAGTAGGTATCATCATCGCTGCCGGGGAGGCAAAAGCCCAGATAGTCAAAGATTCACTTGAGACTCCGCTCAATAATATCTATCCGGGTACCGTCTTGCAAAAACTGAAGAATGGCCGTTTTTACCTGACCAAGGGCGCGGCGGTGAGATTGACTGATTCAGTAGATGCCTATTACCAAAATGGGGAATGGACTTGGGAAAAAACAGAAAGAGCGATCGTAGATTTATGTAAAAAGATCAAAAAATACGGTCACCGTCTTAAAATAGAAGATCTTAAAGCTGATAAGTACACCTCAATGATTCCGGGTCTTTCGGAAGATACTGTCAATCAGGTTATTAAAAGTACAGTTGAGAAAATCAACAGAGGTACTACAAAGGAAAAAAACGAGGTGCTCCTGCACACAGGCCCTCATCATGACGATATATCTTTGGGGATATTGCCACATATTACCAATCAGCTTCAGGAGAATAGCAATGAGGCACATTTTTCAGTGCTGACTTCCGGGTTCACGGCTGTTACAAATACATTTGTAATTGATACCCTTCTACTTACAAAAAGACTATTGGATGAAGGTGAAATCCAAATGGTGAAGTATGAAGATTTCTTTGATGTCGGGTATAAACTGAAGACCGACAAAGACGTGTACCATTTCCTGACCAATGTGGCATCAGAAGATCCTGACCAAAGAATGAGGGGCTTGTGTCATAGGGTGGTGAGAGCTGTTGTGGATATTTTTGAAGTAAAATCCAAGCAAAAACTCAGGGAAACCATCAATGATATCATAAGCATTTTGAAGAATTCCTATGACGGTGAAAAGAATCCCTCAAAAATCCAGAAATTGAAAGGGATGATCAGGGAATTTGAGGAAGAACTGGTCTGGGCTCATTTTGGTGTGCAGGTGAAAAACGTACACCATTTGAGGTTAGGATTCTACACCGGGGATATTTTCACTGAGCAGCCGGATAAAAAGCGTGATGTAATCCCAATTGTGGAAATGTTTAAGAGTATTAATCCTACAAAAATAAGCTTGACACTTGATCCCGAAGGTTCCGGTCCGGACACTCACTACAAAGTTCTCCAGGCCACTGCTGAGGCCGTGAGACAATGGGGAGAGGAAAAGGACCTGAGTGAATTGAGAATTATTGGATACAGGAATGTTTGGTTTAAATTTGAACCCCATGAAGCCAATGTGATTGTCCCCGTTTCTTTGGGAGACATGTCGGTCATGGAGGATTCTTTTGCCAATTGTTACCTCAGCCAGGTCAATGCCTCATTCCCCAGCTACAGCCACAATGGCAAGTTCAGTACTGTGGCCAAAAGGACTTGGGTAGGACAATTAAATGATATTCAGTTGCTTTTGGGAAAAAATTACTTTTATCAGCATGATACAGCTAAAGTGAGGTCCAGTCATGGATTGATCTTTTTCAAAGACATGAATGTAGAAGAATTTCTAGCCCATGCGAGAGAGTTGGAAAAATCAATTGAGGGAATGCTCTAACCGTATTTTCTCAAACCTATAGACAGAAAAAGGAGAATGTTTTCATTCTTCTTTTTCTGTTGAAAAGCCTTAAAAACTAAATGTATGCTCAAAACCGAAAAACCTATTCTTGGATTGGATATTGGAGGGACCAATATCAAGGCTGGTGTACTTATTGGGTCGGAACTGACTGACATCAGAATGATTTCCACTCCTTCCGACGAAAGTCAAGAGGCTATTTTGGAAACTATCGCCGGATTTATAGAAAGCTTTCTACATCATGGTTTTTTTGCCATCGGAATAGGTATCCCCGGATTGATTGATACAGATAATGGAATTGTGCTCAATTTGGGCAATATCCCTTCATTTAAAAAAGTGCTCCTCAAGGAATTTTTGGAGGAAAGATTTTGTAAACCCGTATTCATCAACAATGATGCGAATTGCTTTGCCCTGGGGGAATATAAATTCGGTGCAGCGCAGGTATACCAGCATGTTGTAGGTATCACATTGGGCACAGGACTTGGTGCAGGAATTATTGTCAATGGACACCTGTACTGCGGATTCAACTGTGCTGCCGGGGAATGGTGTTCGGCCCCTTACTTGGACAAGGATTTTGAATTCTATTGCAGCGGTAAATTTTTTCACTGGAAGTATCAGGCAAAAGCCAAATCATTATCAAAAAAAGCTGATCAAGGAGACCCAATTGCCTTGGAAGCTTATGCTGAATACGGACATCATTTAGGTGAATTGATTAAAAATGTTTTGTATACGCTTGCGCCACAGGCAATTGTTCTGGGTGGTTCGATACGGAAAGCCTATCCATTTTTCAAGGATAGCATGGAGGCGACTATCGCTACCTTCAAATACCCTTCAGTAAGCGGAAACCTCAAAATTCTGATTTCAGATTTGGATGAAACGGCGATCCACGGTGCAGTCGCATTGGTTGGGGAATATGCGGTTCCTGTAGAGAAAATTGGCATTGAAGTCGGTGGAAAGTAAATCCATTGTTTCAAAATATTATTTGGAAAGCCCTTTTTATTTTCCCTCAGGTTTAAAAATATTCGTAACTTTCGGGTCAATCGAACCCGAATATTATGATTTATAACTCCATTATTGAGACCATAGGAAATACTCCTATGATCAGGCTGAACAAATTGAACAAAGGAATCAAAGGTGAGATACTAGTAAAAGTGGAGTATTTCAATCCCGGTAATTCCATGAAAGACCGTATGGCTATCAAAATGGTGGAAGATGCGGAAGAAGCAGGTCTGCTCAAACCTGGAGGGACCATCATCGAAGGGACGAGTGGCAATACAGGGATGGGTCTGGCATTAGCGGCAATTGCAAAAGGATACCGGTGTATTTTTACCATGGCCGATAAGCAATCCAAAGAAAAAATCGATATTCTCAAAGCAGTGGGTGCAGAAGTTATTGTTTGTCCTACCAATGTATCACCCGAAGATCCAAGGTCATATTATTCAGTTGCAAGAAAGCTGAATAATGATATCCCGAATTCTTTTTACCCAAATCAGTACGATAACCTATCCAACTCTTTGGCACATTATGAAACCACGGGTCCTGAAATCTGGAAGGATACTGAAGGGAAAATAACCCATTATGCAGCTGGAGTAGGGACAGGAGGGTCCATGTGCGGAACAGCCAAATACCTTAAAGAACAAAATCCCGATATTGTTACTGTAGGTATTGATACTTATGGTTCTGTTTTTAAAAAATACAAAGAGACAGGCATATTTGATGAGAATGAAGTTTATCCCTACCTGACAGAAGGAATTGGTGAGGACATTTTACCCAAAAATGTTGATTTCTCCTTAATTGATCATTTTATAAAAGTGACGGATAAAGATGCCGCAGTCATGACAAGAAGACTTTCAAAAGAAGAAGGCCTTTTTGTTGGATGGTCTTGCGGTTCTGCTGTTCATGGAGCTTTGGAATATGCCAAAGAAAATCTGAAAGAGGGTGATAGAATGGTCATAATTTTACCTGACCACGGTACAAGATACCTGGGAAAAATCTACAATGACGACTGGATGAGAAATCACGGTTTTCTGGAAGACAAAACTTTTGGAACTGCCCGGGATATTATCGCTTCCCGAAATGGCAATTACCAATTGTTGGTTTCCTATAAAAATGACAGGGTTAAAGACACCATTCATCTGATGAACAGTAAAAGTGTCTCCCAAATTCCGGTTATAGAAGATGGTCAGGTGATCGGAAGTATAACAGACAGCAAGCTACTTTCCAAGATTATAGAAAATCCCGAGCTGAAAGATGCAGCAGTGGCAGATGTAATGGAAGATCCCATGAAGTTCGTGGCTTTGGACAGTACTCTGGATGTATTGTCTTCCATGCTTGACTCTGCCAAAGCAGTGCTTGTGAGAGATGACAATCATCAAGTCCATATTGTGACCAAGCACGATATTCTTGAGGCGATGACGAAGTAGATTGAAGTTTGAAAATTGGTGATTGAGGTCGGATATTTTATAGAACAGAAAGTTTTGACTGTTGCCGAATTTCAGATGACCATTGATGGTTAGGATGGAGTGAAAGTCAGTCTAAGTTGATTAAATATCAAAGAATACAATTTTACGGTCTAATTTATATATAATTCAAATAATTGATAAAAAGTAAAGGCAAGGACATTTTCCTTGCCTTTATTGTGAAAAATCAAAAAATTCATGAGCAAAGAGAAATTGGCATTATTAAGAGAAAGAGGATATGACTTTGATATCAAAGATATCTTTTTACGTGCCTGGCAAATGTATTTGAAAGAGCCCTTACAAAGTTCTGCATTTATGATGTTCATATTTTCTTTACAACTTCTGGCGATTTTATACCTCAAAGATTTTGCGTTGTTACAAGGGATCTTTCTTGCACCGCCTTTATACTCCGGGTTTTACCTTGTGGCCAATAAAATCTCAATGAAACAACAAGTTGTGTACCCGGATTTTTTTAAAGGATTCAATTTCTATATTCCTGTGTTTTCAATTTGGCTGATAGGCCAGATAATTACGGCTTTCGGATTGGTTCTATTTGTGATTCCGGGTATTTATCTTGCTGTAGCTTATAGTTTTTCTGTGTTGATGGCGTTGTTTGGAGGTTTTGATTTCTGGACCGCCTTGGAAGAAAGCAGGAAATTGATCACCGTTCGTTGGCTTAAATTCTTTTTGTTTACATTGGTCGTTATTGTGATCAATGTTTTGGGAATAATGTCCTTTTTCTTAGGATTATTGGTCACCGTTCCGGTCACGTATTATGCTACTTATATTCTTTTTGAGGACCTGACAAAGGATATTTTTGCAGAATAAAATCAGACAACTTCTAAAAGATGATATGAATTTGATGTTTCTTTTTTTGGTCATGATTATCTAACTTGATGGCATGAAGCATTTGAAAAAAATCGGATTTTATTCTGCATTTATTCTCCCTGTTTTGTTGGTGGTTGGATTTTACTTGGGAGGATGGAATATGTTGATCATTCATGCATTTGTATTCATCCTCGTTCCACTCATGGATTACCTGATTAAAACCGATAAGTCAAATGTTCCCGAAGGTGAGATTTCAGCAGTTTCAAAAGAAAAATTTTACAGCATGGTTACATTCGTTTGGGTATATGTTCAACTAGGTATATTGGTATGGGGATTTTCTGTAATATCTTCAAAAACGCTATCCTTTGCTGAGTGGCTCGCTTTCAGTACCGGTATGGCCTTGGTAACAGGAGGAATAGGAATTACCGTTGCTCATGAATTGGGGCATAAGTCAGAAAAATTGGAACAGTTCTATGCAAAGGTTCTCCTAATGACGGTATGTTACATGCACTTTTTCATAGAACATAATCGAGGTCACCATGTGCGTGTTGCGACACCTGATGATCCGGCTACCAGTAGATTTGGAGAGACATTCTATAGTTTTTGGTGGAGGTCGGTGAAGGATGGGTTTTTCAGTGCAATCCATTTAGAAGAAGAGAGGTTGCAGAAAAAAGGTGTTTCTTTCTGGTCTGTCCAAAATCAAATGATTCAATTTATTTTAGCACCAATACTTTTTATTGGATTTTTCACCATGGTTTTTTCTCAGATTCAAAACAGGTTTACTTGGGAGGTACCGGTTTTCTTTTTTGTGCAGAGCTTTTTTGCTTTCAGTCTTTTGGAATTGGTCAATTATATAGAGCATTATGGCATGTCCCGAAAGCAATTGTCAAATGGGCGATATGAAAAAGTCACCCCATTACATTCCTGGAATGCCAGTCATATGGTCAGCAATTTCCTGTTATTTCAGTTGCAGCGGCATTCAGATCATCATGCTTTTGCCTACAAGCGCTATCAGATTCTCAACCATTATGATGAAAGCCCTCAATTGCCGCAGGGCTATTCCGCCATGATCATTTTGGCCTTGTTTCCGGCTTTGTGGTTTCAGGTGATGGATAAAAGGTTGGAGGAGTGGAAGCGTAAGACTTGGGTAGATAGGTAAATGGTTTTAATCCAATAGGAAATTATTAAAGAAGGAACTCTTCAATCCCAGCCAAATCAGAATCAAAATTATTCCCCAAAACAGATAAACCCTGTAATAGTCCACGGTTTCCTTGTATCGGGATTCAATGATTTCGGCTTTTTCCATTTCATTGATCTGATCAAAGATCTCTTCCAAAGCATTGCCGTCTGAGGCACGGAAAAATTTACCTTCACCTATTCTGGCAATTTCCCTCAAAGTAGTTTCGTCCAAATAGCTTTCGATCATTTGGGGTCTTCCAAAGAAATCCACGCCATAAGGTACCATTCCGTCTTTACCGACAGCTATGGTATATATCTTTATATCCATGGCAGACGCTAATTGTGCGGCATATAAAGGGTCCACGTTGCCAGCATTGTTTTCTCCATCACTGAGCAGAATCATCACCTTACTTTTGGAATCAGATTCCCTGATTCTATTGGTTCCTGCTGCCAGCGCACTTCCAATAGCAGTACCCTTGGCATCCATCATATTGAATGAAATATCTTTGATGAGGTCTGTAAGCAAGGGATAGTCATTGGTCAGGGGAGCCAAAGAATACGCTTCCCCCGAAAAAATCACTACTCCGATCCGATCCCCAAAACGGCCATTGATAAAATCTGTGGCCGTTTGTTTGGCAGATTCCAGTCTATTGGGTTTGAAGTCCTGCAGATCCATGGATTCAGAAATATCCATGACCAGCATGATATCAATTCCTTCTGTATACTGCTCCACCCTTTCGTTGGTTTTTTGCGGCCTTGCCAGTGCGATGACCATCAGCCAGACTGCAAGAACGAAAAACAATCCGGGAATTAACCTGAGATATGTCCAGGGATTATTTTGAGAAACTGAACCGGGCAATGAAAGTTCCAATACCGGGTTTTTCAGAAACTTGATAAATTTTCTCAATAATATTATAAGCGGAGCTATCCAAATCAGATGAAGCGCCCATAAATTTTCCCATTCAAAAGAGCGGAAAGTCTCAGGGTAAAACCAAAACAAAGAAAAAAAATCTGAAATATTATTTGGGTTCATCTTGTGTTGTTATCTTTTTCTTAAAAGAATCTGTACAGATATCTTTGAGATTGGTGCAGGTTTCCAAAATGTCCTTCCCTTCTTTTCCGGCATAAATAACCATTTCTATAGCTCTGAAATCCTTGATGATTTCTTTATTGTCCAGGAATTCTGAAATCTCCGTAGTGGTCCACTCTCGGAATGGTTTTTCTCTCAGGTGTTCCATATATGCCTTCCAAAGCCCTAGGAGTTCATCTGCCTGACTCATATCTGGATTTGTTGAAAATGCAGTTTCAGCATGTTGCCATTTTTGCAAAAATCTTTTGTATTTCCTTTTTTCCAACCAAATCTGGTACTGATGCCGGATTTTTTTTCCAAAAAAGATTAAAACAATCCCTGAGATAATTACCAAGGCCACTAATGCTGCAATCAGTATCAGGATGTTGAATTCTGTGGGGATGGGTTGATAGACGTTATTATCTCTGAAATTGAGTTCTTCAGGTATTTGATCAATAGTTAGTTTCAAAGCCAGACCTGCTTCCAAGGGTCGATGTTCAAGACTGTCGTACCGAAAAACCTCATAAACAGGAAGGGACAACGTAGCAACCGGATCGAGAGAAAAGTTGGAGACATAGTAGACCGCACTGTCCAAAGTGATTTCATCAATTGTTTTGGATATATAGGTTTTCTTTTCCAACAATACAAAAGGTGTGAAATCATAAGTGGAATCAGGGAAAACCAAGTTGATACCTTCTTTGTATTTGGCTTTCAATACATATCCTACCCGCTCTCCCAGTTTGGCAGAGTCCTGTTGGAAATAACCTTCTACCTCTATATCCTGAGCTTGGGAATGGAGGGTAAAGTTAAAGTATAAAATGCTGCTGATAAAGAATATGATCCTACCCACGTTTCATTGATCTGTTACGGTTTTTGAATAATTCTACTAAAGGTAAAACGATATCATCCTTGGTACTGATTCCCAAATAATTTATTTGGTTTTTTTTACATATGTTTTTCAAGTGGTCTCTTTCTGAGGTAAATGTATCCAAGATTTTTCTTGAAAAACTACCAAATGCAGTATTTACCCAAGTAGTTTTTCCTTGTTCTTTGTCATATATGGGAATAATCCCCAAAGAAGGTAAAGCGGATTCCCTAGGATCGGTAATCTGAATGGCAATAAGATCATGCTTATCCGCCAATGCCTTGAAGGGCCGCTCATATCCCTCATCTATAAAATCAGAAACGACAATAATGATACTGCGTTTTTTAATCAGATTCAATGCAAAGGTAAACATATCATTAAGATTGGTCTTCAATGATTTGTTTTCATGTCCAAAGATTCCCTGTATGATTTTGACACCTTGTTTCGGTCCTTTTCCGGGGAGTAAGATTTTTTCTTTTTGATCTGAAAAAGAAATCAATCCGACCTGACTGCCCTCATAGATAGCCGCCAAAGTTAGTACTCCGGCAATTTCCTTACTGCTGTCAATTTTTTTCTTCCCTAATTCCCCTATATCCTGAGAACCGCTGATGTCAAGCAAAAAATAAACTGATTGGTCCTTATCTTCTTTAAATGTTTTGACAAAGGTGCCATGTCCTTTTGCAGAGACCTTCCATTCTATCGTCCGTACGTCATCTCCATATTGATAGGGTCGAAGATCATCAAACTCCAAACCAGCTCCCTTGAAAACCGATTGGTAATCGCCTTGGAGCTGATTGTTCACCACCTTTCGGATCATGATTTCGTACCGGCGTAATTTCTTTAGAATCTGATTCATGTCTGTAATTTCAAAGGCCTAAATTAAGGCTCTCAATTGAATTAAAAAACGTTATTTGATAATAGGGTAAAGGTATCGATGTTAAATCTTCTTGTTGATTGCAGGATTTGATTAATTTTGAAATGTGAAAAATAAACTTATCCTTCTATTATCGTTTTTTGTTCTTCTATCCTGTGGTGAAAACAAGCTTTCGGAAGATATCCTCGACGAGGATAAAATGGTTGAAGTCCTTGTTGATATCCATATGACAGAGGGACTCGTCAGTACATTTCCTATCCATTACGATTCTTCCAGATTGCTTTATCCCTATTTTGAAACTGAGATTTTTAAAAAACATGGGATTTCCGATTCAGTTTTTAAAAAGAGCCTGGAATTTTATTTACGTGACATCAAGGTCATGGATAGATTATACGCCAGAACCATAGATTCCCTTCATGTAAAAGAAAAATCCAGAATTGAGTAAATCCTAAAATGCTTTATCCAAAAAATATAGAAGAAAAAATCAACTTCATCAAAATCAGAGAGCTTCTAAAAGAAGAGTGTTCTGGGCCTTTAGGAGTTGATTTTGTCCAAAAAATGAGCTTTTCCAAAGATCCGAATCTTGTGGCCAAGCTTTTGACCCAAACAGATGAGTTCAAAAAGATCATCGAATCAGGTGAGTTGTTCCCCTCCTCGAATTTTACCAATATTTACCCCTATCTCGAAAAGGCCAGAATTGAATACAATTTTCTTTATGAAGAAGAATTTCATGAAATCAGATTGTCTCTCTTTACGCTTAGCAGATGCATTGATTTTTTCAGGGATCATGAAGAAGACTATCCGAATCTATTCCAGCTTTTAGGTTTGGTAAATCTGGACAATACCTTGTTAAAGGCAATTGAAAGGATCATTGACGAAAAAGGTAAAGTCAGGAACAATGCCTCGCAGGAATTGTCTCTTATCAGGTCGCAGATTCTATACGAAGAAAACAGATTGAGAAAAGTTCTGGACAGGATATTCAGAGAGGCAAAGGCCAAAGGACTTACTCCTGAGGACGCCTCTGTGACCATAAGAGGCGGTAGAATGGTGATTCCTGTTCTGGCCGAAAACAAAAGAAAAATCAAAGGATTCATCCATGATGAGTCTGCAACGGGTCAGACGGTTTTTCTTGAACCGGCAGAAGTTTTGGATATCAATAATGAGCTGAAAGATCTTGAATATATGGAGCGTAGAGAGATTCAGAAGATTCTCACTCAGCTCACCGATCAGCTTAGACCAAACATTCCCGAATTAAGGAGGGCCTATCATTTTTTAGGAATGGTTGATTTTATTAGGGCAAAAGCAAAGTTTGCCATCAAAACAGGTTCTTCCAAACCCACGCTATCCAAAACCAGGCAGATGGAGTGGTACAACGCCCGACATCCGCTGCTTGAATCAGCCTTAAAGCAAGCAGGCAAAAAAATCGTCCCTTTGACTATCCAATTGGACCATAACCGAAGACTTTTGGTTATTTCAGGCCCAAATGCCGGAGGAAAGTCAGTGACTTTAAAAACAGTAGCTATGGTGCAATATATGCTCCAATGTGGATTGTTGATCCCTTTGGACAGCCATTCGGTCTGTACTTTATTTGATAATTTTTTTATAGATATCGGTGATGAACAGAATATTGAAAACGATCTCAGTACTTACAGCTCTCATTTGATGAGCATGAAATTTTTCACTGAGTTTGCAAATAAAAAGACCATTGTTTTCATAGATGAATTTGGGACAGGTACAGAACCACAGTTTGGTGGGGCCATTGCGGAAGGAATTCTTTTGGCGTTGAATCAACTTGGTACTTATGGGGTGATTACTACCCACTATGGTAACCTAAAGCAAATTTCTTCCAGAAGCCAAGGGTTGGTAAATGGCGCCATGCGTTATGATGTCGATAAATTGGAGCCTTTGTACCAGCTTGATATAGGAAAGCCAGGTAGTTCCTTTGCTTTGGAGATTGCTTCAAAAATCGGGATTTCGAAAGATATCATTGCTTATGCCAAAGAACAGATAGGAGAGGAAAGGGTAAAGTATGACAAAATGCTTAATAAACTGGAGAATCAGGTCACTAAATATGACCAATTGGTCAATGAGAATCAAAGAAAAGAGCGACTTCTTGACCAAAGAATGAAGGAGTACACCCAGCTCAAAGAGACCATAGACCAAAATAAGAAGAAATATATACAAGAAGCCAAAGCAGAGGCGAAAGCACTTCTGGATCAGGTCAACAAAAAAATAGAAACCACAATCCGAACCATAAAAGAAAATAAAGCAGATAAAGAAGTGGCCAAAGCAGCCAGGGTCGAGATCGAGGAACTAAAGAAAAGAATCAAGCCGGAAAAAACAATCATCCATGATCCGGTGATTAAAGTTATTGGAGGAGAGATCCATGTCGGTGATTTTGTAAGAGTTAAGGATAATGGTGCTGTAGCGGAAGTTTTGGCTATTAGAAAAAAGGAAGCTGAAGTAAGTATTGGGGAACTGAAATCAACAGTAAAGCTGACGAGATTGGAAAAAATCTCCAATACTGAAATGAAAAAAGAGAAAAAAACATATTCCAAAAGAATTGGATTTGATACCAATTCAAAAATGTTGGATTTTTCACCTAATCTTGATATCAGAGGGAAAAGAGGAGAAGAAATACTTCCTGTTGTTCAGAGTTTTCTAGACGATGGGTATATGCTTGGACTAAAGGATTTGCGCATTGTTCATGGAAAAGGCGACGGCATATTGAGAGAAATCACCAGGAATCTTTTGAAAGGTATGTCTCAAGTTGCAAAAATGGAAGATGAACATGCAGACCGCGGAGGTGCTGGAGTTACTTTGGTCACTTTAAAGGGATAACGATATCTAAAAAAATATCAGAAATATAAGGTGAAACTGTTGGTTGATTTCTTCCAATTTATTTGGAAAAAATCAACCAACAGATAAATGCCTATTTTTTCTTTAAGTTGAAAGTGTAATTGCCAGCCACTGCTCCACTTGGGAAAGCTTCAGCACCGGGTACAGTGATGGAAAAAACCAACCTCAGATCATTACCTGTTCTAGTGAATGAAATTTCTCTTTCCGAAGCAGGCTTGCTTCCCGAAAGGGTGATTTTATCCAAATTGGTTCCCACAAAACTCCAGTTTCCATTGGCATCAAAAAGTTCATTACTGTTGATGGAACTATATGGTTTGCTTGATGCGGTCAGAGTAAGTTCAAAATCCTGATAGATGTTTGTTTCGGATCTTCCATCACGGATTACAGACCCACCACCTGCGATTACCCATGTCAGGGAAGAACCACCTGTCAAATCCTCTATAGCCAACTCTTCCGGAGTTTTTTGTGGCTCTGTGTCTCCTTCATTATCACCACAAGAGGAAAAAATAAAAGGGACTAATCCGGCGATTATGATGGTTAAGATCAACTTTTTCATATAAGAATATTTTAATAATTTTTGTAAATTTAATAATTAGGTTCAATAATCAAAGCCTGTTCTTTAGCTTGAAATCCTCAATATGGATTTGATTCGGGCAGAAGTCGTATTCCTTTGGGTCATTGGAACAGACAAAAAGTGTTTTGTCCTTCGAAAATTCTTTTACCAAATGCAAATACCAGTCTATTCCTTTCTTATCCAGATTGGAGGTGGGTTCATCCAAAAGAATCAAATTAACTTTTGAAAAAAAACATAAACCTAGCTTTAGGCGCTGTTTCATTCCTGATGAAAATTGAAAAACCGGCTTATTTCTATGTTCTTTTAGGTACATGATATCCATCATGTCTTCAATGGACAAGGACTCTTTAGGTGATTTGAAATTAAAATGGAAATTAATCAATTCCAGTAGAGAAAATTCTTCGGGCAATTCCATATAAGGAGCACTCATTACCAGATGTCGGAAAATGTCAGCATCTGAAACTTCTTTTTCTTCGAAAAAGTAAGTGATCTTTCCTTCGGTCAGGGGCTGTAAGCCAGAAAGACATTTCAAAAATGTCGATTTCCCTGAACCGTTGCTACCTGTTATTGCCCAATGGGAAAAGGGGGCTATTTCAAGGGAAATATCTTTAAAGATCCAATCAAATTGAAATCTTTTCGATGCTTTTTCCAGCTTAATTTTCATTTAGCTGATATATCCTTTCATCACACCCCTTTCAGAAGATCTGATAAAATTGATGATTTCATCTCGTTCTTTTGTTGCAGGAAGATTGATTTCAATTTCTTCCAGTGCACGGCTGTTATTAAGGCTATTTAAAAAAAGGTATCGATACACTTCCTGAATGTGGCTGATGGCCTCACTGGAATATCCTCTTCTTCTTAGTCCGAGGCTGTTAACTCCTGCATAGCTGAGAGGTTCTCTTGCTGCTTTGGTAAAAGGGGGTACATCTTTCCTAACCAAAGATCCGCCGGAAATCATGGAATGCATGCCTACTTTCACGAATTGATGAATCGCACTGCTTCCACCCACAATGGCCCAATCGTCAATGGAAACATGTCCAGCAACTTGAACAGCATTTGCTATGATGACATTATTGCCAATCAAACAGTCATGGGCGATATGGACATAGGCCATTAACAAACAGTTTTTTCCAATTTTGGTGGTTCTTTTATCTATGGTGCCCCTGCTCACAGTTACACATTCTCTGATTGTTGTATTGTCATCTATTTCCACGGTAGAATCTTCACCTTGGAACTTCAGGTCTTGTGGAATCGCAGATATGACCGCGCCAGGAAAAATCTTACAATTCTTACCTATTTTGGCACCTGGAAATATGGTGACATTTGATCCTATCCATGTACCATCACCAATTTCAACATTTTCGTGGATCATAGAAAAAGGGTCTATATGGACATCTTTTCCAAGGATAGCATTTTCGGCAATATATGTTAGTTGACTGATCATAATTCTTTTCTGACAATGCTTGCGGTCATAACAGCCTCACAAACCAAAGTGTTACCAACGAAGGCCTCACCTTTCATTTTTGCTATCCCCCTTCTTATCGGAGCAAGCAATTCACATTTGAAGACTAAAGTATCACCTGGTAATACCATTTTTCTGAATTTGCAGCTTTCAATACTTAAAAAATAGGTCCAATATTTTTCCGGGTCATCAACAGTACTCAGTACCAATATTCCACCTGTTTGAGCCATAGCTTCAACCTGAAGAACTCCGGGCATAACCGGATTGCCGGGAAAATGCCCTAAAAAAAACGGTTCATTGATAGTCACATTTTTTACACCTGCAACCACTGTCTCATCCAAATAGATAATTTTATCCAAAAGCTGAAAAGGATATCTATGCGGAAGAATATTACTGATTTGATTAATATCAAGAACAGGGGGAAGTTTTGGGTCATAATGGGGTATATGTAAGGGTCCCATTTTTTCCATGGCTCTTTTTATCTTTTTGGCAAAGGCTACATTCGCTGCGTGGCCCGGTCTAGCCGCCAGAATCTGGGCTTTAAGTGGTCTACCAACCAAAGCCAAGTCACCTACTACATCCAGCAGTTTATGTCTGGCTGGTTCATTTTTATACCTCAGTTCTACATTGTTCAGGATACCTTCTTTTCGGACTTCAACCTTTTTCTTATTGAACATTTTGGCCAGGTGTTCCAATTCTTTATCTTCAACAATCCTGTCAACAACCACAATGGCATTGTTTAAATCACCACCTTTTATCAGATTCTGACTATATAGCATTTCCAATTCATGCAGGAAGCAGAAAGTCCTGCAGGAAGCTATTTCAGTTTTAAACTGACTTATATTGGTAATTGAAGCATGTTGACTTCCAAGTACCGGTGAATTATAGTCTACCATTACAGTTACCCTGTAATCATCCAAAGGCAAAGCCGCCATTTCCACTTCCCTGGAAGGTTCCCTATAGGTAATGCTTTCGGGAACTTCAAAAAATCTCCTCAATGCATTTTGTTCTTCAAAACCTGCCTCTTCTAAAACATTAATGAATTGTATGGATGAACCGTCCAATATTGGAGGTTCAGGGCCATCAATCTGAATCAGCACATTGTCAATTTCAAGACCAACCAAAGAGGCAAGAACATGTTCAACGGTAAATACTCTTGCTCCGCTTTGTTCCAAGGTAGTACCTCTAGACACGTCCACTACATTGTCAACATCTGCATCTATAGTAGGTAAGCCTTCTAAATCAATCCTTTGGAATTTATATCCATGATTTGGAGGCGCCGGCATAAATGTCATATTTGATATAACACCAGTATGCAATCCAACTCCTGATACTGTGACCTGTTTTTTAATTGTGTGCTGTTTGACTCTCATCAGTTCAAATAATGCCCTTTAAAATATTGAAGTGCAAATTTATAGTTTTTTTTCCAGTTCTTTGATTCTATCCTGAAGTTCAGGTAGTTTTTTGAAAATGGAGTAAGATTTAAGAAATTCTTTCAAGTCGAAACCAATATAACCAAATAAGGTCTGTCCAGAATTAGTTACATTTTTTATGATTCCGGTTTTGGCACCGATAGTCGTTCCATCAACAATTTTTAAATGCCCAACAATACCTGCTTGCCCTGCTATAACACAATTTTTGCCTATTTCTGTAGACCCGGATATTCCTGTCTGGGAGGCAATAACGGTATTTTCACCAATTGTGACGTTGTGCGCAATCTGAACAAGATTATCAATTTTTACGCCGTTATTTATCACTGTAGAACCCATGGTTGCACAGTCTATTGTTGTATTGGAACCAATACTTACTTTATCTCCTATCACAACATTTCCTAATTGTGGGATTGCCTTATAGGTTCCGTCTTCGACTGGCGCAAAACCGAATCCATCTCCTCCGATTACTGCCCCGGCATGGATTTCACATTTTTTTCCAATTATAGTATCATTATAAACCTTAACCCCGGCATGGATTATTGTTTCATCTCCTATTTTGACGTTGTCTCCAATGAAAGCATTTGGGTAGATTTTTACCGATTCTCCTATTTCACAATTCTTACCAACATAAGAAAATGCCCCTCTGTAAAAATTATTGCCAATAGTACTCGATTTATCGAAATATGAAGGTTCTTCAATCCCTGTTTTTTCAGATTTAATGATAGAAGCATAGGTTTCAAGTAAAAGTGTGAAACCCTCATAAGCATTTTTTACTATTATTAAATTGGTTTTTAATGGTTTTGTAGGTTTAAAAGTTTCGGATACAATTACCGCGGTAGCTTCTGTGCTGTATATATAGGTTTCATATTTTTCATTTGAAAGAAAGCTGATACCACCAGGTAAGCCTTCTTGAATTTTGTCTAAGTGACTTACTTTTAGGGAACCATCGCCTTCCACTTTTCCTCCGATTAAGCTTGCTATTTGATTAAGAGTGAATTCCATAAATTGTATTTATAACTTACAAAGTTAAATTTTTAGCCTGACAGATATAATGTTTTTTCACTATTTTACTCATGGCTTTGATGTTTGGCAAATCTGCAGCCTGAGCTACATCTATTATTTCCCCCTTTTTGGTAAGGATTAGAATTTGCTCTTTGTTGAGGTAAGCGTGATTGCTTATGGTTCCATGAGTGAAGAAATAATGGTGGTCCTTTTCTTGTATTTTAAGTTTTTTTAGACTTTTTAATCTTTCACTGTTCAATTCCTGATCTGTAAAGGCCTCGTTCCTCAAATTAATTTTAAACAGGTTTCTTGTAAGAAACATATTGGAGATATTCCTGATCACATAATCTTTCTCATTTTTCCACATTTTGATCGCTCCCCAAATATCCAAGTCATCAAGTTCCATGAAATTTTGAAGTAAACCTTTATCATTTTGGAGATCCGTTAAGGAGAATTTATTGCTGAGAAAAAGCAATAATTCCTCTGTTCCGAAAAGTTGGTTTCCGCTTGTGATTAAATCCTTTGCCCTAGTTACAAGATTTATCATCATTTTTTCAGCACTGACTGTTGTTTTGTGCAGGTATACCTGCCAATACATCAATCTCCTGGCACTGAGAAAATTTTCGATGCTGTACAGACCTTTTTCTTCGACTACCAACTGATCATCTTTGATATACATCATTTTAATGATCCTGTCTGCACCAATAGTTCCTTCTGATACCCCTGTAAAAAAACAGTCACGCTGAAGATAATCCAACCTGTCAATATCTAATTGACTGGAAACCAATTGATTGAAAAAATTCCTTTCGTATGCTCCTTTGAAAATTTTTATAGCTAAATTGAGAGAGCCGTTCAGCTCTTTATTTAATGTTTCAATTACCAATAGAGACAATGATTCATGGGGGGTGTTGTCAAGTAGACTGAATTCAAGGGCATGGGAAAAAGGACCGTGTCCTATATCATGCAGCAAAATGGCAACTAATGCCGCCTCATATTCCTCATCACTGATATCAATTCCTCTATGGCGAAGGTTGTCTAAAGTAATGCGCATCAGGTGCATAGCTCCGATGGCATGATGAAATCGGGTATGAAGTGCTCCTGGGTAAACAAAATCCGTCAAACCCAACTGTTTGATTCGACGTAACCTTTGGAAATAAGGATGGTCAATAATGGTAAAAATCAAATCACTCGGAATGGTGATAAACCCGTAAACAGGATCATTAAATATTTTATGGCTTTTCAATGTCCTTGACATTTTATAGGTTCAAAAGTAATTATAAATTTAAAAGAATTAAACCAAATTTTATGCAAAGGTTCAAAATCCTATGGGCAGATGATGAGATTGATCTTCTGAAACCCCATATATTGTTTTTAAATCAGAGAGGTTATGAAGTTTCAACAGTGAACAGTGGGGTCGATGCCATCGAATTAGTGGAAAAGCACAACTATGATGTGATTTTTCTTGACGAGATGATGCCCGGGATGACAGGCCTCGAAACCCTTCAGCAGATTAAAATGATAAAGCCGCAGATACCTGTTGTTATGATAACCAAGAGTGAGGAAGAACATTTAATGGATGATGCCATTGGAGGTAAAATTGCCGATTACCTTATAAAGCCGATCAATCCCAATCAAATATTACTTTCTGTAAAAAAGATCCTTCAAAACAAACAATTGATTACGGAGAAAACCAATCTTTCTTACAGACAGGATTTTATGAATATCAGTATGGCCTGCGATGAGGCTTCCACCTATCAGGAGTGGACTGAAATCTATAAGAGATTGACCTATTGGGAACTCGAAATAGAGAAAACTGAAAACAAGAGTATGCAAGATGTTTTGGATACTCAGAAGACAGAGGCCAATGCTTCTTTTGCCAAATTCATAAAAAATAATTATATAGATTGGATCAGTGATCCAAAAATTGAAAAACCGATTTTGTCACATAAGCTGATGAATGAAAAGGTTTTTCCTTTTCTTGAGCCCAATAGGCCGCTTTTTTTTATTGTAATTGATAACCTCCGGTTGGATCAATGGGAAGTGATCAAACCATTGGTGATTGATTATTTTAATGTGGTGGATGAAAGTACTTATTACAGTATTCTACCGACAACAACGGCATTTTCAAGGAATGCACTTTTCAGTGGAATGATGCCTTCTGATATGGCAAGATTTCATCCGGATCTGTGGGAAGGAGAAGATACTGATGAAGGGAAAAATAACCATGAGGAAGAGTTTCTTGCAGAAAACCTCCATAGGAACCGTCTCAATATCAAATTCAGTTATCACAAAATTTTGCAGGCCTATCAGGGGAAAACAATTCTTGAAAATTTCCACCAAATGCTCAACAATGACTTGAATGTTTTGGTGTATAATTTTGTGGACATGATGTCCCATGCAAGGACTGATATGAAAATGATCAGGGAATTGGCACCTGACGAATCAGCCTACAGATCTATCACCAAAAGTTGGTTTGAGCATTCATCCCTTTTCGAATTATTTAAAAGAATCCAAAGTATCAAAGCAAATGTAGTGGTCACCACAGATCATGGGACTAAAAGAGTAAACAAGCCATATAAAATTATCGGCGATAAAAATATCACAACCAATCTGAGGTATAAACAAGGTAAAAATTTAAATTTTGAAAGCGGAAAGGTTTTTGAGATTTCAAAACCTGAAGACGCCAAACTACCAAGGTTTAATGTTTCTACAAGTTATGTATTTACAGTAGAAGATTATTTCTTTGCATATCCCAACAATTACAATTATTATGTAAATTATTACAAAGATACTTTTCAGCATGGCGGAGTATCTTTAGAAGAAATGATTGTCCCCGTCATTCAACTTGAACCCAAGAATATTTAAGTAAATTTGGAAAAGATTTATTGTCGCAGCTTGGAAGAAATTCCTGCCACAGCAAAAAAAATAGTAGATTTTTGCAAAGGTGAAAAAATCTGGGTATTCAAAGGTGATCTTGGAGCTGGCAAAACCACAATGATTAAAGCCATTGCGAAATTATTCGGAATAGTGGATAGAGTTTCAAGCCCAACATTCTCTTTAATTAATGAATATCAAAATGATTCAGGTACAGTATTTTATCATTTTGATTTCTATAGAGTAGAGAAGCCGGTAGAAGTATTGGAAATAGGCGTAGAAGAATATTTCTACAGTGGCAATCATTGTTGGATAGAGTGGGCGGAAAAAATACCAGGGTTTCTACCTCATGAATTTGTTTTGATTGATATTGAAATGGAATTCGATGGAGTGCGAAAAATTACTTTAAGTCAGATTTTTAATTGAAAAGCAAATGGTTGAGATTACAGAAGGGGTGGGGATTTACCCTAAGGAATCCATGGTCAAGATAAAAAAATCCAAGAATTCTTTGTTGATTGGTTTGCCGGTTGAATCTGCTGCACAGGAAAAAAGGGTAGTGCTGACTCCTGATGCCATTGCCTTATTGGTCAATAATGGACAAGAAGTGATCGTAGAAGCCAATGCTGGTAAAGAATCAAAATTTACAGACCAGGAATATTCTGATGCCGGAGCCAAAGTAGTTTATTCCGCGAAAGAAGCCTTTGATGCAGAGGTGGTGATTAAAGTAGAACCGCCTACCGAGGAAGAAATTAATTTGATGAGGCCCGGGGCTTGTCTGATTTCAGCATTGCAACTCGGCAAACAAAATGCTGCCTTCATTCATGCACTCAATAAAAAAAGAATAACCGCAGTTTCTTATGAGCATCTCGAGGATAAAGTGGGTGGAATGCCTGTAGTCAGAGCTATGAGTGAAATAGCTGGAAGTACAGTCATGCTTATTGCTGCCGAATACCTCAGCAGTGTCAATAACGGAAAAGGTTTGATTATGGGAGGAGTCACAGGTGTACCGCCAACTGAAGTGGTCATAATCGGTGCCGGAACAGTTGCTGAATATGCCGCGCGAACGGCACTGGGCCTAGGTGCAAGTATTAAAGTTTTTGATAATCACATTTATAAACTCCGAAGAATAAAGCAACTTCTGGGACAACAGGTTTTCACTTCTACCATAGATAATTATACATTAAGCAAAGCTTTAAAAGAAGCTGATGTCGTGATTGGCGCATTAAGGGCAGAAAAGGGAAGAAACAAAATCGTTGTCAGTGAGGAAATGGTAGCCGCCATGATGGCAGGGAGTGTCATTATAGATGTAGGGATTGACCAAGGGGGATGTATGGAGACTTCGGAAATGACCTCACATGATGAACCAACTTTTGTCAAACATGGTGTAATTCATTATTGTGTTCCAAACATAGCATCCCGTGTATCAAGAACAGCTTCCTTTGCTCTGAGTAATATTTTCACACCGATTTTGCTTCAGATGGCCGACTTAGGTGGCGCTGAAGAAATGGTTTTTAATTATAAATGGTTTATGAAGGGGGTATATACCTATCGGGGAAGTCTTACGAATGCCTATATAGCAAGGAAATTCGGGATGACCCACAAAGAACTATTGCTCTTGCTGGCCGCAAGGTATTAAGACAGAAGATTCTGTCTTAATACAAATTCAAGCTGACCATTTACCTCCATCAGTTCTGAAGTGAGTTGCCTGTTTTCCCTGCGAAGCATATATACTTCATAAGCATTGTGAATGACAGTCCTCATATAATCTTCCTCCCAAGGCTTGGTCAAATAATGGTAAACCTGACCCTTATTGATGGCGTCAATTACTGCTTGAATATCAGTATAACCTGTCAGTAAAATCCTGATCGGATCAGGGTTTATAGGGATAATAGATGCTAAGAAATCTACCCCTGTTTCCTCGGGCATTCTTTGGTCAGTTATTATTAAATGTACGTCTTCAGTCTTCAAAATCTCTCTTCCCTCACTCGCTGAAAGGGCCAAGAAAATCTGGAAATCTCTTCTGAAAGTTGCTTTAAATGCTTGAAGATTGTTCTCTTCATCATCAACATACAATATTTTTATTTTTTCTTCAGGGGAATAAAGCATTGGTATAAATTATTAGGGGTGAATTCGAAATACATTTATTTGGAGGGTAATTGAATTAATCTGCCGACAAAGTATCAAAAAAAAGTATTTATAAAAAATATCGGATTGGAAATATTTAAAGAAATTATTTTGACAAGATTTTTTTTTAAAGATTTCACTATGAATCTTGCGCCAAAAAATTATCTTTACTCCTGATAATCACCCTAATTACCTCTATATGAATGCTCTTTCAACTCTTGATCTTATCAATCAATGGGGAATAATTTTGATGAATCCCCAAAAAAAATCAGATGCAGAACTCCTTAAAAAACTGTTCGAATTGCCTCACCTTCTTAAGGTAGATCAGATCGAAAGTCAGGTAGCCGATTTGATAAAATTAAACAATCCAACCAAGTCATTCAGTAAAGAAGAATTGCTGATGAAGGTGGTTGAATTTTTTGAAATGAATGAAAAACACAGCTATGGACATTGGGTTTTTTATCCTTGGAAAAACACATTGGTTCACGTCCTTCCTGAAAGGGAATTTATCCAGGTTAGAACGGTTCGTAATCAATACAAAATCACTCCAAGTGAGCAAGAAAAACTTTCTACAAAAAAAATAGGAATAGTAGGATTGTCAGTAGGTCAAAGTGTAGCAATGGCCTTAGCATTGGAGAGGGGCTGCGGTGAATTGAGATTGGCTGATTTTGATACGTTGGAGTTGAGCAATATGAACAGAATCAGGTGCAGCCTTACCGAGTTAGGTTTAAAGAAATCAACCATTGCTGCAAGGGAAATTTTGGAAATAGACCCTTATCTAAAAGTCACTGTATATGAAGAGGGAATTAATGAAGGAAATATAGTTGATTTTTTTACCAAGGGCGGAGAACTTGATCTGTTGGTTGATGAATGTGACAGCTTGGACATAAAAGTTTTGTTAAGGGAAGTTGCCAAAAAGTACAGAATCCCTGTTATCATGGATACTTCAGATAGGGGGATGTTGGATATAGAAAGGTTTGATCTTGAGCCTGAAAGGCCTGTTTTTCATGGGTTTTTAGGAGATATTGATTATAAAGACCTCAAAGATCTCAATATTAAAGAGAAAGTGACTTATGGGTTAAAAATAACTGGTCTTGAGACACTTTCTCCCAGAATGAAAGCTTCCTTATTGGAAATAAATCAAACCATATCCTCGTGGCCGCAATTGGCCTCAGCTGTTTTTTTGGGAGGCGCACTAGGGGCACATTCTGCGAGAAATATTCTCTTGGATCATATGACAGAATCCGGAAGGTTTTTTATTGATCTGGATGAATTGGTTCAGGTTCATCCTGGAAGCGAAAACTTAAAATTTAAAGTAAATGAAGAAGATCTGAATTTTTCAGTTCAAAAAGAATTTGAACTGAAGAGCAGTCTTTCTTCAAATTATAAATTGACAGAAGATGAGCTTATTAAGATTGTCAAAGCGGCAAACACAGCGCCTTCCGGTGGAAATTGCCAACCTTGGAGTTGGGTGTTTGATGAAAAAGGAGTTCTTCACCTTTACCATGACAAAAAACGAAGTGAATCATTACTGGATTTTAAAGGCACAGGATCGTTAATGTCATTCGGTTCAGCTTTGGAGAATATACGGTTGACTTGTGCCCAAATGGGTATTGAAACAGAAATGATTACTGAGATTGTTGATTTTGAAGAAGAAAAAATTGCCTCAATTATTTTTAAAAATAAACAAAAACAAAGTATCAATGTCCCATTTGCATATTTGACTCCCTACATAGAGAGGAGATTAACGGATAGGCAGAATCAAAAGAGGCAAATTATTGATAGAGAGATATTCAAGGAACTGGTTGCCATAGCTGAGGAAAGCGGATTAAATCTTCATGTTTTTGACCAGGAAGACCAAATTGGAAAACTTGCAAAGATAAACGGTGTCATGGATTGGGTCCGAATGATCAATGAGGAAGGATACCGGGATTTTGTCAAAGAAATCAGATGGAATTCATCCGAAGCTGAAATGTCTAAAGACGGCATGGATCTTTCCACATTTGATCTAAGTGTTGCAGATAAAGCAATATTGAAAATGATCAACAATCCAAAAGCAATGAAGTTTGTCAGAGAACATCATTTGGGAAGAGGATTTACTCAAATTTCAGACAAAACATTCCAAGCGGCTTCTGCCATTTGTCTTTTGTCAGCCAAGGATTTTTCACCTGATACATATCTCAAAGCAGGTAGGGCACTTCAGCGCATCTGGACGCACGCTAATATGAAGAAAATAAGTTTTCAACCTGTTACAGCCCCTCTCTTTCTTTATCAGCAATACATCAAAGGGGATAAAAAACGATTCAGTGCTTTTGAATCAAATCTAATCAAAAATAGCCTTAGAGAATTCCGGGAATTTGTCCAGCATAAAGATGGAGAGGTCGAAATATTTCTCTTTAGGTTGAATATTACCGAGGGTGATGTGGTCAGATCATTGAGAAGAGATGTAGTCGATACATTAAAAATAGTTTAAAATTATGTTTATTTTCAAAGCATTCAGAGCAATTGACGACCTTGAATCCAGTATGAAATATGCTGAAGGCCACGCTAATGTATTGAGGGAATATGGTATTACAAAAGTTACGTCTTCCAACAATGAATGGATGCATAATCCCTATGTATATGTTGTAACTGTTGAGGATAGTCTCACAGGTATGATCGTAAGCGGGGTTAGGATTCATATAGCAAACAGAGATTATCCATTACCCTTGGAAGAGGCTTTAGCAAAAACTGACCGAAGGGTTTACGATTTGGTGGATATTTATAGAGAAAATGGAACAGGTGAAGTCTCGGGATTATGGAATTCCAAGTCTATATCTGGATATGGAATCGGATCTTTGTTTTTATCCAGAACAGCGGTGGCAATAGCTTCTCAACTTAAACTGGGGTCATTATTGGCACTTTGTTCAAAACACACTTTGCAAACTACTTTAGATAAGGGTTTTCAGGTAGAGGAAAGCATTGGAAACAAGGGTAAGTTTTTTTACCCTACAAAGGACCTCATATCAACTTGTGCGGTTTTGAGAGATGTTCAAAATATTCCCTTGGCCTTGCCTGAGGAAAAGAAATTCATTTTTCATTTGAGAAAGAATATAAAGAGTGTTATGTTAGAAGATTCTCCAAAAGGAAAAATAGAAATTAGGTATCAGCTCTTCATTGAAAACCCCAATTGGCGGTTAGATTTATGCTTGTAATATTTTTGAGTTTAATATTAAGTTTTCAAAACTTCTTCAATGTGATTCAAGATCGCCAATCCGGTATGGAATTGGAGTATGAATATTTAATTGAAAAAAATGAAGCCTTTGATATTGAAAAAATCATAAAATCTCAGGATTTCAAAAGAGTGGAATCATCCACTAAAAATTTTGGAATAAACAATGATATTGTCTGGCTCAAATATGATGTGATCAATAAGTCAGGAGAGAAAACAAGATATTTTTCAATAAACAACTCTTCTCTTGATAAACTTGATATTTATTTGGTGCAAAATGAGCAAATAGTTGATTATCAAGGCGGAGGGAGATTTCTAGGTATTCAGGATAGGTTGATTCCGTCCAAGAATCTTGTTTTCGAAATTCAGTTGGAGCAGGATGAGCTTTACACGATCTACATGAGGATTGAAAGTGTAAACAAGAAAGTGATCTTAGCGACCATTTCTGATCTTCAGTCTGTCCATTTTCAAATTCAGAAGGAAAATCTTTTTTTTGGAATTTTCACAGGAGTGCTTTTTGGGTTGCTTTTCTATAATTTGTTCCTGTATTTTTCAATCAAGGATAAGCTCTATTTAATTTACGTGATTCATACGCTGTTTGCTTGGTTGGCACAAGCAGCGATTCTAGGATATACACAGGAATTGATCTGGCCTGATAACGAATGGATCAACCTCAGATCAGGGGTTGTTTTTTCTTCTCTGGTCAGTATAGCGGGAATTTGGTTTCTCCGTATTTTTTTGTTTACAAAAATTTATCTGCCCAAGCTTGATAAGGGTTTTTATTTTATCTATGCTGTTTACGGTTTCATTCTTGTCAACGCCTTGTTTATTTCATTGACCTTGAGTTATCAGGTACTTTTAGTCACACAGTCTGTAGTTGTTTTATACGTTCTTTTTGTTGCCATTTTTGTATGGACCAAAGGCTACAGTCCTGCCAGGTATTATTTATTGGCATGGTCATTTTTCATGCTATCGATTTTATGGTTTGTCTTAAGTGAGATGGGGGTATTGTCTTACACAGTACTTACGGCCTTTATTATGCCGCTTGGGTCAACTTTGGAAGTTATTTTACTTTCTTTTGCTCTTGCAGATAAGATAAATGTTCTTATCAATGAGAAAGAAAAAGAACAGGCAGACAAACTCTATATTCTGAAAGAAAACGAGAGATTGATTATCAAGCAAAATGAAAACCTTGAAGAGAAGGTAAAAAAGAGGACGGAAGAATTGGAATACACGCTGCATAATCTACAAAATACCCAAACCCAAATGGTCAATCAGGAAAAGATGGCTTCCTTAGGTCAGTTGACGGCAGGTATAGCACACGAAATCAATAACCCGATAAATTTTGTTAGCTCCAATATATCACCTTTAAAAAGGGATATCAATGATATTTTGGAAATAGTAGAGGCATATAGAGAAAAGGGTGAGGTTGAATTTTCGGATGAATCAAAAAAAGAACTTAAAGAAATAGAAAAGGAAGTAGAATTTGATTTTGTAATTGAAGAAATCAATCAGTTACTGAACGGAATGGAGGAAGGAGCGCGCCGTACAGTTGAAATTGTCAAAGGTCTAAGGTTGTTTTCAAGGGTGGACGAACAGGATGTTAAAAAAGTTGATGTCCATGATGGGCTGGACAGTACTTTGATCTTGCTGAGCAGTTCAATGAACGGAAAGATCAAGATTAATAAGGAATATGGAAGCATACCCTTGGTTGAATGTCTGCCGGGGAAAATAAATCAGGTTTTTATGAATATCATTACAAATGCTATTCATGCGCTCCTGGATAACTTGAACAATGTATCAGCTCCTGAAATAACCCTTAGAACAAGAAAATCAGATACAAATGTTGTAATCGAAATAGAGGATAATGGACCTGGAATGCCAGAGAAAGTCAAGCAAAGGATCTTTGAACCTTTCTTCACGACCAAGTCCGTGGGTAAAGGTACAGGCCTAGGTCTTTCAATAGTTTACACCATAATCGAAAATCATAAAGGTACATTGGAGGTACGTTCAAAGGAAGGTAAAGGAACAAACTTCATCATCACACTCCCGATTTATCAAACTGCGCCTTTAAATGACCGATAAGATTATAGTATTGTACATAGATGATGAGGGTAATAATCTTACCTCATTCAAAGCTAGCCTGAGGAAGGATTTTCAGGTGGTGACTGCCATAGATGCCAATGAAGGACTTGCCATTGCATCTTCCCAAGAGTTGCATGTAGTCATTGCTGACCAGAGAATGCCAGGCCTGTCTGGAGTAGAATTTTTTGAAAAGCTTATGAAAATCAATCCCGATCCAATCAGAATCCTGCTTACCGGGTATTCAGATATTGCTAGTGTGATTGATGCCATCAACAGGGGCGAAGTATATAGGTTTATCGACAAACCCTGGAATATTGATCATGTCAAAAATGCAATTATCAATGCCGCTGAAATTTATTTCACTCGAAAGGAATTAAAAGATAAAAACGAAAGGCTTTTGAAAATTCATTCTGAAATGAATCAGTTTGTCTATTCTTTATCCCATGAACTCCGTGGGCCCTTAATGAGTATTGCGGGCGTTTCCAAACTTGCTAAAATGGAATCTGACGATCCGGCAATTCATGATTATTTTGATATGGTCGATTCTGCGACCGAAAAGCTGGATGAATATGTTTACAAAATGCTCGATTTTTACAGGTCCACCAAGATGGAAAACAAAGTCATCAAAATTGACTTCAGGGATATTGTTTTTGAGCAGATGGAATTTTATAAACAAAAATGGGATCTTGATAAAATTGATTTTGAAATCAACATTAATCAGGAGATTCCCTTTTTTTCAGACGATTCCAAGATCAAAGTGATTTTCAACAGTTTAATCAGTAACGCCTATAACTTTCAAATCCCGGAAAATCCAAACAAATATATTCGTTTACTAATTGACGTTAAAGAGTTTTACACCACTATTTTGGTAGAGGATAACGGAGTAGGGATAGCTCAGGAAAATTTGGAAGGGATTTTTAATTTATTTCAAAGGGCAACCCAAAATAATGTTGGTTCTGGACTTGGCATGTACATGGTAAAGGAATCTGTTACCCAAATTGGAGGGGATATAAATATTGATTCAGCTGTTAATCAGGGTACCAAAGTGACAATTAAAATACCTACCCTTCAATTGAATGAAATGGTTTAAGTGATGAAATTTTTGGAAATTCTATTTTTATAGTCTTTGTTTTAGTTTTCCAACAAACAAAGCCTATTGTTTTTTTTACAGCCATTTTTGGCGTTAATTTGTTTTACATTTTAAGAATTAAATACCAAAAAGTTTTAGTTATGATTAATCCTTGGCACGATGTAAATATCGGTAAAAACGCTCCAGATTTTGTAATGGGAGTGATTGAAATTCCAAAAGGCAGTAAAGGCAAGTATGAATTGGATAAGAAGACCGGGATGTTGATTTTGGACAGGGTATTGTTTTCGGCAGTTCATTATCCAGCTAATTATGGTTTTATTCCTCAAACGTTCTGTGATGACAAAGATCCCCTCGATATTTTGATTATTTCCCAGATTGATATCCCTTCTATGACTTTGGTAAATGCAAAAGTAATCGGGGTAATGAGAATGGTTGATGGCGGTGAGGCAGATGATAAAATAATTGCCGTTGCAGCTGAAGATCAATCGGTCAATTATATCAATGATATCGATGAACTTCCCCCGCATTTGATGAAAGAAGTTCACAGGTTTTTTGAGGACTATAAAAAACTTGAAAACAAAGAAGTGAAAG
The DNA here is from genome assembly GCF_900176595.1 of Aquiflexum balticum DSM 16537. Taxonomy (GTDB): domain Bacteria; phylum Bacteroidota; class Bacteroidia; order Cytophagales; family Cyclobacteriaceae; genus Aquiflexum; species Aquiflexum balticum. Next base: position 2,676,490 of record NZ_LT838813.1, read on the forward strand.
TGGAGGATTTTCTTGGAAAAGAAGAAGCTTTTAAAATCATAAAGGAAAGTATAGACCTTTATGACCTTAACTTTAGAACAAAAAGATAATTATTGCCTGAATGGATTCATTCAGGCTTTTTCTTATGTATAGACTGTTGATATTGTTTCTTTTATTCTCCGCAAAAACTTTTGCTCAGGATGGTTCAAACTCAGGGATAAAGTTTTCAGGATACGTTGAAGCCTATTATAGTTATGACTTCAATCAGCCGGAAGATAACCTTAGACCTGATTTCCTCTATAATTTCAACAGACATAACGAATTCAGCGTCAATTTAGCGGTTCTAAAGGCCTCCTATGAAACTGAGAACCTTAGAGCCAATGTGGCCTTGATGGGCGGTACCTATGCCCAATATAACCTTGCGAATGAACCAACTTGGGCACAGATTTTAAATGAGGTTTCGGTAGGGTTCAAATTCCATGAAAAGCTTTGGTTTGATATTGGAATCATGCCTTCCCATATTGGATTTGAAAGCTGGTATGGCATGGATGGTTGGCACCTAAGCAGGAGTATAATGGCTGATAATTCCCCCTACTTTCTTACAGGGGCAAGAATAAGTTATGAAGTCAATGAGAAAATGGATATTCAATTTTGGTTGGCCAATGGATGGCAGAACGTTCAGAGGACAACAGGCAGCCAATCCATAGCTTTAGGTCTGGGTATTGACCATAGACCTACAGAAAATCTTCTGATTCACTACGCAAATTATTTCGGAAATGAATCCCCTCAGCCTATAAAACTCTACCGTTTTTTCAACAATTTCTATACTCAATATATCAAAAATCTTTGGGGCGTAACTTTAGGGGCAGACTTTGGAATTCAGGAGTCATATGCAGGAGATCCATTTCAATGGTATGGAGTTACTGCATCTTTAAGACGGCAGTTTGGTGAAAAAATATTTCTCGCAGGGCGGGCGGAATACTATTCTGATCCCAATGGAGTCATTTTAAATGAAGGGTTGAAAGTGTCGGGACTTTCGGCAAATCTGGATTATAATTTCGCAGACAACGCCATGTTTAGATTGGAAGCCAGACAGTTTATTAGTCCTGAAGCAGCTTTTTCATTGCCAGGTGGTAAGTTCAGTCAGGGGAACACAGCCGTGACAGGTTCTTTTGCAGTAAGGTTTTAATTTTTCTTTTGCTGCTTCACCTTTTTACTGGGTAACTTTTTCTGAAGAAATGTTGAAAACTCCCCGTAATTGATATGTTCATGGTTGCTGATGGAAAATGAGGTTTTATCATCAAATACCACCGTGAGTTGTTTGAATTCTCTTTTATTGGTCACAATAAGCTCTTCCTCCCAAACCAAAACCTGATTAAGGTTGTATTTTTTAGTTATTCTACGAAGTGGAAATCTTGTTATAATCAGACCTTTTCCAAAGGATATAAACTTGTAAGCGGCCATCATTTTGACCAAAAGCAAAAGAATTACCAAGGTCAATAATACCGCAACGAAAAGGTAGATAACAATACCTAATGTTCTTTGGGTAGCAAAATGATTGAGGGTGTAAATCAAGCCACCAATCAAAATCACCACAATCAATCCCAGTGCAAAATAGGTGCTGTTTTTTGGCTTACATTCTATCATTCGGATTGTAATTCGGCCAGGGTCTTTTTGGAGTGACTTACCAAGTCTTCAAAAAAGTCCCCAAAATGGACTTTTAGATACTCATGATGCTGATCAAGAAAAAGGTGTGCAGTTTCCATCTTGGAATTGAACGTTGTTCTTTTCGACATTCCTGTCAAGGCACGCCTGATCCCGTCCAAGTCTCCATATCCGGTCAACCAATTATAAAATTTCATATAACCGAAAGTTTTGAGAAATTTCTCCGGAAGGATTTCATGATGTTCTTCAATTACGGCATAAACATCATCGGCAAATTCTGTAATGGGTTTGGCAGAATAATTTTTCCAGTATCTTCCCAGAAAATAATCAAAGTACATATCAGTGATTACAGTGGAATACCGCCCGTATTCAGGCCTTAAAATTGATTGGGCTTCTTTTACAACAGGATGGTTGTCCGTGTACTTGTCAATTTCCCAATGGAGTTTAATTCCAACCACAATCCCTTTTTCATAGGTAGTGTCAATGTCGCCCCTTACGAAATCCCCGATAAAATTTCCAATCAAAACCTTGGGATCCCCAAAGGACAAATATGCATGTGCGAGATAATTCACTTACGAGATAGTTTTAGAGTCTGGGTAATGTATGTAATTTGCCCCCAAATTTAACAATTGATGTCAAGAATACAGGAAGAATTAAGTATTTCTCTCAAACTTTTAAAACAGGAGTGGGAAGAAGATTTAACGCAGTACAAAAAGAAGTTTTTATATACCTCAATATCAGATAAAAAGGAAGAGGGCGTTTGCTGGTATCCGGTACAACTGAAAAAAACCAAAACCGGATTTGGAGAAAGATTGATTGTCGAACTGGAAAGATTTGATTCCAAACAATCCCATGTTTTTCAATCAGGAAAATCTGTTTCCATTTTTTCCAATCACGATAAGCACCAATCTCAGGAAAACAGGATCAATGGAGTGATCAATCAGGTCAAAAAAGACATCATGATAGTCACACTTCAGGCTGAAGAGATTCCGGATTGGATGCAAGTCGGCAAGTTAGGGATTGATTTGCTTTTTGATGAGGCAAGCTATAGGGAAATGGAATCTGCATTGAAGACCGTTATCAAGTCCGAAAAGGGGCGATTGGGAGAATTGAAAAATGTTTTGTTGGGTGATAAAGAGCCTGAAACCAAACAAGCTGATAATGTTCAAAATGACCAACTGAACAGTAGCCAAAATAGGGCACTGAATCTGGTCAGGAATGCCAGGGATGTAGCGATCATCCATGGCCCCCCCGGAACAGGTAAAACGACCACTTTGGTAGCTACCATATCACAATCATTGGAGTCAGTAAAACAAGTTTTGGTCTGTGCTCCAAGTAATGCTGCAGTGGATTTATTGGTTGAAAAACTGATTGCACAAAATGTCACTACGCTGCGGATTGGTCATCCTGCAAGGGTGGAGGATCATATTTTAGCACAGACTTTGGATGCTAAAATTGCCAGCCACGATAGTTACAAAGATTTGAAGCGGCTCAAAAAATCTGCTGAGGAGTACAGAAAGATGGGACAGAAATACAAGAGAAGTTTTGGTCCTGAAGAACGAATGCAGAGAAAAAGAATTTTTGATGAAGCAAGTAGGCTGAAATCAGATGCGGAAAGCCTGCAGGATTATATTACTTATGATATTTTTCAACAGACCCAGGTATTTGCTTCTACCTTGGTAGGGGCTTCTAACTCAGCTTTGAAAGGGATGAGTTTTCCGGTGGTGTTTATTGATGAAGCTGCACAGGGGTTGGAAGCTGCCACTTGGATCCCCATACAAAAAGCCCAAAAGGTAGTGATGGCCGGAGATCATTGTCAGTTACCACCGACCATCAAATCATACGAAGCATCCAAAAACGGATTAAGCGAAACATTATTTGAAAAGGTGATCAAAAGAAAACCTGAAGCTTCGCAAATGCTGAATCTGCAATACAGAATGCCCGAGTTGATTATGGGCTTTTCAGGAAAGTATTTCTACAAGGATGGATTGATTGCGGCTGAAAATACGCTCGAACATAAACTAGCTGATGATGAGCCTGTCTTGGAGTTTATAGATACAGCAGGCAGTGGATTTGCGGAGCAACAGGAGGAGGAATCTCTGAGTACATTTAATTTGGAAGAAGCAAGGTTTGCTTTACGATACTTAGAAAACCTGATCAAGCGGATCGGTATCGGCAAGATAAAAACCAATGCATGGAACATCGGTTTGATAGCGCCATATCGCGCTCAGGTCAGGAGGTTCAATGAATTGGTTTTTGATACTTTTGAATTTCCAAATCTGCGTTCATTTTCGGATTTATTGACCATAGATTCCATAGATGGATTTCAGGGGCAGGAGCGGGATATCATTGTCATCAGTTTGGTCAGGTCCAACAGTTCAGGTGAAATTGGATTTTTGTCGGATACCAGAAGAATGAATGTGGCCCTTACCCGTGCAAAAAGAAAGCTGGCAGTCATTGGTGACAGCGCCACCCTAAGCAACCATCCATTTTACAGTACATTCTTGGATTATGTGGATCAGAATAATTGTTATAAGAGTGTTTATGAATATTGGCAAGAAGATTAATTCTCTCTCGCCTTATTCTCCAACCCCTCAAAATAAGCCCAATTAAGATAACTCAGCACATCCCCAAAAATCTCAGTAGCGTCTACCATTTCTTTAGGGATTTCCCTTCCCCGTAATTTGGCCAAAAGTAATCCGTATATTGCATTGATACAGATCTGGATTTCATTTCCCGGAGAATTTTCACCTGCTTCAAGGACCATTAGGATGATATGAGGTTTGGCTTTTTGGTAGATATTGAAATAGGTGTTATCGGTTTTTAAAAGTTGCCAATGTAATTTGGACAGAAGATCTACCATTTGTTGCACAGATTTCAAATGGCCATATTCTTTGACATTTTCCTTTGCCATGGAATTGGCCAATCCAGCAAACCAGTTAAAAGTTTCGTCCTTTTCTTCCACAGAAATCGGATAATGAGCAACAACATATTGTTTTATCTCCTGCATGTTGAACTGGTAAGCCCTTATTAAGTCCTCCATTTGGTACATGTAGATGATATATTCACCGATATTTTTTGCTTTTTTCTTTTCAGCAATGGCCTTCATTTTTCGATCTCTTTGGGATATTGCAAAGAAAATAAGAAAGGTTTGATTTTAACAATAAAAGAGAAAGTGCGTACATTTAAGAAACTTAAATTCAATGAAAATCGAAGAAGTAGAAATAGAAAACATTTCTGGAAGCCAGTTTATTAAGATTCCTGAAAATTTTAAGATAGATGATAATAGAGTTTACCTTAAGAAAATAGGGAACTCGATTTTTATTATCCCCTTTCATAATCCTTGGGAATCCTTAATTGAGGGTGTAAAACTTTTCACTGATGATTTTATGGAAGAAAGGGACCAGCCAAGCTTGGATAATAGAGAATCCTTCTAAATATGCAGTATTTACTTGATACTAATACCTGCATTTACATCATCAAAAAAATGCCCATTGAAGTTTTTGAAAAATTTTCAAAATTCAGTTTAGGTGAAATAGCAATTTCTTCAATTAGCTTGGCTGAATTAGAATATGGTGTTAGCAAAAGTCAATTTGTTGAAAAGAATAGAGTTGCACTTTTTAATTTCCTTTTACCGCTGGAAATTTTACCTTATACACAAACAGCAACTTTATATTATGGTGAATTAAGAGCGAAATTGGAAAGGGAAGGAAAAGTTATTGGTTCTATGGATATGTTAATCGCCTCACAGGCACTCTCAGAAAACCTTATTTTGGTCACTAACAATCTTAAAGAGTTTTCAAGAATATCCTCATTGAAATTGGAAAATTGGATCAAATAATTCTTGTAGTTTTTCTGTTAAATTGATTTTTTTATTAAAACAATTTAGGTCTTCCTGCTCTTCATATACTTATATAACCCACAAATTTATCTATTTTTGCGCCCAGAATGAATATGCAAAGAATTAGGAATTTCTGTATTATCGCCCATATCGATCATGGGAAAAGTACACTGGCAGACCGTCTCCTTGAATTTACCCATACGGTAAGCGGTAGAGAGATGCAAAATCAATTATTGGACAACATGGATTTGGAGCGTGAGCGTGGCATCACCATTAAGTCCCATGCAATCCAGATGAAATACATGTATAAAGGGGAGGAATATACCCTCAACTTAATTGATACCCCTGGACATGTTGATTTTTCTTATGAAGTATCCCGATCAATAGCCGCCTGTGAAGGGGCTTTGTTGATTGTGGATGCATCTCAGGGAGTAGAAGCCCAAACCATTTCCAACTTGTATCTGGCTATTGGCCATGATCTTGAAATCATACCTGTTTTAAATAAAATAGACCTTCCCGGTGCTGAACCAGAAGTAGTGGCTGATGAGGTCATTGACCTGATCGGTTGTGACAGGGAGGATATTGTCTTAGCTTCCGGCAAAGAAGGTATTGGTATTGAAGATATCCTGAATGCTGTTGTGGAACGTATTCCCGCTCCGAAAGGGGACCCCAATGAACCGCTTCAGGCCATGATTTTTGATTCAGTTTATAATCCTTTCAGAGGGGTTGAGGTTATTTTCAGGATTTTCAACGGTAGCATCAACAAGGGGGACAGAATCAAATTTGTCAATACCAATAAAGAATATTTCGCAGATGAAATCGGAATTTTGGGAATGAACCAGATTCCACAACAGACCATGTCTGCGGGAAATGTTGGATACCTCATCTCCGGGATTAAAGTGGCGAAAGAAGTTAAAGTCGGTGATACCATCACACATGTCAAAAATCCCTGCACGACCATGATCAAGGGTTTTGAAAATGTGAAGCCGATGGTCTTTGCCGGTATTTATCCGGTAGATACTACCGAATTCGAAGAATTGAGGGCATCCATGGAAAAACTCCAGCTCAATGACGCATCCTTGGTATGGGAACCTGAAACATCTGCTGCCTTGGGATTTGGATTCCGTTGTGGGTTTCTAGGCATGCTCCATATGGAAATCATTCAGGAGCGATTGGAAAGGGAGTTTGACATGACTGTCATTACTACAGTCCCTTCAGTTCAGTTCAAAGCATTAATGAACAATAATGAATACAAACTGGTCAATGCTCCCTCAGACATGCCGGAGCCTAATTTGTTCAAACATATAGAAGAACCTTTTGTAAAAGCCACGATTATTACAGCTTCTGAGTTTGTAGGTCCTGTGATTCAATTGTGTATGGAGAAGAGAGGTCAGATCAAGAATCAGGTGTACCTCACTTCAGAAAGGGTGGAGTTGTCATTTGACATGCCATTGGCTGAAATCGTCTTTGACTTTTTCGATAAATTAAAAACGATTTCCAGAGGTTATGCTTCCCTTGATTATGAGCTGATAGGATTCAAGCAATCCCATATGGTTAGACTTGACGTGATGCTCAACGGCGAGATTGTAGATGCGCTTTCAGCAATTGTGCACAGAGATAAGGCCTATGAATGGGGAAAAAGACTTTGTGAAAAGCTTAAGGAACTTGTACCAAGACAGATGTTTGAAATAGCCATTCAGGCTGCCATAGGTACCAAGATTATAGCCAGAGAAACTGTCAAAGCTTTAAGAAAAAATGTTTTGGCGAAATGTTATGGCGGTGATATTTCAAGAAAGAGAAAACTTCTGGAAAAGCAGAAAAAAGGCAAGAAGCGGATGAGGCAAGTAGGGAATGTGGAAGTGCCACAGGAGGCTTTTATGGCGGTATTGAAGTTGGATTAGTAAGAGAAGCGAGTGACGAGAACCGAGAGTCTTGGCTATAGAAACAAGAGCCAAGAGACAAGAACCAAGATTTTCTTTCACAAATTAGTAATTTCGTGACGTGTAAACCGGATGTATAATTCCATTTCCGATACTTAATTCTGAACAAACAATAATTAACTAAATAGCCAAACCCTATTTAATTCACGCTCATCATGCCAACACTAATAGACGGAAAAAAAACCTCAGAAGAAATCAAAACTGAAATTGCCCAGCGTGTGGCTGAGATTAAAGTGGAGGGTGGAAAAACTCCTCACTTGGCTGCAATCCTTGTTGGAAGTGACGGAGCAAGTCAGACTTACGTCGGGGCAAAAGTAAAATCCTGTGAGCAGGTGGGTTTTGAGTCTACCTTGGTAAGGTTGGCAGAATCAGTGACTGAAGAGGAGCTATTAAAGGTAGTGGAAGATATCAACCAAAACCCAGATATTGATGGTTTGATTGTTCAATTGCCACTTCCCAAGCATATTTCTGTTGAAAAAGTTACCAATAAAATCAAACCTGAAAAAGATGTGGACGGCTTCACCCCGGCCAATGTGGGAAGGATGACATTAGGTTGGCCGGCTTATGTTGCAGCCACTCCTTATGGTATAGTGGAGTTGTTGAAAAGATATAAGATAGAGACATCCGGTAAACATTGTGTGGTCATTGGTAGAAGCCATATTGTAGGCTCTCCTATGAGTATCTTGATGGCTCGGAATGAATATCCCGGAAACTGTACAGTAACCCTGACCCATAGCCGGACTAAGAATCTACCCGAAATTGCTAAGACAGCGGATATCCTTATTGTCGCTTTAGGTAAACCCGAGTTTGTTACCGCAGACATGGTAAAAGATGGTGCTGTGGTGATAGATGTGGGAATTCACAGAATTGAAGACAACAGCAAGAAATCCGGTTTCAGGTTGATTGGAGACGTAAAATTTGATGAGGTTTCCAAAAAGGCCTCAGCTATCACACCGGTACCGGGGGGTGTTGGGCCAATGACAATTGCATCTTTGCTTTATAATACCCTGTTGGCGGCAGAAAAGCAGGTATTTGGCTAATACTTGGATTGAATAAAATGAAGGATAAAATAAGCCTTTACTCTTGCAGGTAAATGCTTTCCTTTCTACTTTTGCAGACCCTAAAAGCGCACGTGGTGAAATTGGTAGACACGCCACTTTGAGGGGGTGGTGCCCTTACGGGTGTGGAAGTTCGAATCTTCTCGTGCGCACAACAAGCCTCGGATATCCGGGGCTTTTTTTTGGACTGTTTTGGAAACCTTTTGCGGCTCGAGCATTTTTCCCTCTTCTATAAAATAAAGAAGAAGCACATCTTTATTTGAAGTGCTTTTTCTATATGAAATATTTCAGAATGACTCAATTCATTTCACACGTAGAAGTTTCTGCTTAAATTGATTGGAACCTTCAAAAATCACTAGGTAAGTTCCAGGTGATAATCCTCGAATATTCAATTCATTAATACTTTTACTCACTTTCTGGGTCATCATTTTAACGCCATCCATTGTCATGATGTGTACGTCATATGAATTTTCATCTTTAAAATTTTCTTCAGGAATATTTAAAATAGTGCTCGCTGGATTTGGGAATATACGCAGTTCATTTTCAAGGCTAAGGTCCTGAGCGACCACCTCGGAATCTTCAAAAATAAATCTATCCACATCCAAAAGAAATCCTGAGCCTCCCTTAAAAACCAGATATAGTGTTTTATTTCCTAAATAAGAGGTCCCTTCGGCATAGCTCTTCGGGTCAATTACCTCAATATCAAATGGCTGAAAGCTTTTCCATCCACCGGTATTGGAAATTTCAGCTGTCGCAATTAGATTTCCTTGTGGACTGTCCGTCCTAAATTCTACAGTTCCCCCCTTTGTATTACTGGAGGCAATAATCTGACCTGATTTAGGACCGCGGCCAAAGGTAACGTTGCCGAATTGGATGTAATCACCATTATTTACATAACCTACCGCTGCACCAGAATTGCTAACCTGAATACCATTCTGCATAGAATAATCCTCCGCTTGCACAATACTGTAGGGATCAAAATACCTAGTTTTTTCTTTGATGGTAATAGTACAAACCGCGAATACTGAACCATTGCTAAAACTTGTCGCTGTCACTGTGATTTCGCCAGGTGCCCTTGCTATGAACTCTCCACTGAGATAATTTATGCTTGACCCATCACTTGCGGTAAATGCAATGGTCTGGTTTGCAGTATTGGAAGGAGTAATTAGAACATCGAGATCGATAGTATCACCCACTGTAAGTGGCCCTGAAGGGCAGTTTGTAAAGCTAAGGTCCTCAATGATTACATCGGAATCCTTGAATATAAATCTATCCACATCTAAAAGAAATCCTGAGCCTCCCTTAAAAACCAAAAATAGTGTCTTATTTCCTAAATAGACGGTCCCATTTGCATAGCTGTTGGGGTCAATGACCTCAATATCAAATGGATGAAATCTTGTCCATCCACCGGTATTGGGAATTTTAGCCGTCGCAATCAAGTTTCCTTGAGTACTGCCAATTCTAAATTCTACAGTTCCACCAGTAGTATTGCTGGAGGCGATAATTTGACCTGACAACGGACCGCGGCCAAAGCTCACATTGTCAAATTGGATATAATCACCATTATTCACATACCCCACCGCCGCACCGGAATTGCTAAGCTGAATGCCGCTTTGGGTAGAAAAATCCTCAGCTTGGACAATATTGTAGGGATCAAAGGAAGTATCTTTTTCCTTTATGGTGATGGTGCAGACATCGTATACTGAACCGTCACTAAAGCTGGTTGCAGAGACTGTAATTATTCCCGGGGCACTTGCTGTAAACTTCCCACTGATATAATCTACGCTGGTCCCATCGCTTGCAACAAAAGCAACAAATTGGTTTGTGGTGTTAGAAGGTGAAATAATTACATCAAGATCGATAGTATCCCCTACAGTTAAGGGTTTTGTAGGACAGTTCGTAAATCTAAGGTCCTCAATGATAACATCGGAATCCTCAAAAATAAAATTATCCACATCTAAGAGAAATCCTGAGCCTCCCTTAAAAACCAGATATAGTGTCTTATTTCCTAAATAAGTGGTCCCGTCTGCGTAGATGTTGGGGTCAATTACGGCAATATCAAATGGCAAAAATCTTGTCCATCCACCGGTATTGGGAATTTTAGCCGTGGCAATTAAGTTTCCTTGAGGACTGCCAATTCTAAATTCTACAGTTCCTCCAGCAGTATTGCTGGAGGCGGTAATCTGACCTGACAGCGGACCGCGGCCAAAGGTCACATTGTCGAATTGGATATAATCGCCATTATTTACATAACCCACCGCGCCACCGGAATTGCTAAGCTGAATGCCACTCTGCTCAGAAAAATCCTCAGCTTGCACAATACTGTAGGGATCCGTTTCTCCATTTATCAGTGAAAATGAGGTAATTGATTGGCCTTGAGCCATTTCGAAAAGTAAGGCGAATAGGATAAACAATCCGGAGAATGTTGAGTGAGACGTTTTCATTGCATGTCTTTTGATGTATAATCTAAATAAAAAAAATGGTTTGTAGTAATTTTTGCCAGAACAATAATGAATGAAAGTGCAAATGTTATTGATGCATTACAATAAAATCAAATTGAAAATCTGTGAAAATTCGGGAATAGCGGAGTTTTTGAACAAACCAACGCATCTACTCCTTTGGGGCTTTTTTTTATCTTCATCTTCCGTTCCGTTTTAATTTTGCGAGAGAACCTTGTTTTTATTTTTTGAATTTATCCCTATTTTGAAAAGAAAATCCTTTCTATGAAAATACTCCAAACAGCGATTCTTTTAATTTTCACCTTATTGGTTGTCCCGATTTTCACCTATTTGTTCGGAATACCTTTAGGAGTTCGTGAATGGGATACGCTTTCAATCTTGATGAAGATTTGTGCCGCTTCGGTTGTCTATTGTTTTTTGGTAGGGGAGCTTACCAACAACAACAGTCAGGTGGATAAATATTGGAGTATTTTGCCCATCATCTATGCGTGGGTAATGGCTTATTTTGGTGATTTTTCTCCAAGGATGGTTTTGCTAGCTGTTCTTGTCAGTGCTTGGGGGGCTAGGCTTACCTATAATTTTGCCAGAAAAGGTGCTTATCAGTGGAAATTCTGGGAAGGGGAAGAAGACTACCGTTGGGAGATTTTGCGCAAAAAGCCTGAATTCCAGCCAAAATGGAAATGGACTTTATTCAATCTCTTTTTCATTTCAGGCTATCAAAACGTATTGATTTTGTTGTTTACTCTGCCCATGCTTGTCACCATGCAGTTTGATGACGGAAGTATTGGCTTGCTGGATTATCTGGTGGCAGGTATAGTTTTGTTCTTTTTGGCTCTTGAAACTGTCGCCGATGAGCAACATTGGAAGTATCAAAAGGAAAAATGGAGACTTATAAAAGAAGGGAAGTTGTTGAGAGGTGATTTTGCAAAAGGTTTTTTGGATAAAGGGCTTTGGGCAATTTCCCGCCATCCCAATTATTTGGGCGAACAGGGATTTTGGGTTTCTTTCTATTTTTTTTCAGTGGTAGCTTCAGGTCAATGGCTTAATTGGTCCGTGGTTGGCTGCCTGTTGTTATTGATCTTATTTCAGGGGAGCTCCAATTTCAGTGAGGAAATAAGTGCTTCCAAATATGATTCCTATAAAGTCTATCAAGCCCGTGTTCCCAGGTTTTTACCAAGACCCAAAGGAAGAACTCAAGAAAGCCCCGCTCCAAATTCCTGAAAGAGGGATGGGATTTTTCAAAATGGATAAAGTTTAAGTTTTAGCCTTGGAGAGCAAATAGAATAATTGTAATGGGTATCGAAAAATCCTATGAGTTCAGTCCAAATAATAACAGTTTGAGGAGGAGTGATTTTTACGTACTTTTTCAGAATCAACCATTTCAAAATTATGTTCCGATCTGTAAAAATGTTCCTGGTCACTGTAATCCTTATAGCCTTGTCAATTTCAGCACATTGCCAAACCCCACAATTTCCGATTGTAAAAGGTTTTGGCGGAATTTATGAAATCCCCGAAGCTACAGAAAGACCCGATCCGAATGGGGAATACAAAATCATTATCGATTTGGTGTCGGCAAGCGAAAATCCTCAACAAATCAACAGAATGGTGGATAATTTAGCTAGAATGGTCAATCTGCATGGCATTGCAGGAGTGCCAAAGGAAAATATAAAGATAAAAGTCGCTGTTCATGGCGGAGCTATTTTCAGTATCCTTCAAGATGATTATTATGAGAAATTGTACGGCGTCAAAAATCCAAACTTGCCTGTTTTCGAAGCCCTCAAAAATGTGGATGTTGAGTTTTATATATGTGGACAATCTTTGATTGCCAGAAATATGAAAACAACGGATGCTTGGGAGGGTGCTGAGATTGCTTTGTCCATGCTGACTACTTTGACAACTTATGTTCCTCAAGGATATATGCTCATGCGATTTTAAAGGCCTAAATCCAGTTGAATGGGCAAGTGTCGGAAGGACTTTCGGTGCAAAGGAGTCAAACCCAGTTTGATGATCCCTTCACGATGGAGCTTGGTAGGATACCCTACATTTTTTTCCCAGCCATATCCGGGGTATTTCTTTGCAAAATCCGCCATCAAATTATCCCTGTAGACTTTTGCCAGTATTGAGGCGGCTGCAATACTTGCAAATTTTCCGTCTCCTTTTACAATACAATCAAATGGAATATTCAGGTCCGTCTTAAACCTATTACCATCTATCAGAAGATGATGCGGGATTAAGTTAAGACTTTTTACAGCCCTGTTCATTGCCAAAAATGAAGCATGCAAGATGTTGATTTGATCAATCTCTTCGACACTTGCTTCCGCAATTGACCAAGCAAGTGCCGCGTCTTTTATTTCCTCAAAAAGGTTTTCCCGATTGGATTTACTTAGTTTTTTGGAATCATTGATAAACTCATTGGCATAATCTTCCGGTAAAATCACAGCAGCTGCTACCACAGGACCGCAAAGACAACCTCTGCCCACCTCATCGCAACCTGCCTCTAATCTATAGGATTCTAAATTCGGCCTCAGCATCTTCAGCAGTTCTTCTTTCTGATTTATAATATTTATGAATCATCTCGGCCACCAATCCTGTCCATCCTGTCTGATGGGAAGCGCCAAGGCCAGTGCCATTGTCTCCATGGAAATATTCATAAAAAAGGATATGGTCTTTGAAGTGAGGATCCTCTTGCATTTTTAGGTTTTTTCCATACATGGGTCTATGACCATTTTCATCTTTGAGGAATAATTTGATACACCTCAAGGATAATTCTCTGGCAATGATGTCCATGGTAACATAATTTCCTGAACCTGTAGGGTATTCAATAGAAAACTCTCCTCCGTAATAATAATCAAATTTTCTAAGGGACTCTATAATCAAATGATTGATAGGGAACCAAATAGGGCCCCGCCAGTTGGAATTTCCACCAAACATCAAGGTGTCAGATTCACCAGGGGTATATTTCACACTCAAGACATCACCGTTGATTCGAAGGGTATAGGGTTTCTTTTCATGGTATTTGGAAAGTGACCTGATTCCATAATCACTAAGAAACTCATTTGAATCAAGCATTTTATTGAGAATGCTTTTCATCCTGTGGCCTCTCAACAAGGAAAAAAGCCTTCTCTTTTCATGTCCTGGCTGAATCCAACTTGATACCAATGCTGCAAGTTTTGGTTTTTCTTTTAAGAAAAAATCCAATCTTTCCTTGAATTCTGGAAGACTGTCAAACATATCCAACCGGATTGATTCCACCGCAAATAAAGGTATGATACCCACTATTGACTTCAGCTTCATGACTTTCGGTTCTTTTCCAGGCAAATGGAATACATCAAAAAAGAAGTTTTCTTCATCGTTCCATAGACTGATATTTTCACCTGAAATATTGCTCATAGCACCGGCGATATGCAGGAAATGCTCTAAAAATTTGGTTGCTGTAAACTGATAAGTCTTATTGAACTCACAAAGGTCAAGAGAAATTCTCATCATATTCAGAGAGAACATAGCCATCCAGGAAGTGGCGTCAGCCTGTTCCAGTTTCCCCTTATACCTATGTGCATGTGACCTGTCAATAACCGAAATATTATCAAGCCCCAGAAAGCCACCTTCAAAAATATTTTTTCCTTCACTGTCTTTTTGATTGACCCACCAGGTAAAATTGATCATAAGCTTATGGAAGGCTCTTTCCAAAAATTCCTGATCCCCTTTGCCATCATTCATTTTTTTGTCAATCTGATAGACTCTTTGAACAGCATAGGCATGAACAGGTGGATTGACATCGCTGAAATTCCATTCATAAGCTGGGATTTGCCCATTTGGATGCATATATGATTCATTGAGGAATAGCAGTAGTTGTCCTTTTGCAAAATCAGGATCAATCCTTGAAATCGGCACGCAGTGAAAAGCAGAGTCCCAAACCGCATACCAAGGATATTCCCACTTGTCAGGCATGGAAATGATATCCTGATTATAAAGGTGTCTCCAATCACTGTTTCGTCCTTTTTTTCGTTCCTTTGGGGGTGAATATCTGCCGGGATCACCATCCAACCACCTATCAATATTGTAATAGTAAAATTGCTTTCCCCACATCATGCCGGCGTATGCCTGCCTTTGGATATTTTTCATATCCTCACTCTTCACTCTTTCCTGTAATTCGTTATAGAATTCATCCGCATCATTGATTCTTTCCTGTAGAATTTGATCGCAGCTTGCGACGGCTTCTGAAGTTTTTTGATGAGTCATACGGAATTTCACCCTCTGAGATCCACCTGCAGGTATTTTCAATTTATATATGGCAGCTGCTTTGGTTCCATAATTATTTGGATTCAGGTGCCTTGAAAACCTGTGAACAACATAATCATTGATAGCATCTTTGAGATACATTTTCTCATTGGGAATATTATAGAGTTTTTCACGGTTGGTTTCATTGTCACAGAATTTGAATTCCGGGTCTCCATCAAAATTAAAAAAGTAATTTCCCCTGTTTGGTGAAAAAGCTTTGATTTGCTTCTCTCCACTTAAAGATAATTTAGGAATAAATGGTTCATGACCTGTATGCCAGGTCTTTCTGAACCAAATGGTTGGAATTACCCAAATTTCCGCATCTTCAGGACCTCTGTTATGTATTGTTGCAAAGGCAGCGATATCTTCAAAGTCATTTTTGGCATATTCCAGGTATATATCAAAATACTCATCTTTATCAAAAATCCCGGTATCAATAATTTCAAATTCAGGATCTGTTTTGGTTCTCCGCCTGTTTTCTTCCAATAATGTTTGATAAGGGAATTCGGACTGAGGATACTTATATAGCATCTTCATATAACTGTGCGTAGGAGTAGAATCCAAATAATAGTAGAGTTCCTTTACATCCTCTCCGTGGTTTCCCTGATGACCGGTTAGTCCAAAAAACCTTTCTTTCAACATTGGATCTTTACCATTCCAAAAAGCCCATGCAAAACATAAATTCTGCTTAAAATCAGAAATTCCTCCGATTCCTTCCTCACCCCACCGATAAGCTTTGCTTTTGGCTTCATCATGGGTTACATTGTCCCAGGCAGCACCATTTGGGCTATAGTCCTCCCTTACTGTTCCCCATTGTCTTTCGGTAAGGTAGGGTCCCCATTTCTTCCAGTGTTTCTTCCTTTCCCGGTCTTCCTGAAGCCTTAATTTCTCTACATTCATTAAATTTTGATCCAAATAACCAAACCGAATTTACTATTTTTTATAATACTTCGATTCTTCTGATAAAGGCTTAACAAAAAGAAACGTCCCGATTTTTTTCCGCAATCGATTTAAACGTCTTATTTTATCGTTTTGGGATAATTTTTTTTCGAGAAAAAAATACAATTTCTTTCTGTTGCTGATTAAACAAATGGAAAACAGGAAAGTTTGGAGGACATTAAGTAATCAGGAAGTGAGAAGACCTTCCTTTATACTTTTGTAGGAGCTAATTTTTCTTTCTGTGACAGGAAATGAATTTTCCAGAATCCTTATAAAACCATCTTCAAAACTATCCATCCATTTTTTTGGATCTGTGGGCTGATATTTATGGGCGTTCAGGAAAGATTCCATTTTCAAAAAGTCATATTTATCTGATGAGATACCTGCTTGGGAATACACGGCATCCAATGCATTGCAATGCTGTTCATATTGACCTTTGACCGGAATCATCATTACAGGTTTACCTAAATACATGGCTTCGCAGACTGATTCAAATCCCGCTGTGCAGATCAAGGCCCTACAGGCAGCCATTTTTTCTAAAAACAAGACATCATTTACTTGGTAAAACAGCACATTCTCCATGGGTTTCATTAAGTCCGGTGCTCCTTTCTTATCCCAAAAGGCTACAATATTGATGTGAGGATTGGCTTTGGCAAAAAGCAGAATTTCTTCTCCATATCCAGGATTGACCATGTAGGTCAGATAAAAATCACCTTTTGAAGGAACTAATTTCCTTAATTCCTTTCTCAAAAGCGGTGGTAAGACATGTGTATTTTGCACTTGGGAAGGGGCTAATGGCCGGAATGATAGTGCAAGTTGTTTTTGGGATCCCAATGAAGTGATTTTTGTGTTCAGCTGAAAGAGGAGTTTTTCAAGTTGGCGTCCTTTTGGATAGGCAAAATCCGGATGATTGATCAGGTATTGGTGCCCTATGGTCCAATATTGACATTGAGGCTTGTATATAAAATTGTAAATCCCCCCTAAAATGTCATAAAAATTGAGGATAATATCCGGTTGAGTTTCGGAAACTACCTGGTGTATCTGTTTTAAACTTTTTCTGAATGTATTGTATTTCATCAGATTATGAAAAACAGTCTTTCCTAATTTGATTCCTTTGTTTTGTTTGTCTGTTACAAAGTTTGGACTTTCAAAAAGGATAATCGGGGCATTTATTTTCTGCCTGAAAAAATCCGGGATTGCTCTTCTATTGCTTTTTCCGACACAAACACCGCAAAGTTCAAAACCTCTGTTTTCCAGAATTTGGGCAAGAGCAATAGCCTGGGTCATATGCCCCCTTCCTTCACCCTGGACTACAAACAAAAATTTCATTTTATGGAAGAAGATTAGGAGAATTCAGAAAATCAGGAATTTTATTGAATGCGACAGTTTTGAGCTCCTGAGAATACACTATTTCAGTTTTCTCCTTTTCAACTGACTTCTTGAAATTTATCTCATTGTAATATATCAATTGCCAAGAACCATCATGGTCTTCGGCCAAGGCACTCATTGTTTCTACCCAATCTCCCGAATTGAGGTATTTGACTCCGTTGATCATTCTATTTTCTGCCTTATGAATATGACCACAGATAATACCATCACAACCTTTTGCTTTGGCCATTTTGGCCAACTCTTCTTCATATTGATCTATATAGGAAACTGCCGTTTTTACTTTTCCTTTGATATATTGACTTAGGGAAAAGTAAGGCAAGCCTCTTTTTCTTCTATGGAAATTAACCAATCTGTTCAGCCACAATAAAAAGGTATAGCCTACATCACCCAGATAGGCAATCCACCGAAGATTGGAGGTGATGCTGTCAAAAATATCTCCGTGAGTGATAAAGAATTTTTTTCCGTTGCTTTCATATATCATATCGGTCTGAATAGAAACATTACCGATCTGAAGAGGAAGAATCTGGTCCAGAAAGTCATCATGATTGCCTCTAAGATAGAAAACTTTGGTATTGTCCCTCTCGATCATTTTCAGCATCCTATTAAAAAACCGGGTATGCTTCCTTTTCCAAGAACCCGATCTACGAAGTTGCCATCCATCTATGATGTCTCCGTTTAGTATCAGGTTTTCACAGGTATATTGCTTGAGAAAATGGGCAACTTCTTTTGCTTTGGCTCCCTTAGTACCGAGATGTACATCAGAGATAACGATAGTTTTGAAATGGGTTTTCAAGTCTGTCAGTTTTATTTGCAATATATAGGCGACGATTGACCTGGTGATTAAACGGATATTATGAAATAAATAATTTTTTCAGAATTTAGTTTGGTATTGTGAAGCTATAGTTAACTGACTGTTAAATACCCTGTTTAAGCTACAAATCAGGCGATAGAATGATGATATTCCTAAAATTTTGGTTATAGAAAAAAATCAAAAGCTTGTTGTTTTAACTCATTTTCTTTGAGTTCAGACCGAATTTCACCAACTTAGAAATCAATTAATCGTATTGTTTGATTATAAGAATCTATTGAAATGAAAAAACTTTTAGTTCCTGTTCTTTTTTTGTTGCTGATGTTTTCCTGTAATCAGGTGGATAAAAATCCTGAATTTAATATACTAGGTTACTGGAATCTTGCTGAACTTACCAATTCATGGACCAATGAAACGGTCATAGGAGAGGAACTGGATTTTACTGAACGTTATATCTTCAATGGTGACGGGACATTTATAAAAACTTCCACAATAGCCAAAGGACAGGGTGAGACAGCAGCTATACCCGATCAAGCATTGGGGCTTTTTGAATTAATACCATCAGACGATTCCGGATACATTTTTAAAGTTATTCTCACTTATGACACCAATGTGCATATGGCAGCCAATTGCAGTGAGGGCAATCAGGAGTTTATGTTTATCACCGGTGATAAAAAACTGACAAATATGACTTCTGCAGCATGTGATGGTCCTGTTTTTGTTTACACGAAAAAATAAACATTATATTTTTAAGCGTTGAATATCAGTTTGAAGGTAGTTCCCTCACCGAGTTTTGACCTAACCTGAATATTCCCTTTATGTCGCCTCATAATCTGCTTAGATAAACTTAATCCTATACCCGAGCCTTTCTTTTTTGTGGTGAAGAATGGTATAAAGATTTTTGACATAGCCTCTTCCTCAATTCCCCGGCCACTGTCAGCAACTTCAATGATGATTTTTCCGGCCTCATCAATAAACGCTTCCAATGAAATGATTCTTGAAACAGTATCCTCAACAGCCTGAATGGCATTTTGAATCAGGTTGATCAAAACCTGTTCAATCAAGCTCTGATCACCAAATAGAATTAAGTCCTTCGGTTCGATATGTTTTTTGAATTGAATTTGGTTAGCGTCGAACTGGTGCTGCATCAAGGTTTCCAATTGGTCAAAAAGTCCCTTGAGCCTTATAGTTTGGAATCTTGGGGCGGGAATATGCGCCAGACTTCTAAAATCACTGACAAAATTGATCATCCCCTGACTTCTTTTTTCTATCGTACTGATGGCCATCAGATAATCTTCCAGGTCATTTGGGTTGATGGTTTCATTGATATCTATTTTGGATTCAATATCCCCCTTTACAGTCGCTGCTAGAGATGAGATAGGAGCAATACTGTTCATGATTTCGTGGGTAAGTACCCTGACGAGGTTTTGCCAGGCCTCCATTTCTTTTTCTTCGAGTTCACTTTGGATATTTTGAAGAGATACCAATTTGAATTTTGTATCCCTCAAAACCAATTCAATCACATAAACGGACAATTGCATGATCCCATCAGGGTGTGCAATTTTGATCAGTTCACTTCCCCCTGTCCGAAGAGAATGGATAGCATGGTGAAGTTCTTTATTTATTTTTTCTACTTCACCTATCTGGGTCAATTGCAGGATATTCAACATCCTTTTGGCAGCAGTATTGACAATCTGAACTTTTCCTTCCTCATCAAAAGTGATCAGACCTATACTTAGGTGCTGGAATACCGATCTGAAATATTGGTAATTAGCTTCTTTCTCAGCTTGGTCTTCCTGAAGTTTGGCCAAGATGGCATTAAATTCAATATGGAGGTCATCGGTTTCGGTCCCGTCAAATTTAACAGGGTAGACATTGGTATAATTATCCTGTTTGATATTGTTCAAAAATTGTCGGACCTTTTTGAAAGAGCTCTCTGCATAGCTTAGCAAAAATACAATTTGGGCCAATATCAATATGATGAACAGGGAAATCACAAATACGCCAGCCCCATTCAGAATAAAGTAAGCCAGTAAAAACAGAGATACTGCCAAGAGGACAATTCTCCCAAGTAAGCCTACCTTATAATCCATATTTTTCTAATCTTCTATAAAGGGAAGCTCTGGTCAGACCCAATTCTTTTGCTGCTTTGGAGATATTTCCTCCGTTTTTATCGATGGCTTTTTGGATATAGTTTTTCTCGACTTCATCCAAGTTAAAGGTGTTGGGTATTGAGGCTTTTTCATTGGAAGGTTTTGCTGATAAGAAGAAGAAATCCCTGCTGTCAAGACTATCACATTCTGCCATGATAATTGCTCTTTCGATGGCATGTTGCAGTTCCCTGATGTTTCCCGGCCAATTATATTTTTGGAGCAATTGAAGGGCATTTGAGGTAAAACCTTTAAAATCTTTTCTGTACTTGTGGGAATATGATTTTAGAAAGTGATTGGCCAACAATGGAATATCATCCTGTCTTTCTCTCAATGGGGGGAGAAATATTTCGACTGTATTGATTCTATACAACAAATCCTGCCTAAAAGTATTATCCATCACCATTTCATGAATGTGCATATTGGTCGCACATATCAATCTGATGTCTACAGGGATGGGTTTGTTGGTACCGATTCTGGTAACTTCCCTTTTCTGCAGCACAGTCAATAATTTTGATTGGAGCGGCATACTGAGATTACCGATTTCATCTAAAAACAGCGTGCCTTTATCTGCTATTTCAAACCTTCCTGCACGATCTTCTTTGGCATCGGTAAAAGAGCCTCTTTTATGTCCAAAAAGCTCACTTTCAAAAAGTGATTCTGTAATAGCCCCCATATCAACACCCACAAAAATTTCATCTTTGCGGTGGGATCTGTCGTGGATTGCCCGCGCAATCAATTCCTTTCCCGTTCCATTTTCTCCCAAAATCAAAATATTGGCATCAGTTTGAGCCACTTTGTCGATAATGGAAAAAATGTTTTTCATGGAAGAGCTTTGTCCGATAATATCCGCATAGGGTTTTTTAAGATCGGACTGTAGCTGTTTCTGTTTGGTAGAAAGCTTTTCTACCTGATTATAGCTTTCCTTCAACCTGGATGCAGATGTCAATGTCGCAAGCAGCTTTTCGTTTTGCCAGGGTTTGAGAATAAAATCAGTCGCACCTTCTTTCAAGGCCTGAACTGCCATTTCCACATCTCCGAAAGCAGTGATTAGAATTACCACAGCCTTTGGATCAATTTCCTTAATTTGTTTAAGCCAATGAAAACCTTCTTTACCGGATGTAGTGTCATCTGTAAAGTTCATATCCAAAAGTATCACATCATAACTGTTGTTATTGATCAAAAATGGGATTCGCCGTGGATCCTTTTCTATGGTAACTTCTTTTGCATGCTTTTTCAGCAACATTTTGGCTGCGAAAAGCAAATCTTCATTGTCATCTATGATCAGTATTTTTCCTAGTTGTTGGTTTTCCATTGTATTTGGATTTATTCCTTCCATTTCTAATGACAAAATGGTGCCATTCTTGAAATAGAGCCACTTCAATAATTTAAGCTATAAATCTAATTAAAATATGTTCAAAAATGAACATAATCATTCTAAAATCGGACAGTTCCTGACTCATTTACGGACAGGTTTTCAATCCAATTTGGAATTTGTTAACTTTATGACTTTAACAAAAAAAAATCAATATGTCAGTAGCAAGTAAAGGAAACAGCGTTAAGGTACATTATACCGGAAGGCTAACAGACGGAACAGTATTTGATTCATCGGCTAACAGGGACCCTCTTGGATTTACATTGGGAGATGGGAATATGATCAAGGGATTTGATGCAGCAGTTTATGGTATGGAAATCGGTCAGGAAAAAAGCATCACCATTCCCTGTTTGGAAGCATATGGAGAAAAAAGAGAAGATATGATGTTGGAAATTCCTAAAGAACAGGTTCCTCCTCATATCAATCCTGAAATAGGTATGGAACTTTCCCTTCAAAATCAGGCAGGTCAGCCTGTACCGGTAAAAGTCGCACATATAGATGATGAAAAAATCATACTTGACGCCAATCACCCATTGGCAGGTCAGGATTTGATCTTTGATATTACTTTAGTAGAAATTGGCTGATTTTCGATTCCACTTCTTCTTGAAGAAATGACCTTTGGGGTATAAGCCTCAAAGGTTTTTTTTGTGGTAAACTTCCAGTGAAAAGACTATAAAATACCTTGATTTGTTTTGGAAAATTAAACAGGAATACCTTAAAAAATCCAACAGAAATGATTTGGAAAATAAATTTTTAAAATTTGTCCAAAGGTGTTTCTGATTTATTGTAGATCCAAACCTGATTGCTGTCAAAAAACAACACATTATTTCGGTTTATCCTAACTGCTTTTGGTTCAATGCCAATGGGCACTTCTATTTCTTCAGTTTCATCAGATTGAAAATTTACCAAATTGATTTTCTTATCCTTGAGATACACCACATTACTTTTCCAGAAGCCAATTTTTTGATCAGATTCTACCTTTATTCTTTTGATGAAGTTCCCTTGGTTATCCAGAACAAAGACACCTTCATCTCTGATATTCAAAAACAATAAATTCTGGTATTCTTTTATATCTGTAATCTCCAAAGAAGATCGATCCAGAATCAGATTCAGGGGCTGATTTTGGATAATTCTTCCTCTGATATAATCAAATTGCTTCAAAGACAAGTCAGTTTCATCGTAGACCCAAATGACATTGTTGTTGCCAAGGGTGGCCATTTTGGCCAATCCGACCAAATCCATCGGGAATCGGTTTTCTGCAATTGGGATGATAAATCTGTTAAGAATACGATATTCTTGAAGATCAGTGGAAAATGTGAAAATATTGACTGTCCAAAAGGCCTCTAATTGGCTGAGACTTCCTTGACGGGCCGGTGAAAAATTATTGATGAATTTCCCATTTCGGTCATATTGATAAATATTTCCTTCCAGATCAGCCAAGAAAATGAAACCCTGATTATCCAGTGAGAGTTGATCCAACTTTGGAAAATCAATTTTTATAAAATCTCCCCAGGATTCATTTTGACAGAATGATTGAAGGGAAATGCAGGAAAGTAACAATATGAGGACCCGAAACTTCAATTTGTGAATTTTTTGATTTTAAATTCTTTTCCATCAAACTCCCCAAACGTACACTGACTTACCCATTCACCAAGATTAAAGTATCTTGCAGAATCTCCAACGGGGAGATCTAAAGGCAGGTGTCTATGTCCAAAGACATAAAAATCAAAGTGTCTGTTTTTTTCTATTTGCTTGCAATAGCTCCAAATCCATTCATCTTCACCTTTGAATTCATTTTCTTTGCTTTCAAGGTTGGTGATTCGGCTGTTGTTAGACCATGATTGGGCTAGCCTGATACCCAAATCAGGATGGAACCATTTGAAAAGCCATTGGCAAACCGGATTGGTAAAAACCTTTTTGAGGATTTTATATTGCGTATCTCCGGGACCAAGTCCATCTCCGTGACCTATCAGGAACTTTTTGCCTTCGATGGTGATTTCAATCGGATGATCATATACAGGGATCCCAAGCTCTTTAGTGAAGTAGTCGTCCATCCAAAGGTCATGGTTGCCTGTGAAAAAATATATCGGAATGTTTTTCCCTCGTAATTCGGCTATTTTCCCCAAAAACCTGATAAAGCCTTTAGGAATAACTTTGTCGTATTCAAACCAAAAATCAAAGATATCACCAACCAGGAAAATTGCTGCGGCTTCCTCTTCTATGCTGTTCAGCCATTGGATAATATTTGTTTCCCGGGTTCTGCTGCTTTTTTCATCGGGTGCGCCTAAGTGAAAATCTGATGCAAAAAAAATTTTCTTTTGATGAAGTTTGATGTTCATAGAATCTGGGGAATGAGGCAAAGATAGTATGAAAATGAAAAAGCCTCCAATATGGAGGCTTCTTATTGATTTTATTTTTTTATTTATTCCTTTGTGTCCTCTACCTTATGGGGGATTACTTCTTTGGATTTCTCCTCATCGTCTACAACGCTGTTTTCGGGATTTTCCACTACTTCAGGAACTTCCTCCAGTTTTTTGATAGGCTTTTTTGTGAAAGCCTCATAAGTTGTCTCTTTTGCAAAAGGTCTTTTTCCAATCAGTTTTTCCAAATCCGATTGAAAAAGAATCTCTTTTTCAAGTAGCTCCTTTGCAAGGATTTCCAATTCTGCTTCTTTACTTCTCAAAAGACTTTTTGTTCTTTCGTAGGCTTCTGAAACCAATTTTCGGACTTCTTCATCTATGGTTTCAGCCGTAGTCTCAGAATAAGGTTTTGTCATCCGGTATTCACTTGACTTACTGTCGTAAAATGATACGTTTCCGATTTTATCATTCATTCCATATACAGAGACCATCGAATAAGCCATTTTAGTAACTCTTTCGAGGTCACTCAAAGCACCTGTTGATATTTTTCCGAATATAATATGTTCAGCAGCCCTGCCTCCTAAGGTCATACACATTTCATCCATCAGTTGTTCTGTTTGGTATAGAAACTGTTCCTTTGGTAGATATTGGGCGTAACCCAAAGCAGCTATTCCTCTGGGAACAATACTTACTTTCACCAAAGGGTCAGCATGTTCCAGAAACCAACCTGCAACCGCGTGCCCCGCTTCATGGTAAGCGACAATTTTCTTTTCGTCAGGTGAAATTATTTTGTTTTTCTTTTCCAATCCACCTATGACTCTGTCTATGGCATCCTGAAAATCCTCCATATCGACAGCAACCTTATTTCTTCTGGCGGCAATTAGTGCGGCCTCATTACATACGTTGGCAATTTCTGCACCCGCAAAACCAGGGGTTTGTGCCGCCAGCTTTTTGGCGTCAATATCATCTGAAGTTTTTATTGGACCCAGGTGAACTTTGAAAATAGCTTCCCTACCAACAATATCAGGTTTATCAATACTGATCTGTCTGTCAAACCTTCCAGGTCTCAATAAAGCACTGTCCAATACGTCTGGTCTATTTGTAGCTGCTAGGACTATGACTCCTGAGTCAGTTCCAAAACCATCCATTTCTACCAATAAGGAATTAAGCGTATTTTCTCTTTCATCATTGGATCCAGGCATTTGACCTTTTCCTCTTGATCTTCCTATAGCATCGATTTCATCTATAAATATGATACAAGGTGCTTTCTCTTTTGCTTGTTTGAAAAGGTCACGTACCCTTGCGGCGCCCACACCTACAAACATTTCCACAAAATCAGAACCTGAAAGTGTGAAAAAAGGAACGCCTGCCTCACCGGCTACAGCTTTTGCCAATAATGTTTTACCTGTCCCCGGAGGTCCAATAAGCAAAGCGCCTTTAGGAATTTTT
Source organism: Aquiflexum balticum DSM 16537 (assembly GCF_900176595.1). Taxonomy (GTDB): domain Bacteria; phylum Bacteroidota; class Bacteroidia; order Cytophagales; family Cyclobacteriaceae; genus Aquiflexum; species Aquiflexum balticum. The sequence continues at coordinate 2,702,180 of NZ_LT838813.1, forward strand.
CCTCCCAATTTTGTGAATTTTGAAGGATTTTTAAGGAACTCAACGATTTCCTGGATTTCTTCTTTGGCTTCATCCAAACCTGCCACATTGTCAAATGTTGTCTTGACTTTATTTTCAGCGTCAAATAACTGTGCCTTTGATTTGCCGACATTGAAAATCTGTCCACCGGGTCCGCTTGGTCCTGCCATCCTTCTCATCATAATCCAGAAGAAGAGGAATAGGATTATCAAAAATCCAAAACTGGAAAACCAATTTGTCCATGATTCCTCATTCTTAACTGTATAAGCAATTCTTTGACCTTCGGGAACACTACTCTCCAAATCTTCAAAATCCTTTTCAAACTTTTCGGCACTGGCTACTTCTATGGAATAGTGTGGCCCTAAAGGGTTGAAAAAAGGACTATTTGCTTCCAGTTCACTTTTATATTTTTGATTTTCAAGTGCTGATTCCTTAAGTGTAACATCGATTCTGTTCTGATTTCTGATAATAGTTACTTTGGCTATATCATTAGAAAGGTACATTTCCTCAAAGCGGCTTTTGGTAATATTTATTACTGTGCTTCTTTGATTAAACCAAGTGATACCTACAAGCACTATTACCGCTGTAATAATTAACCAAAGTTGGAAATTGGGTTTCTGTGGTGTCTTAGGTAGAAAATTTTTATTTTTGTTTTTATTCGTATCGCTCATTATTTTTTTTGTAAAGCTTTTTTTAAAACGATTTAAGGTGTTTAAAGTTCAAAACATTTCAGATTATATCCTGGTGATCTTTGCATCTCCCCAAAGTTCTTCGAGTCCATAAAAATCTCTTTTCTCTTTTAGGAACACGTGGGCTACCACATTGATGTAATCAATCAGAATCCACTGTTTGTTATCTTTGCCTTCACTTCTCCAAGGTTTTTCCTTCAATTTTATGGTCAATTCCTCGATTGAATCAGAAATGGCTTCTAATTGCGTGTCTGAATTTCCTGAGCAAATAACAAAAAAATCAGTAAATGAATTCTTGATACCTCTTAAGTCCATCACCACGATATCGGAAGCTTTTTTTTCTTCCATCCCTTTAACGATTAATTTGCTCAGCTCTTCTGCTGTCATAATTTTTAATGTAATTTTACAATTTAAACTTTTATGATTTAACAAACCAAATAAATACTGGTATTGATTTGCAAATAAAGTAATTTGAGATGTATAAAATCCTTGCCAATACGCTTTTTTTGGGGAAAGATATTGTTTACCTGACAGACTGTCATTCAACAAATGACGAAGCAAACAAAAGATTGGGGCATCGGACAGTTTGCGAAGGAAGCATAATCATTACGGATAATCAAACCAAAGGTCGGGGCCAAAGGGGCAATCAATGGATTTCTGAACCAGGAAAGAATCTGATATTTTCATTGGTTTTGCAACCAGCATTTTTGGCGCCCCCAGATCAGTTTTATCTTAATATGTCGATTTCATTGGCAGTTACGGATTTCTTTGGAGATTATGTTCAAGGAGTGAAAATCAAATGGCCCAATGACATCTTTCACACGGATTCAGGGAAGTTGGGTGGGGTCCTGATTGAAAATAGCATCAGTTCCTTGTCAATTGAATCTTCCATAGTTGGGATTGGTCTTAATATAAATCAGGTTGATTTTACGGTACCCAATGCGACTTCACTCACCAAATTGACCAATCAGAATTTCGATTTGTGGGAATTATTTCGTGTTCTGGTAATGCACATAGAAAAAAGGTATTTGGAATTAAAGAAGGGGATGCATTCCAAAATATTAAGTGATTATCTGAATAAATTATTCAGGTATGAAGAATGGGCTAAATATGAAGACAATGCTGTTTTTATCGGTAGGATTATAGGAATTGCTATGGATGGTAAACTTATTATTGAAAAAGAGAATGGTTTTGTCAACCATTATGCCTTTAAGGAGGTTAAGTTCTTATTCGATAAATAATTTCGTATTAATTTCAAATAAGTTAATTTTGAAATTCAAATTTGGAAATTTTAAACTTTACAAATAATTAATCATGTCTGAAATCAAATCAAAAGTATACACACCTTTCAAAGTGAAGGACATTTCATTGGCTGAGTGGGGGAGAAAAGAAATCAAGTTGGCCGAAGCGGAGATGCCCGGACTTATGGCCATAAGAGAGGAATATGGGCCTTCACAACCTTTGAAGGGCGCAAGAATTGCTGGATGTCTTCATATGACCATTCAGACGGCGGTATTGATAGAGACGTTGACCGCTTTGGGAGCTGAGGTGACCTGGTCTTCTTGCAATATATTTTCGACCCAGGACCATGCCGCTGCCGCAATTGCAGCTGCAGGAATTTCGGTCTATGCCTGGAAAGGAATGACTGCCGAAGAGTTTGACTGGTGTATCGAACAGACCCTTTTCTTTGGTGAGGAAAAGGAGCCATTGAATATGATTCTGGATGATGGCGGAGACCTGACCAATATGGTATTCGATAACTATCCTGAACTGGTTTCTGGTATCAAAGGACTTTCCGAGGAGACGACCACAGGTGTTCACAGACTGTATGAGCGGATGAAAAAAGGCACCCTTCCCATGCCTGCCATCAATGTGAACGATTCGGTCACAAAATCAAAATTTGACAACAAATACGGATGTAAGGAATCACTCGTAGATGCCATCAGAAGGGCAACTGATATCATGATGGCGGGGAAAGTGGCCGTTGTGGCAGGTTATGGGGATGTGGGCAAAGGCTCCGCAGCTTCTCTGAGAGGTGCCGGAGCAAGGGTGATTGTCACCGAGATCGATCCGATCTGCGCCCTGCAGGCTGCCATGGACGGATTTGCCGTGAAGAAAATGGTAGATGCGGTAAAAGAAGCTGATATTGTCGTGACGGCAACAGGCAATAAAGACATCATCACAAAAGAGCATTTTCTCGCGATGAAAGATAAAACCATAGTGTGCAACATCGGCCATTTTGACAATGAAATAGATATGGCCTGGTTGAACAAAACCTATGGACAGACCAAAGATGTGATCAAACCACAGGTAGATCTGTATAACCTGGACGGCAAGGAATTGATCATTTTGGCGGAAGGCAGATTGGTGAATCTGGGCTGCGCAACAGGCCACCCGTCTTTTGTGATGTCAAATTCCTTTTCCAATCAGACGCTGGCCCAACTTGAACTTTGGTTGAATACAGACCAATATGAGCCAGGTGTTTATGTACTTCCCAAGCATTTGGACGAAAAAGTAGCTGCTTTGCATCTGGCCAAGTTAGGTGTTGAGTTGGATATCCTTACATCGGATCAGGCCGAATATATCGGAGTGACCCCTGAAGGTCCCTACAAGCCTGAATATTATAGATATTAATCAGGCCTTTCAAAGAAAAAGCGCATTGGAAAGAATTTCAATGCGCTTTTTTTATTGTCAAATCGTAACAGATTACACCTTGAACTTCAAATCTTATAAGATATCATTGTCTAAACACCATTATTCTCCCATCATGAAGAGTAATGGTTGCTTTATTGCTGCAGTCTGACTCTTTCTCAAAATCCAGTTTATGTGTAACTGCCTGGGTTTCGTTACGGAAAATCTGCCAGGTCTCTGATCCGACAGACGGCAAGATTAATCCCTCATAAATACATTTTGTTTCAAACCTCTTTGTAGTGTTTGGTTGCATCGTGATTGGTCTTCCGGTAATATTTCTACCCTCTAAACTGCCGGAAGTAGTGAATTCTGCAAGATTACCAAGAGTAAAAACTAGATTATGTTCAAAGCTGCCCTTTAATCTTGTTGAAGATCCTGTTTTGTTGATGATCAGAATATCTTCAAAAGTTTCAGTTCTTCTATTTGGATTGACAATACTTCTGATTTGTTTGAAATCTCTAAAACCTTCCAATTTGAAGCCCCTGACTTCATAATCTTCGTATTCCAGTCTTGTTGTTGATTCGAGAACATTAGTGGAAGTGAGGTATTTGATATGAATTTTACCTGTTTTAGGTAGGGATCCACGACTAGGACATTCCCTTTGGCTTAAAAATTCCAAGGTTACGGTTTTCTCACTTTCATTGATCATCACATTTGGGCAGCCTGGTAAGGAAAGTGTATCAGCCTTTCTGTAATCATCCAACGTTTGGAATGAGTAAAATAGAGATTCCTCCAAAGCAAGGGATATTCCAAATATTTCATTTCCTTCCACCAAAAGATCTGTGGAAATTACTCTGTCAATATCCCCTGAACAGGAAGCTGTAAAAATCAGAAATACTATTGAATACCAAATCCGGGTCATAATTATTCTTTGAGTTTGTAAAACTAGTATGTTTAGAACAGATATAAAATGATGCCAAATTGATTTGACAGGTTCTTTTTTTTGCTTGGCGGATTACCTATCTTCAACGGCAATTAAATCCAAATTAATATGTCATATACTGAAGGAATGCTCAAAGAAGGAGCATTAAAAGGAAAAACAATACTCGTTACAGGTGGTGGAACCGGCCTTGGAAAATCCATGGGTGAATATTTTTTGAAACTTGGGGCGAATTTGGTTATTACCAGTAGAAAACTGGAAGTATTGGAAGGTACAGCCAAAGAAATGGAATCTTCGACAGGTGGAAAGGTTCTTCCTTTGGCCTGTGATGTAAGGGATATAGATCAGGTTGAAAAAATGTTTGCGGATGCGGTAGCTCACTTTGGAAAAGTGGATGTAGTACTGAACAATGCAGCAGGTAATTTTATCAGTCCTACAGAAAGGCTTTCAACAAATGCCTTCAATACTGTGCTCGATATTGTATTGAAAGGTACATCTAACGTTACTTTGACAGCAGGTAAGCATTGGATTAAGGAAAAGCAACCCGGCACATTCCTGAATATTGTCACCACTTATGCCTGGACAGGTTCTGGATATGTAGTTCCGAGTGCTGCAGCGAAAGCAGGTGTACTGGCCTTGACACGCTCCTTGGCAGTGGAATGGGCAAAATATAAAATCCGTTCCAACGCAATCGCTCCAGGCCCTTTTCCTACTGAAGGTGCATGGAGCAGGTTATTACCGGGAGATCTTGTCAAAAAATTTGATCCTGCCAAGAAAGTCCCTGTTGGAAGGGTAGGCGATCATCAGGAATTGGCCAATTTGGCAGCCTATTTGGTTTCTGACTTTTCTGCCTATGTGAATGGGGAGGTGGTTACCATTGATGGCGGTGAATGGTTGATGGGAGCAGGGGAATTTAATAACTTGGATATGATACCTCAGGAAATGTGGGATATGATGGAGGCTTCCAGGGGAAAAAAGGGATGAGCCCCAAAGTAGTTTGGGGCTATCTGAAAGCTAAATGGAAAATTAGGAATCTTTAATCCCAATTAACCCTTTAAGGCAATTTAATCCTTAAAGGGTTTACTTATCCTCCTTATAAACAGGAGCTTTTTTGTACGGAATCAGCATAGTCTCGTCCCAATTTGCCAAAACTTTGTTGATGTTATTGTCATCTAGCGAAGTGGTCTCAATGATATACCATCTCTTGTTTTCTTCGGTTCCTACCACAATAATGTGAGTATCCGTAATGACTCTCCCTCCCGGAACCCTAGCTATTGTAGTAATGGGTACAATTGCATGGGTTTCTTCCCCGACTTTTGATTGTTGCAAAGGGGGATTTAACTTGTATTGTTGCAGCGCAAAGCCCTTTCTCCTTTGTGTTTCCTGAATCTGGATCAGGGCTGTTTTTACATTTTCAGGACCTCCTGCTTTTTCAATCACATCAGGATAAGTGTAACCTAAAATTGTTTCATAATCATCACACATTTTGGCATTGAAATAAGCCTGTGCAGCTTCTTGAATATAAACTTCAATATCAGTTTGACTGAAAGATTGAAAGCCATAAAGTAACATTGAAACCAATAAGAATTGGGTCTTAAAATTTGTAATCATGAGATAGATAAATTTGGGTGACAAGGCGAATATATCTAAAACTAATAATACTCCAAATGATTGGCCCTTATTTTTTAGATCTTTGATGGCACGCGAGCAACGCTATTCAGTTGGAGTTATTTTGATTCATTTTAAGTTAAAGAAGTTCTTTCCCAAAATGGCGGGCCAAAGTGGCATCATGATTTTTTAAATCATTTTCCCTGCAGCCCTTTCCCTTTCCTGAACCCATTGAAATTCCTGATTCAATACAAAAACCCAAACAACCAAAGCGGAATCTTCTTGGGATTGCCGTATTCGATGTCATCGGCAGCAATAAAGCTATTTTTGACACCTTGGATTTGCTCTGTGGTTTTATTTTTTCCACCTACCTCAAAGATGTATTTCCCATTAATCTTGAAATCACCGTCTTTCACGTACTCCACAGTATGGGCATGTGAAAGCTGATTGATAAAGAAAGTCTCTCTCAAGTTACCCAAGTCAGCGTTTTTTGGAGTGAAAGCAAACTGGAAATTGGTGTTTTCCAGGTAGATCTTTTCCGGCTTTTGCATTTGGGTAATTCCCTTGATGTCTTTGTAGAGGTTTTTGGTCAAATGGGCCTCTTGCAGGAAAAAGAGATAACTCACCAAAGTGTTTCGGTTGATGCCTATGCGCTCGCTAAGTTTGGTTACATTTGGAATAAATGGCACCGACTCGGAAATGATATGCAGCAGGTGCTTCAACTTGGGAATGTATGAAATATCCACACTCCGCAGCAGCGGCAACTCTATCTCCAAGGTCATATTCACCACTTCTTCCAAGCGCAAGTGGTACAAGTCCGGCACTTCCTGAAAGAAGGGGAAGTAGCCATGGTTCAGATATGCGCCAAAATGCTCCAAAGGTTTTACTTTTTGCAATACTTCTCTTGCAATGGAAACATGGTTTTCAATCAGCTCTTCCAAGCTGTGAATAGGAAATTCGTGTCCCGTCCTGATTGCCATAAACTCCCTGAAAGACAATCCTTGTATGTGGTAAATCACTGCCCGCCGGCTGAGGTCGGCTCTTGCATTCAGGATTTCCAGCATAGAAGAACCTGTAAACACAATCTTCAACTCAGGAAAGTCATCGTAGATGTTTTTGATTTCGATGGACCAATTGGGGTATTTGTGTACCTCGTCCAGGAAAAGGTATTTACCTCCTCTTTTGACAAAATGATCTACCATGTCCACCAGGCTGTTTTGAGCAAACCAGATATTGTCCAAACTCACATATAAGGTGGTATGGTCAATCGGTAGGTTTTTCTTAATGTATTGAAGTAAAAGGGTTGTTTTTCCGACTCCCCTTGGTCCTTTGATACCGATCAACCTTGCCTCCCAATGGATCTTATCGATTATACTCCTGATAAAATCAAGGCTGGTAGAATCGATCTTTTTCAAAAATCTTTCTTCGATGGATTCCATATTTTTGCTTATTATACTAAGCAAAAATAAGTTTAATTGCTTAATTTATCAAGCGTTAATAAATATTAATGCTGTATTTAATAAGTAATAAATTAAATTAATGCTTATTATAATAAGCAAAATAAATTAAATTCCGATTATCATAATAAGCAATATGGCCAAAATCAATAACTCTTAAACGCTGGAATTGCTTCGTTTATCTTGTATATCTTTTTGCTCATTTCATGAAACTGATTGTTTCAAAAATCACCGAATTATTAATTGAAACAAAAATTCTATACATTTACTAATCAGAACCTTCATACATTTGTATCGTAACTATACCTCGTGAAGTCTTTTATCAAAATATCTCTCCTTGTATTCTATGTGTTTTTCAACGCAGGGTTGAGCTATTCCATGCATTATTGTGGAGATGACTTCCAAAGGATCAATGTATTTGCTGAGTACAAAACCTGCTGTGAGTCCAACGTGCCCGTGCCAGGTTGCTGTGATGATGTTTCTAATTTGGAGCTTCCCAATACAGATCAGCAAATTTCGGATGTTTTGGATTTTCAGCCTCAAATTTTTGAGATGCTTACTTTTGATGCTCCATATGAATTACCTGTTTTTTTTACAGCTATTGAAGAGAAAACAGCCTTTGCTGATTCCTCACCTCCAATATTACAAAACACGCCGATTTATATTTTTTGTCAGGTATTCCTGATATAAGCTTTCCCGCGAAGGCACCAAGTCGCAAAGGGAGCTAATTTTCTTTTCCAAAATTTCTCATTGAATTTTAGCATTTTCCGGATAGAAGAATTGTAAGGGTTTTTATGTCCTGTTAAATCTAATCCACTTCCCTTTTTGTCTACCCTTGGTTTAAAGTTAAATTGGGGAAACTTAATTTCCACAAATATCCAATCCTGATAAAATCGGGATAAATATCCATAAGTATCCACTGCTAAAATTGGCTCAAAGGATGATTCTATGTTAAATAATATTATAAAGTTTTTTCTCGAAAACAAACTGATCACAGTCATTCTACTAGTGCTTGTTGTAGCATGGGGAATTGTTACGGCACCATTCAATTGGAATACAGGATTTCTGCCAAATGATCCTGTTCCGGTGGATGCCATTCCTGATATCGGGGAAAATCAGCAAATCGTCTTTACAGATTGGATGGGGCGTTCCCCCCAAGATGTAGAGGATCAGATCACTTATCCCTTGACCACTTCCCTCTTGGGTTTACCTGGTGTAAAGTCTATCAGGAGTACCTCTATGTTTGGGTTTTCTTCCATTTACATCATTTTTGAGGAGGATGTAGAATTTTACTGGAGTCGTTCCAGAATTTTAGAAAAGCTTAATTCACTTTCTTCAGGCTTATTGCCAGATGGGGTACAGCCAAAGCTTGGTCCTGACGCGACAGGATTGGGTCAGGTTTATTTTTATACCTTGGAAGGCAGGGATGAAAAAGGGAATCCTGCAGGAGGTTGGGATTTACATGAACTGAGAAGCATACAGGATTATTATGTTCGATATGGCTTGGCTGGTACCGAAGGCGTAGCTGAAGTAGCCAGCATCGGCGGGCATGTGAAGGAGTATCAAGTGGATTTGGATCCTGTAGCCATGAAGGCACACGATGTTTCCATGATGCAGGTGATGAATGCCATCAAGCAATCCAACCTGGACATTGGTGCCAATACCATGGAAATCAATCAGGTGGAGTTCATCGTCCGTGGTTTGGGCTATGTGAAGTCTTTGGAAGACATTGAAAAAGCTGTGGTGAAGGTCAGCAACAATGTTCCTTTGCGTATCAAAGACATCGCAAAAGTCAATATCGGCCCTGCTAGTCGGGCTGAAAGGGCGATATTGGATAAAGGCGGTGCTGAGGCTGTGGGTGGGGTAGTGGTGGCTAGATATGGAGATAATCCCCTACAGGTCATCGATGCCATTAAAGAAAAAATTATCGAGATCTCTCCAGGTCTTCCTACCAAAACGCTTGAAGATGGGACCATTTCTAAGGTTACAATTGTGCCTTTTTATGACCGTTCCGGTCTAATAAAAGAGACTTTGAGTACTCTGAATGAAGCAATCAGTCTTCAAATCCTAATTACTATTATCGTAATTATGGTGATGGTCTACAACCTTAGGGCTTCTTTATTGATTTCCGCACTATTGCCATTAGCGGTTCTAATGTGTTTTATCATGATGAAGTATTTTGGGGTGGATGCCAATATAGTGGCGCTTTCCGGTATAGCAATCGCAATCGGAACCATGGTGGATTTGGGAATTATTTTGAATGAAAATATACTACGTCATCTTGAAGAATCAGATGATAAAAAGTCCAAACTCCAGATAATCTATGATGCTACAGCTGAGGTTAGTTCCGCTATTCTTACTGCAGTAATGACCACCATCGTCAGTTTCTTGCCGGTATTTACACTTCAAGCAGCTGAAGGCAAACTCTTTGGACCTTTGGCTTATACAAAGACTTTTGCCTTAATAGCGGCTTTGATCTTTACTTTGGTATTTATGCCTGCCTTTGCGCATTGGGTATTCGGCGCTAAAGTCAAATCTAAGAATTACAGAACAATCCTCAATTTCCTGATGGCTTTTTCAGGCTTTGTTTTGCTCTTTTATTTTTCCTGAGCAGGTTGGGTTTTGTTGGCTTTTGCAGCCAATCAATTAATTCATCATTTCTTCCCACAGCAAACCAAAGAAGGCCAATTCAAAAATCAGATTTCCATGTTGATTGCTGTGGTGGCAGTTTCAGTGCTGTTGGCCGCAGAATGGAGACCTCTCGGATTGACACAATCAGTTCTGGTGAATTTCTTTTTTATTGGTATAGTGTTGGGTTTTGTATTGGGACTTTTTTCTCTGTTCATCCGCTTCTATTCCCACATGTTGAAATGGTGCTTGGAACACGCAAAGATTTTCTTCATGATGCCTGTCCTGATCATTCTCTTCGCCGCTAATATTTGGTTGGGCTTCAATACTGTTTTCGGTTTTATAGCCAAAGGATTTGACCAAATTGGGTGGAATATCCGAACTACATCACCTTGGTCAGGACTTACGCATGCCCTTCCGGGAATGGGTAAGGAATTTATGCCTGCCTTGAACGAGGGTTCATTCCTATTGATGCCAACTTCCATGCCACACTCAGGCGTTGAGGCCAATATGCAAATTGTCAAGCAATTGGACATGCTGGTACAGGCCATTCCTGAGGTAGAAATGGTGGTAGGAAAGGCAGGTAGGGCAGAAAGTCCATTGGATCCAGCGCCTATGTCCATGTATGAAAATATCATCAATTACAAAACAGAATACTTGCAAGATGATGATGCCCACAAACTCAGATTCAAAGTGGACAGAGAGGGAAATTATCAAGTGCTGGTAAATGAAAAAAACTGGTGGTACGATCGTAGTGATGGAGCGATTTGGGATGATGACAAGAATTACATGGAAGAAGCCCAAAGAAGGGCGGTGATTCGGAATATTTCCAAATACCTGGTTGCTGATGAAGGAAGAGGACAATATTTCCGTCAGTGGAGAGATGAAATACGCACACCAGATGATATTTGGGATGAAATCCAGATCAGGACTTCCAATATTCCTGGTGTAACCTCTGCGCCAAAGTTGCAGCCCATCGAGACACGTTTGGTGATGTTGCAGACGGGCATGCGTGCTCCAATGGGCATGAAAGTATATGGACCTGATTTGGAAACCATCGAAAACTTTAGCCTTAAACTGGAAAACCTACTTAAAGAAGTCCCTTCTGTAAAAGCAGAAGCTGTTTTTGCTGACCGTTCCTTGGGTAAGCCTTATATGGAGATAGACTTGGATAGGACGCAATTGGGCAGGTATGGGCTGAATATTGCTGATGTGCAGGAATTTATAGAAGTAGCGATCGGAGGGATGACGCTAAGTACCACTGTTGAGGGAAGAGAGAGATATGCCATTCGAGCCAGATATGCGAGAGAGTATAGAGATGACCCTGAGGCATTGAGGAGAATTTTGGTCAGTACCCCAACAGGAGCACAGATTCCGTTGGGGCAATTGGCTGAAATTAATTATCGCCCAGGTCCAATGATGATTAGGGGAGAAAACACCTTCTTGGTAGGCTATGTTCTTTTTGACAAAAAAGATGGTTTTGCTGAAGGAACAGTAGTGGATAATGCCAAAGACTATATTCAACAAAAAATATCTTCGGGAGAATTGGAAGTTCCTGCCGGTGTTTCCTACACCTTTTCAGGAAGCTATGAAAATCAAATCCGTGCGGAAAAACGCTTGGCAATTGTGATCCCGCTTTCATTAGCTGTAATATTCCTGATTTTGTATTTCCAGTTTAGGTCAACAGCCATGGTATTGATGATTTTTTCCGCCATTGCGATGGCCTTTTCGGGAGGGTTTTTGATGCTTTGGTTGTATGGTCAGGGTTGGTTCTTTGATTTCGATTTCCTGGGTACCAACATGCGGGAGCTCTTCCAAATGCGCACCTTCAATCTTTCTGTGGCAGTTTGGGTTGGTTTTATAGCCCTCTTTGGAATTGCCACGGATGACGGGGTAGTTATGGGTACCTATCTCAAACAAAGTTTCGAAAAAATCCAGCCTGAAAATGTGAAAGAAGTCCGCAAGGCAGTATTGGAAGCCGGATTGAAAAGGGTAAGGCCTTGTCTGATGACCACAGCAACGACTTTGCTGGCTTTGCTTCCTGTATTGACAAGTTCAGGTAGAGGTTCCGACATCATGATCCCAATGGCTATTCCGGCTTTTGGTGGGATGACGGTGGCACTTATTTCACTGTTTATTGTGCCGGTTCTTTATGGAAAGTATCAAGAAATAAAGTTGAAATATGCTGAAGCGAAATAAAGTAGAAATATGCTTCGCGAAATAAAGTTGAAATAGATTGATGTATGCCTTTGACGAAATAGGTTGAAATATGCTAAAGCGAAATTTTGTGGAAATATGGAAGAAAAAAAGAAGTTTATACCTCTAAAGGATTTGGAGATATACCAATTGTCTAGAAAGCTTTCGAAGATTGCTTGGAAAATATATTGTCGACTTTCTTACCCAGAAAAGAAGGTTTGGGGAGATCAGATGTTGGATTCTGTCGATTCTGTTGGGGCCAATATTGCAGAAGGTTATGGAAGATTCCATTACTTGGAAAAGATTCATTTTTATTTTATTTCCAGAGCATCTTTATCGGAAGGTAAAGAACACTGGTTGGATTTAGGGTTGGAGAGAGGAATAGTCACTACTGTGGAGTGGGATGAAATATGTATTATTCATACGCCCCTTCAAATCAAATTGAACAATACCATCACAAAAACCTACGAGTCTAAGAAAGGAGGGAAGAATGAAAAATTGTAAAGAATTTAAATCAGTAATTTATTTGCTTTATTATTTCAATCATATATCAATCATATTTCTAAAGAATTTAAAATTTCTACAAGCTTTTATTATTAGAAAAAATGGTCTGATGCTAAAAATTATTTCAATTTTATTTCTACTTATTTCTACCATATTTCAAACAGAAGCCCAATCATTAGATCAATATCTTGAAGAAGCCACTGAAAACAACCCAGGAATTCAATCTTCCTTTAAACAGTATCAAGCTAGCCTTGAAAGGACAAATCAGGTCAGTTTAGATAATCCTCAATTAAATATAGGTGTCTTTACAAGGCCTATGGAGTTGTTGATGGGGAATCAGCGGGCGGAAGCTTCGGTTATGCAGATGTTCCCTTGGTTTGGGATGTTGAAGACTCAAAAAGATGAAGCAACTTTGATGGCAGAAGCCAGATATGAGGAGTTCAGACAACAGCGCAATGTGCTGCTGTATCAGGTAAAGGAAACCTATTTTCAGTTGCAGCAACTACAAAACACCATCGATATTACAGCTTCCAATCTGGAGATTTTGAAGTCTTTGGAAGAGTTGGCCATCATCCGCTATCAGGGAGGGAATACTTCCGAAGCTGTATCCTCTGTTTCTGCTGCTGTGAGAAGGCCGGTATTGTCAAGTCAGCAAAGTGCCGGCGATGATGGAATGGGCATGGCAGGAGCTGTATCTTCATCATCTTCGAGGACTTCTTCTTCAGGAGCTTCCTCCATGTCCAGCATGGGTTCAGGTGGAGGTTCAGGGAAACTTACCGATGTGTTGCGACTTCAAGTTCAGATCAAGGCATTGGAAAGTGATTTACAGCAAATGGAAGTGGATAAAAGACCATTGATGGCAAAGTTCAATCAATTGCTTGGGCGTGAAAGTAATGAACTGGTGAATATTGAACCGACGATTTCTACAGAAAAGGAATTGGGTTGGAATATTGCTTTTTTAGAAGAGGTTTTAGAAACCAACCCCATATTGCTGATGCTGGAAAAAGAAGGTTTGGCATTCCAAAAGCAAGGAGAAATGGCCAAACTGGAGGGTAAACCCATGTTTGGTTTGGGCCTGAACTACATGATGTTTTCTCCAAGACCTGAAATGGGAGTACCCGGTGGAATGAATGGTATGGACTATATGCCTGCCGGAATGGGCAACAATATGTTGATGCCAATGGCCACTATGACTTTACCCATTTACCGAAAAAAATACAAAGCTATGGAAGCCGAATCCAAAATATATTGGGAAGCCAATGAAATGCAAAAGGAAGATTTGCAAAGAAATCTAGAAACAGAATTTGAAAGCATTCTAGCATCTATCCAAGATGCCAACAGAAAAATCAAACTCTTGGAAGAGCAGATTGAATTGACTGAGCAAACTATGGAACTATCGGTCACTTCATATGCGACGGAGGGAAGTTCCTTCGAGGAAATTCTCAGCATTCAAAGGGAGTTATTGGAATTTAGGTTGAATTTGCTGAATACTAAAATTGAAAGAGAAATTCAGTTTGCTAAGTTGGAGACTTTGGTTGGTTTCTAACCTTTGAGGTCTTTTTTGATCTCGAAGGTTTGACCTTAAATGAATAATAAAACGTAATATGACAGTTTGGATAACCATTAAGGTTTTGATGACATAAAGTTTTTTTGCAAAGCAAAAAAAGACCTTCGAGGTTTAAAAAAACCTCAAAGGTCTGCAAAGTCTCACATCTCATATCTAAGAAAAAAATGAAACAGAGAAAAAATATAATTATCATCATCATCGGCTGCCTTTTCTTTGGAGCTGTTGCGGGTTGGATGATCCGCGGGGGTGGGGAAGAACATCCTGCAGAGGAACATACCCATATTGACGAGGACGGAGTGGAATATACCTGTTCCATGCATCCACAAATCCGTCAAAATGAACCTGGACAATGTCCGCTTTGTGGTATGGCACTTACACCAGTAAGTAATAAAAAAGGTGGAGCGTCCAGTCCATTTGTACTGGAAATAACCCCCGAAGCAGTTGCGCTCTCTAATGTACAGACAACCAGGGTAAAATCAGGTTCGGGTTCAGGGAAACTTACCCTGACAGGAAAAATACAAGTCAACGAGCAGCGGGTAAAAAGCCTCACAGCCAATTATTCAGGTCGAGTCGATCAGTTATTCATCAACTTTACCGGCCAGGAAGTTCAAAGAGGGCAAAAGTTAGCAACTCTGTACTCCCCTGAGTTGGTCAATGCGCAAAAGGAACTTTTGGAAACTGCCAAGATCAAGGATAGGCAACTGGCATTGTATCAAGCCACGAAAGAAAAGTTGAGATTATGGAAAATTTCAGAAGAGCAGATTGCTGCTATTGAAAGTTCAGGACAAGTTCAAACTCAATTTGATGTCTTTGCGGATGTCGCTGGGGTAGTTACAGCCAAAAATGTTGCTTTGGGCGATTTTGTGAACAGGGGCACCACAATGTTTGAGATTGTTGATTTAAGTAATGTTTGGGTGATGTTGGATGCTTACGAATCTGATTTGGGTGCAATCCGCAAAGGTGATGATTTAAGCTTCCAAGTATCTGCTTATCCAGGGAAAGAGTTCAAAGCCAAAGTGAATTATATAGATCCAGTACTAAACCCCGAGACCAGAACAGTTGGTGTACGTGCAGAAGCGGTCAACCGTAATTTTGAGCTTAAACCTGAAATGTTTGTCTCTGCCACAATTTCTACCTCAAGAACTGGTCAATCAGGTTTGATAATCCCAAAGACTGCTATTCTTTGGACAGGTCCAAGATCAGTTGTCTATGTGCAGAAAGGCAATAATGAGGCTCCGGCTTTTGAAATGCGGGAGATAGAAATTGGAGCCAGAGTTGGAGATGATTACTTGGTTTTATCAGGTTTGGAAGAGGGGGAGCAAGTAGTGAGTAATGGTGTTTTTGCCATCGATGCGGCTGCTCAATTAAGTGGAAATTACAGCATGATGATAAGACCTGAAGTAAAGACAATCGATACACCGGAAGAGTTCAGGGAGCAATTGACTGCATTTGTGCAGAGCTATTTACCAATCAAAGACGCTTTGGTGAAAACTGATGCTGAGGCTACGCAGAAAACCATTAGTCCAGCCAAATCCAATTTGGTTAAAGTGGATATGAAACTTTTGGAAGGGAAAGCACATGACATTTGGATGGAATTGCTAAGACCTATTCAAAGCAGTTTGGATAAAATTGCTCAAACTTCCGATGTGGAGGAACAAAGGAAGCATTTTGAGACATTATCTGATAACTTAATCGAAGCTGTAGAATACTTTGGGGTGGTGGAAGACACTATTTATAGACAATATTGTCCCATGGCATTTAGAGATCAAGGGGCTTATTGGCTGAGTGGAGAAAAAGAAATCCGTAATCCTTATTTTGGAGATAAGATGTTGACCTGTGGTGAGGTTAAGGGAACTTATCAGCCTGGGAAAAGGGTGATTTCTGAATCTAAACCCGAGGTGCAGGTGGGGCATAATCACTAGTGAATAGATATTGATTGAATTTAACTCATATTGTGATATTGGGTTCAATAGAGGATTTTAATGTCTAAATAAAAACCAAAATTTTGTAGAAAGATTGAATTTAAACTAATTGTAAAAAATATGTACATCAAACATTACACCCTAATCGCAGCTTCACTAATCATCATTTCCTGTTCTTCCAATAAGACTGAGGAGAAAGAAATTGTAAAAGGCGAACATGCACAACATGACCCTAGTGCCCATGCAGGGCCTTCAAATTCCAAAAGTCCGAGGACTGCGGCTATGGCAAATATTGGATCCAATCATGTGCATATAGATTATTCTGCTCCGAGTGTCAGAGGAAGGCAGATATTTGGGGGATTGGTGGCGTACAATGAAGTTTGGGTGACAGGGGCACATTCGGCAACCAGTATTTCTTTTTCTGAGGACATACGTCTTGATGGGAAAACTATTTCTAAAGGGAAATACGCTCTTTTTACCATTCCAGGAGAGGATGAATGGGTTGTAATCATCAATAAAAATTGGGATCAACACCTGGCTGATGACTATGACGAAAGCAAAGATGTAATCCGGATTACAATAAGTCCTGAAAAGTTACAGGATCAAGTTGAACAGTTGAATTTCAAGGTGGAAAATTTGGGAAATAAGAATGGCCAAATTGTATTCCAATGGAGTGATATTGAAATTCAGATACCCTTTGAATCCATTTAAATCAACCCTGCTGATTCCCTGTCTACCAAAGGACTTAGATCGAAGCTGTTTGAATCGGAAATACTTTTCCTAAGTTCTTCATCCAGTTTTTTGGCTTCGGTTTTGATCATTTTCAAAAAATGGGCGGTTTCGATCTGGGGGCTTTTTGGATCAATGATTTCAAGGATTCCTATGATATTTGCCAGTTTTGACCGCATCAAATGAGATTGGTTGAAGGTAACCGTTTTGAGGTACTGACTTTGTTTATGAATGAGATTTTCCGATTTTTTCCTTTCGGAAATATCGAAAAAGCAACCTACCATTATTTCAGGTTTTCCGTTGTTTTCCCATTTGATGACCTTTCCATATCCAAGGACCCATATATCTTTTTTGTGCCGGTTTTTGATTCTGAATTCACAGTGGAAAGGATGTTTTCCAAAAGTGTTGAAGTGCTCTTTAAGCTCTAGTTCTACTTTAGGCTTATCGCCGGGATGGATATGTTTTTTCCACTTGACATTTTTTCTGCCTCTGCCATTAAGCAGTGGGTTATAACCAAACATTTCATTAAGAGAGAGACTCAATTGGTCTGATTGATCAGCAATATCCCAATTCCAGAATCCGATAAGGTTGTCATCAAGCAATCCTTCCATCAAGTCGTGTCTTGCATGGAGATTATTGACCGTTTCAGGGAATTCTACTTCTTTTTCTTTTTTCGGACTAACCTTATGACCTATTCCTGAAATAGAATAATGATTTACTTTACTTGTAATTGTAAATTCCCATCTTGTCCAATAAAAATCACTTCCATCGGATTTAACTTTTCGCAAATCGATTATAAATTTTCTTTCTCCTTTTTCTAAGGATTTTTTGAGGAGAAATTCATAATTTGAAAAATCTTTGTAATAAACCAATTCAGAAAAAGAGGATTTGATTAGCGGGTGATTCAGAAATTGACATTGGTTTTGAAGAAATTCATTGGCATCCAATACAATTCCTTTTTCATCCAATTGGATGAAATAGAAATAGTCAGAAGCTTGAATTAAGCTATTCATAGGTAAATAGGTTGAGCTTTGTTGATATTGTAAAAATTTAAAAAATTAACAATACGACAAAGGACATAAATAATAATGTAAAAAGCAAAAATTAAGGTTTAAAATTATTAATATGGAGTTTTCTCATTTGCTAAATAGAAAAGAATTCGGTTCAATTTCCAACTTAGGCAATGTAATGTCGATTGAAGAGGCCTTGGAACTATTAAATTCCTGGGTAAAAAATGAAAAACTTGTTTTTCATATGAAGCAGGTTGGCCATTTAATGAGAGCTTATGCGGCAGCAAAAATGTACGACACGGAGACCCAATACCTGTGGTATCTTGCAGGATTGCTGCATGATGCAGATTGGGATCAGTGGCCTGATGAGCATTGCCGAAAAATCATCGAGGAACTGGAAGCAAGAAATCAGGATCCAAGATTAATGAAAGCAATCGCTAGTCATGGGCCAAGCTATTTTGGAGTCGAGCCTGAATCAGAGATGGATAAAATGTTGTATGCTTTTGATGAATTATCCGGTTTTGTCCATGCATATTCTCTAATGAGGCCACAGGGATATGAGGAAATGGAAGTCAAAGGGGTCAAAAAAAGGCTAAAAGATAAAGGTTTTGCTGCGCAAGTTAGTAGGGAGGATATTGCAGATGCTTCAGAAAGGGCTGAAATTCCAGTCGAGGATCTGATCCAATTCGTGATTGACAATCAGCTTAGACAAGTTTAGGCTGGTTCTCAGAGCGAAATACGCCTAAGCCAATCCAAATTGAAAACCTAGTTTTATTTTGGCCTGAATATTATTCAGGAGTATTCCCAAGCGAAAGGCTGTTGGATTGGCGGTCGTCAATCTCCTTTGCATACGTCCAAAAGGCTGATTCACTTTTTAAAAACAGGCCGGTATTTGCTGCAACGAACACTCTTTCTCCAAACAACCGAACATCATTTATATCTGATAACTCCAAGCCTTGGGTATCAATTTTCTTAAAGTTTATGGGTTGACCCGTAAATTCATTGAATTCCATGGCTTCGAAAATATTGCCTCCTAAAAAGGTTATCAATCGGTTTCCCAGTGCACGGAACTCTATTCTAAAAGGCAACGTTGCTATCGGCCTAAGATCTTCTAATGAACCTGACAAAGACAGGTACAGGATGTTATCGTCCCAGGCAACCAGTTTGCCATTGCTGAGAATGGTGTGCCCCAAGTGATAAAAGACCCCTTCATAATTTGCGTCAACTTTAGACAGCTTTCCATTTTTATCTACAAAATAGGTTCCTGCATTTAACCCACAATTGTGGACAAAGGAAACTAACCAACCTTCTCCGAAACGGCTCATTTTACCTGGTCTGTCTAAATCACAATTCGGGTTTCTGATTCCAAGTTGTGCTATATCAACCTTGATGATACCGGTGGTGTCCTGGGAGAGGCCATAGTTGCTCGTATGTTTTTCCAGATCAAAAATGTATAGATTTCGCTGATTCTTCACATGAACAAAAGCCAAAAGCAGATTATCGTTCAATTCAAATAGGCCTAGGTTTTCTCCTCCCCACATGTAGGCATCCTCGTAGGATTGGCCCAATGCATACGGCAAAAAAATGCTCTCCGGATTCCTTGTTTGGTTTACATAATACACTATAAACGACCTCAAGTAGTTATTGACCCCCACCGCGTAATCGTTACTGAAAGTTTGCTGATGGACTTGATTGTTTAATGCGTAGCAGCAAAGCTGTTCAACGGATAGATCATCGGAAATATACCCAGGGTTTGACCGGTCAGAGTAAAACAGCCGATTAGAGAGTATTTCAATTTTTCCGACATTGATTGAATTTCCTGCAAAGTTGCCATTGGGGACTCTTTCAAATATTTCAATTTCTTTTTCGGGCTGTGGATCGTCGTTTTTGTTGCAAGAGACCAAAGCCAAGACGGTCGCAAAAAGCAGAGAAAATGGGATTATTTTACTCATTGGTAAGAGGGTGCTAATTCAAACAATACAAATGTAGTTAGTTTCAACTAAATGAATCGGATTTTTTTAAAATCTTTGCGGCTTTCGAAGAAATAAAAAAAAAAGAGCTTATTCAGCCCCTTCTTCATATTCTCTTAATTCTGCCTCCACTTGGTTTAGCGGCCTCAGGTTTGCCGGAATCGGCGGATTGAGTTCCTCCTCTTTTTCATAAGGGAAAACTTCCACTATCGGGCTTTCGGTTACCTCAGGAACTCTAAAAGAAACCAACATATTGCTTAAGCTTTCATAGATACGGTCATATGCCTCTTTGACATCATGTGCAGTTACCAGCATAAATTGGGTGACTTTCTTTTCCTTGCCACTGTCGCCATCTGTTACAATATAGCTGATCTTGCACTTGTGCCAGATGTCTATGTCTTCAAAGAAAAAAACATCCACAAAATTGCTTTTGCTGATGTTTGTCACCTGAAAATCACCTCTGATGACAGAACCCAACATATCATAAATCCTGGCCTCAGCTTCCGTAAAAGATACCGCATCTACCAGGTACTGTTCAGAAACATTTTTGAGCAATCCCTGCTCATTTTCTTTGGCGTATTTAACCTTACACAAAAACCAAATCCTCATACTTGATCAATATTTTATTAGAGCAGCGAAGGTAATGGATATTGGTAAAAGCAACAATGAAAAATATTGATTTAGAAATCTTTTAAAAAATCCCGTATATTTTGAAGGAATCAAAAATACATGTGGCAAAAAATCATTTATAGCTTTCCGGTTCAGTTATTGTTTTTACACCTGAAGAAAAACCTGTTATTGTTATCCTTATGGTTTCTCTTGCTGTTGATAGCATTCCAAAGTTTTGGGACGGTCATCGGTCTGCCATATCTTTTGTTGGATCCCGAATACCTCAACAGGGTATCCTGGCAAGGTTTTTTCTTTGTGGGCGTAGCATTGGGGGTATTTACCATGTCATTTCATATGACCACCTATATTTTGGATGGGGCAAAATTCAAGTTTTTGGCTGTGATCCCAAGACCTTTCATCCAGTATTGTCT
Source organism: Aquiflexum balticum DSM 16537 (assembly GCF_900176595.1). GTDB lineage: Bacteria > Bacteroidota > Bacteroidia > Cytophagales > Cyclobacteriaceae > Aquiflexum > Aquiflexum balticum. The sequence goes on from NZ_LT838813.1 coordinate 2,723,089, forward strand.
TAATAATTCGATCGTACCACTTATTTTTTATATCCTTTACCTTTTTGCATTTATAAGTTTTCAATTGGATAATGAACATGAAAATAACTGGGTCGTCCTAAATTATTTCTTGGGTTTTTCAGGAGGGACTATTTTAACCTATACTTTGTTGTTTTTGTATTTCGGACTTACCAACAAAGATTTTTTCATCCTTTTTGCAGGCAGTGTTGAAAAGAGGTTGAGAAAAACCAAATTACCTAGGGCAAATATGCTCAGAAGAATCAAAGAGAGTCAAAAGCAAAAGGATAAAGTGGCAGATTACTTGGATATCAGTTTTAGGTTCAAGGAAATCAGACAGGATCTTTCCAGGTTTGAATCCCATCAATTACTTCGGGTTTTTGATCAAAATCACCTGAATATGTTCATCATACAGACAGTCTTGATCAGCCTGATATTGGTCATGGGCTTGTTTAGAGAAAATCCTTTGTTGCAAATTCCCGCTGCTGCAAGTGGCATGTTACTTTTCTCCATATTGACAATGGTAGTAGGGGCATTTACTTTTTGGTTGAGGGAATGGGCAACTCCTGTAGTATTGGTAGGGATTCTACTTTTTAATTATGTGTCAAATACTGAATGGCTTAACAGGCCCCATACTGCATTTGGTTTGGATTATGATATGGAACCTGCTGCATATAATCTGGGAAATTTGAAGGTAATGCTTCATCAAGACAGTGTGGAAAAGGATAGAAAATTTACGCTGGAAATTCTGGAGAACTGGCGCAAAAAATTCCCTGCAAATGAAAAACCCAAAATGGTCTTCGTAGCGGTCAGTGGGGGTGGGCAAAGGGCTGCTTTATGGACTTTGAAAGTTCTCCAAGAAGCTGAAATTGCTTCAGAAGGAAGGATTTTTCGGCATACTCAAATGATCAGCGGGGCATCGGGAGGAGTAATTGGGGCTGCGTTTTTTAGAGAACTGTATCTGAGAAATCAGTTTGATCAAAAAACCGATTATTTAAAGGAAAAGTATCTTGATCAGATTTCTTCTGATAACCTCAATCCTATTATTTTCACCCTCTTGGTAAATGATATGTTGATCAGAAACCAATACTTTGAATACAATGGGAGAAGATACCTTAAGGATAGAGGGTTTGCTTTTGAAAGCCAATTGAACATCAATACAGAAGGAGTGATGGATAAAACCATTTCGGAATATTTGGAGCCGGAATATAACTCTCAGATTCCCATGTTACCGATTACACCTTTGATAACCAATGATGGCCGAAAATTGATCATTGCACCATATTCCATGTCCTACATGGGAATATCATTGGACCGAACAGAAGGATTTGATGAGAAAAGCCAATCTATTGATTTTCAAAGAATGTTTGCCGAGCATGAAGCAAAAAATTTAAGGTTTATAAGCGCCCTTAGAATGGGGGCAACTTTTCCTTTTATTACGCCAAATATTCAACTTCCATCCAAACCATTAATGCAGACAATGGATTCCGGTCTTTCGGATAACTTTGGCGTCCAGGATGCTTTACGTTTTATTTATGTTTTTCAGGAATGGATAAAGGAAAATACTTCGGGGGTGGTTTTAATTACTATCAGGGATTCTGAAAAATTTACTGAAATTGAACAAAAGCCATTACCCAGATTTTTTGAGAAACTGTTTACACCGGTCAAAAATATTTACATCAATTGGGACAATGTACAGACCCTGAACAATGAAGTGCTTTTTACAAGGATGAAAGAAACCATGGATTTTGAATTGGAGAGAATTGAATTTGAATATTCCACTTTACAATATCTCAGAGATAGAGGTTTGGCCGATCAATTGGGGCCATTTAGTCCTATCGATCAGGATATACAACGCGCTTCTTTAAATTGGAGACTTACGGCAAGAGAAAAAAAATCCATCATTGACAATATCAACAGCACTCAAAACAGGCTTTCATTGGAGAAAATAAAGCGCTTGGGGTTATTAACTCCTATGCCTTAATCCACTTCAATTTCTTTCTGAAAAGCTTCAATTGCTTCAATTTTTCCCACGACATACACGGTATCTCCAAGTTTTAGCTTTTGATCACCGGTAATTTCCGTGATGGTTCTATCCCCTCTTTTGATGGCCACCACGTTTACACCGATTTTTTCCCTAATGCCGGCTTCTTTAATTGGAATATTGATAAATGCTCCTGTATCTTTTTCAACTTTGAGGCTTACAAAATTGATTTCAGGCAAATCAATTTTGAACCTTGAAGTAACATCTGTGGTACCCCTGAACATTTCATAGTTGTGTGACCTTACTTCAGCAGTGAATTCCTCAATATCGTGCCGTGGAATCAGGTATTTGTGAAGAACCCTGTGGAATATTTCTATGGACGTTTCAAATTCCTCAGGTATCACCTCATCTGCACCAAGCTTATGGTTTTCTTCCATTTCATTGACATACCTGGTTCTCACAATGACATAGGGATTATGGGTAATATGCCTTATTGCAGTTATGATTCTTTTTGTAGCCTCCGCATTCGAAATTGCTATTACTGCTACTCGCGCTTTATGTATATTGATGTGCTCAAGAACAGATTCATTGGCGGCATCGCCGTACATAATTGGTTCTCCTTTCAATGCTTCAGCCCTAACTGTCTCGGGATTCATTTCAATAATGGCATAGGGGATGTTTGCCGATTTTGCTGCTTTGGAAAGGTTGTGCCCGTTTAATCCATATCCTATGATGACCAAATGATCTGTCAAAGATGGGTCTTCAATGGAAGGTTCAGGGATGTTTTCATTACCAAATCTTTTGTTCAGCCTGCTTGGAAGGGGTAAATTGAGTATACCGCACGCTAACTCCTCTCTCTTTTTCAGAACAAAAGGAGTGACGGCCATGGTAATGATCGAAATCGCAAGAAAATACTGGTAGGTTTCTGCATCAAACAAACTATATGTCATGCCTACTTTTGCCAATAAAAGCGAAAATTCACCCACTTGAAAAATTGATAAGCCAACCATAAATGCTTCCTTGAATCCTTGACCAATTGCTCTTACTGAAATAGAAGCAATTACAAACTTCACCACAAAAGTCAGAAGTGTCAGACCTATAATCACAAAAATATGGGAGAATAGGAAGGTAATGTCAAACAACATTCCTACTGAAACAAAGAAGAAGCTTAGAAACACCTCCCTGAAGGGAAGGATTTTCCCTGTTGCATGATGGCTGTAATCAGATTCACTGATAATCAGTCCTGCCAGGAAGGCCCCCAATCCCAATGAAAGCCCTAGAAGTGAAGTCAGGTATGCTACTGCAAAACAAATGACAATGATACTCAACAAAAACAATTCTTCATTTCTTGATTTTGCTATCCTGAACAAAAGATTAGGCACCAGGTATTTGGCACTTACTATTGTAATCAAAATAACTACTGTGCCTTTTATTGCCATCAGAAACAGCGATAAGGCAATGTTATCACTTTCTCCAGCCAGCATGGGAGTGAAAAGCATCAAGGGTACAATCACTACATCTTGGAAAATCAAAATCGCCAAAGTGGTCCTGCCGGGAATCGTATTGACCTGACCACCTTCCTGTAATAGCTTTAGCACAATTGCAGTACTGCTCAGGGAGAAAAGAAATCCAATAAAAACTGCTACATTCCAATCAAAACCCAGGAAATATGATATAAAAGTAGTGACCAAAATTGTAATGGATACCTGTAATGAACCACCGATAAAAACTGCTTTTTTGATGGAAAGAAGACTTTTTAAGGAAAACTCCATCCCAATGACAAAAAGTAGCAAGATTACGCCTATCTCAGAGAGAACCTCAACAGTTGTAGAAGCCTGAACCAATGATAAGCCATAAGGGCCTGCAATCGCACCGGTAAACAAAAAACCGATTATGGTGGGTATTTTAAGCCTCATAAAGAGTAAAATCACCAATGTAGCAAGTCCGAAAATCAGGACAATATCTGACAACATGGGCAATTCAACTGAAGCTAAAAGGTAGGTTAACATAAAAGAAAATTATTTTTAATTAAATTGTATTTAGTCAAAAATACAATATTGAATCTTAATAACTCCCTTTTAATTGAAATCAATAGGCCAATCCAAGTTTTTTATAAATAAAGTGCATCAACCAAGCAGGGCCTATCAATAAAAACTGTAGGTCCTTGAAAAAGGAAGGTTTCTGACCTTCAATCTTATGTCCATAAAATTGGAAAATCCAGGCTAAAATGAAAATAACGACGCTTACAGTCCATAAAGGAACAGGCGAAATCAAATCAATTAAATTGGCCAGAGCGAGACAAAGAGCAGAAAAGAAAAACATGCCCAAAGCCAAGGGCGGCGACAGCGAAACATAGTAAAGCAGGATAAAGATCAAAATCAAAGTGGCCCAATTGGCAAATCCATGTAAAAAAGGTAATAGGGTTGAAAGTTGCTCAGAAGGAATGCTGAAAACCAATCCCACTATACTGAAAAATATGGCAGGAACACAAATCCAATGTATGGTTTTGTTTGTTTCATTTTGATGGCTTTGGCCATATTCCAATAACAATTCATCAATTTTTCTCATGGTAACATTGGGTAGGTTGAAGGTAGTTAAATCAAAGTATGGAAATAATGAGTTGGGCTAATTTTGGAATATCTGCATTAAATTAATAAATAGCCTGAAATATCTCTAATCTGAAAAAAAAATAATGTTGAGTTTTTGGGAAAAGACGCATTTTTTAAACTTTGACCTGATTGTGATCGGAGGGGGTATAGTCGGTCTTTCGACAGCCATACAGTACAAAAAGCAGTTTCCTGGAAAAAAAGTACTGGTTTTGGAGCGAGGCCTATTTCCAAGTGGGGCAAGTACCAAAAATGCTGGTTTTGCCTGTTTTGGCAGCTTGACTGAAATTTTGGATGACCTCTGTCATCATTCAGAACTAGAAGTTCTCAACCTTGTGAAAAAAAGGTATTCAGGACTTTGTGCCATCAGAGAGGAGTTTGGAGATGAAGCTTTGGGATATCAAGCAACAAGTGGATTTGAATTGATTACTGAAAATGAGATTGCCGATTTGAAGCAACTCGGTAAAATCAATGATCTCTTATATCCGCTTTTCGGTAATTCGGTTTTTGAGGAGCTCAAGGATATTTCAAGATTTGGATTTTCAAAAAAAGTCCTGAAAGTTATCCAAAACAAATATGAAGGCGAGTTGGACTCGGGAAAGTTTATCCAATCCCTATGGGACAGATGTCAGCATTTGAACATTAAGATTCTGACAGGTGCAGAAGTCAGGCATTTGGATATTGAAAAAAGTGAAGTCATAGTAGGGGAAAGAGAAAGTGGGATTACTTTCAAATCAGAAAAAATTGCTGTCTGCACCAATGCCTTTACCAAAAATCTAATTCCCGAATTGGATATAGTGCCCGGTAGGGGATTGGTCATGGTCACCAAAAAACTCCCCAAAACCATACCATGGATCGGTTCTTTTCATTATGATAAGGGTTTTGTTTACTTCCGAAATGTGGATAATAGAATATTATTAGGAGGGGGAAGAAATATTGATTTCATAGGTGAACGGAGTACTGATTTGGTTATTAATGATAAAATCCGGAATTATTTGAAAGAAATATACAGTGAAATCATCATGCCTGGAGATCCTCCTGAATTAGAAATGGAATGGTCAGGAATCATGGCCTTTGGTGATTCCAAAACTCCAATTGTGAAAATGGTAAACAACCATGTAGGAGTCGCTGTCAGGTTAGGAGGAATGGGGGTAGCAATAGGATGGCAAACAGCCGGAGAATTGGTTGCTTTATTATCAAAAGTGTAATATTCCAAAAAATTACTAAATTCAATTTTTAAAATTTTCAAAAAACCCTTTGATGACAAAGAAACATAAGGAACCCTCTATACCCGAAGCATTATTTCCGATAGCTTTTCTCATAGTTTTACTCGTCATCAACATTTGGATATTTGGTACAGAGGGACTTTCAGGTTCCAATCAAATGGTTTTGGTGATATCGTCTGCCGTGGCTGCATTGGTGGCAGTATTCAGGCTTAACATCAAATGGGAAATCCTGCAGGATGGCATTGTCAAGAGTATATCCTCGGCTATGTCAAGCATTTTGATTTTGCTTTTGATAGGATCTCTTGCTGGTACTTGGATGCTCAGCGGTATAGTGCCTGCCATGATATATTATGGTTTACAGATTTTGAATCCGACCATATTTCTTATTGCAGCTTGCATTGTAAGTGCTATTGTTTCGGTTGCCACTGGAAGTAGTTGGACTACAGTTGCTACGGTTGGCGTTGCGCTTCTGGGGATAGGAAGGGCATTGGGCTTTGAAGAAGGCATTATCGCCGGCGCGATTATTTCGGGAGCTTATTTCGGGGATAAGATGTCACCTTTGTCAGATACCACCAACCTAGCTCCTGCGATGGCAGGAACGGATTTGTTTACCCATATCCGACATATGACCAAAACCACATTTCCAACTATGATTATCACGTTGATTATTTTTGGGATTATAGGTTTTACGTCAGGTGCTGAAGGTTCAGTCGGTCAGGTCAAAGAGATTTCGGCAGTTATTTTGGAAAATTTCAATATCAATGGCTGGCTTTTTATTGTTCCATTGGTAGTGATAGGAATGATTGTTAAGAAAATCCCTGCTGTACCTGCTTTACTCACAGGGGCTCTACTTGGAGGTGTTTTTGCCATCATTTTCCAGCCTGAGGTAATCAGACTTATAGCCAATGAAGCTGATTCCAGCATGGTTTACCAATCATTCAAGGCTGTCATGATGGCACTATATGGAGAAATAAGTGTTATCACTTCGAATGATGTAGTAAATGAATTGCTGATTACAAGAGGAATGGCAGGAATGTTGAACACCATTTGGTTGATTGTATGTGCCATGGCCTTTGGAGGAATTATGGAAGAAAGCGGAATGCTGAGGGTGTTGGCAGAAGCGGTAATCAGGAAAGTCCACTCTGTGGGTTCACTGATAGCATCAACGGCAGCGACTTGTGTTTTCTTCAATGTCACAACATCCGATCAGTATTTGGCTATTTTGGTTCCCGGAAGAATGTACGCTGATATTTACAGGAAACGAGGACTGAAACCCGAAAACCTTAGTAGAACCTTGGAAGATAGCGCGACTGTGACTTCAGTATTGATTCCTTGGAATACATGTGGTGCAACTCAAGCCTCCGTCTTAGGTGTAGCCACTTTAACTTATGCACCATATTGTTTTTTCAATATCATCAGTCCGTTTATGACCATCTTATTTGGTTATCTTAAATTGGGTATCAATTATTACAGTGAAGAGGAAATGTTGGAAATTAAAAAGGAGTTTGCGGTATGATTCCAAAAAAGATCTCAAAAACTGAAATCATGGATTTGCCTTTGGGGCAGTTTGAGGGAGAAATAATATTAATAGATAAACCTACTCAGATAGTGGATGTGGTCAAAGAGCTTTCCAGTGAAAATCTAATAGGTTTTGATACGGAAACCAGACCTTCATTTACCAAAGGCAGGCAACATCAGGTTGCCCTTTTGCAGTTGGCTACAAAGGATGTGGCATTTTTGATCAGGGTCAATCAGATTGGAATGCCTGGAGCAATCAAAGAATTGCTTGAAACCAAACAAATTGTCAAGATCGGTGCTGCTGTCAGAGATGACCTTAAAGCCCTCAGCAAGTTAAGAGAAACATTTGCACCACAGAGTTTCTATGATCTCAATGAGGAATTAAAAAGAGTGGGATTTGAAAATGTTGGTGTAAGGAATCTTGCAGCAATGGTTCTGAATGTCAGGATCTCAAAATCCGAACAAGTATCCAATTGGGAAGCCCCTGTACTCTCGGAAAAACAATTGCTTTATGCAGCTACTGATGCTTGGGCCTGTTTGGAAATTTACAATAAATTAAGTTACCAAGGATACCTTGAGGGAACTTTCAATCCTTAGAAAATTCAAGACCTTCAAGTTTTTCAAATTTTGAAATAACCTCATCCATCAAACCTTCCCGGACCAATAATGATATTTTACAATCATTGTCAAACTGTTGATTGATGATTTCCAGGTCATAATCCTTGATGATTTTCATCACATCATTCATTGACAAATAGTCAAATTGGAGTTTGACCTTGTGCTTTACTATTGCCTCTACAATGATATTATTGGAAATGGCTTCTGCTGCAGCAGTTCTATAAGCTGAAATCAATCCACCTACACCCAACTTCACCCCGCCAAAATACCTCACCACAACAATAAGGACATTGGTGAGTTGGTTGGACCTGATCTGACCTAGAATTGGATCTCCTGCGGAATGATTGGGCTCACCATCATCGTTGGCCCTGAAAATCTCCCTGTCCTTTCCCAAAACATAGGCATAGCAATGATGCCTTGCATCATGAAACTTTTTTCTTAAAATTTCGAGTTTTTCTTTTACTTCATCTTCATTGGAAGCAGGAAAGGCAAATGACAGAAACTTGCTGCCCTTTTCTTTGTAAAGTCCTTCAGAATCATCTGAAATGGTAAGATATGTATCTGTGGTATCCAAAACTAAGTTGATTGATTTGAGCAAACACTTGGTCAATTATTTGGCTTTTGGGCCTGATGTTTATAACTTAAAATGAAACTTATTTCAATCTTGTAGCAGGTATTTTAAAATAATAATCCTCATAAAACAAATTAACCTACATTTGGATAAGTTTTCAAGTTAAAGAATTAATTTAGAAGAAGATTATATCGGAAGATAAACACCAATTCGAGAGTTGAATGGTATAATGCTAAGATAAATAAATCATTTTTCATTATGGTCACAAATCCTTTGGTAACCATTATCCTTACCTCGTATAATCAGGACTTGTTTGTGAAGGATGCCTTGGAAAGTGTTCGTGTCCAGGATTATACAAATATCGAACTAATTGTGGTGGATAATGGAAGTTTGGACAATTCACCTGCTGTAATCAAATACTGGTTTGAAAAAAATATAATTAATTTCCCGTATACCTGTATTTTTCGGGAAAAACCACTTCCTTATTGTAAGTCTTTCAATTCAGCATTTTCAAGTGCAAGGGGCAAATACCTTATTGACCTTTCGGGAGATGATATGCTTTCGAGAGACCATATTTCTTTATCAGTGGCAAAGCTTCAGGATTATTTAGGTTCAGCATGTTGCTTTTCTGATGTTCTGCTAGTTGAAAAAAGTGGTAGAAAGCGGACCTTTTATAAGAGAAGCCCATCTGGGAAATTGAAACAAAAAGTGAGAATGGGGGACATATACAAAGATATTGTGAAAAAGTATGTTCTGCCTTCCGCATCCTTGGTATTCGATGCTGATATATTCCGGAAAGAGGGTGGGTACGATGAAGAGCTTGTTTATGAAGATTTTGATATTATGGTTCGCTTGGCAAGGGAATACCAATTTGTTTTTACCAATCATATTGGTGTTAAGAAAAGAATACACCCTAAATCCTTTTCAGCTTCCCAATACAAAGCCAAAAACTCCGAAATGTTGCCTTCTACTTTGAAAGTTTGTCAAAAAATCCATAAAATGAACAGATCTTCCAAAGAAAAACGGGCCTTGTTATTTCGGGTGATGCATGAAGCCAAACATGCCCTTTGGTCTGCAAATTTTGATGTGGCAAAAGGATTTATTGATTTGGCGGAAGAATTGAATCCCAAAGCAGCAAAATTAAATTGGTATAAGAAATGGCTAAAATATAGGTGGGATTTTTCAGGGCTTTATCTATTCTTAAAAAAGAATTAGCCTACAATTACCTCGACCATATTTTCTCTATGGAAATATTTGTTTCCGATTCTAATGATGTCCTCCGGGCTAAAATTTAGAATATAGTCAAGTTGGTTTTGAAAAAAACCAAAATCAAGTCCGGATTGATGGATTGATTTGAACCTGCTGATAAGCTCAAAACCGGAACTGAATTGGGTAAGTAATTTGCCTACCATATAGTTCCGGACAGTATCCAGTTCATTTTGCGAAATGGGGACAGTTTGAAGTAAAAATATCTCCTTATAAATCTCCTCAATGACTTCATCAGCATTTTCTTTGATCACATCTGCCATGACTACCCAATAATCCGAGGATTTTAAACTTCCCAAACTACTGCTAATTCCATAAGTATGTCCCTTTTCCTCTCTGATGTTTTTGATAAGACGGCTGCCAAAATATCCGCCAAGAATGGTGTTAAAAACCAACAGTGGAATATAATCGGGGTGGGTTTTTGGAATCATGTGACAACCTATCCGGATACTGCTTTGGACAGACTTTTCTTTTTCTTCTGAGAACCTAAAATTTGAACCATTGACAAAGTTCTGATTGGATTGAATTCTATTATGAACAGGTAATGTTTCAAAAAAACCTGTGATACGCTCAAATTCCTTTGAATCTATATTTCCTGTCAGAAATAATTCAGGATTAGTCCATAGGTTACTTTCATAAAAGCCCATCAGGTCATTTTTTTCAAATTTATTGACATCACTTTCATCCGCTATTTGTCCAAAAGGGTGATTTTCGCCAAAAAGAGACTTTCTGAAAAGCTGTGAAGCCCGATGCCCGTTTTGTTCTTTCTGGATAGAAATATTGAGGGCTTTTTGTTTCTTCCTTTTTGCCAATTCTTTTTCCGGAAAAGTTGCCTCTGTCAGCAATTCTCTAAAAATGGGCAATACACTGGAAAAATGTTTTTTGGTTGTAAGCAAAGATATTCCGAGATATTCAAAACCTATATGGGGTTCAACTTCAGAAGCGAAGGTATCAAAGATATCGTCCAACTCATTGCCGCTTTTGGAATTTGTGCCTTCCAATAGCATCTGTAGGGTAAAGGAAGGAACCAATAGTTTTTCAAAAGGTATTGAAAAGGGGTCTGACCCAGAACTGATTTCAATCTTTATAGCATCTATTTCAGGTGTTGGAATGAAAAAAACAGGGACTCCGTTTGAGAGAGTCCTGGATTCTGGTTTTGGGAAATTAATTTCGCTGGGTATCCGAAATTCCGGTGCTTTGGATCTGTCTAAGATCATTTGCTGGGGAAAGTATAAGCCAATGAAAGCCTTAATGTCTCCCCTAAAGGATGGTTTTGAACCTGAGGAACCAAGTAAGAAAAATCAAATCCAAGTTGTTTGTATTTGATTCCTACACCCATGGTGAAATATCTTCTGCCGCCTTTATTGGGATTTTCATAAAAGTATCCGGTCCTTAAAGCAAATACCTGATTATAAATATACTCCGCACCGAATGAGATCATGATTTCCTGCATTTCTTCGGAAAAGCCATCAGGCGCATCTACAAATGATGTAAACATGGCGTTGATCAAAGGTCTATCCGGATCCCTACCTCTTTCAATTATAAAATCCCCGGTGTTTGGGTCAGTAACCAATTGTCCATTTTCATCAGTTTGCAGAATAGGCGGAGATGGTACCATCAATTTGTTGAGGTCCAATGTGAAAGTCAAAGAATTGTATTCATTGAGATTCATGAGGTAGGCGGTTCCTATTCTGAAATTAGTCGGAATAAAATCCAAATCATCAGCACTGTTGTAAGTGATTTTGGGTCCTATATTGGTAATCGTCATACCCCAGGACCATACTCCTATCCTGTCTCCCGTCAAAACCTCTGTGTTGTAATAAATACCTACATCTGTGCCTATACTGACACCTGGCCGGCTTTCTGTACCGCTTGCTGAAGATAAATTTCCAGAAAGGTTGGAATGTATGAATCTTCCTGAAATCCCAAGACTGAATTTGTCAGATAACTTCCTTGAATATGTTCCGCCAATAGCGATATCTCTTGGGGTAAATTCTCCCAATTCATTGCCTCTGCCATCTGTCAGTTGAATATCACCCATGTTAAAATACCTGAGGTCAAAACCCCAAGCAGAAACATTGTCTATTTTTCTATAGAATGTCAGGTAACTTAATGACATGTCATTGACTAATCTCCCCAACCAAGGTGAATAGGAAAGAGAAACGCCCATATCGTCTTCGATGAAAGCCAATTTACCGGCATTCCAATGTGCTGAAAAAACATCAGGACTTGTAGCTACACCTGCATCGCCCATGCCGGAATGACGGCTATCAGGCGCAAAATTTAAGAAAGGTACGGCAGTGGTAATTACCCTTCTGTTAGGATCCTGACCTGAAACTATGGATGAGTTTTGGGCCATTAATTGAAAAGACATAAGGAATATCCCTGCAAAAATGGATAGATTAAACGTCGATTTTATCTGTTTTCTCATTTAATAATAATTTTACCGCTCTTTGAATCAGAGGAACCGTCTTTTTCAGATGTGAGCACTAATTTGTAAATATAAGTTCCTTTTACGGGATAATATGTCTTTGAACGGAAAAAAATCCATTCAAAATCGTCCAGTAAAAAATCAGCTTCTACATAACGTTTTGTAGATTTGAATATTGTACTTCCCAGAATAGAATAAACCTCAATTTCCATGATTAAGTTTTCAGTAACTCTATTATGGGTAACCTGAAATTTACTTTGAACGGTTGTAGGATTAGGATAGGTGGTATGTGAAAGGATTTTAAGTTGTAAGCTCCCTTTTATTTCTATAGATTCAGAAACCTCCGAACGATTGCCCAAATTATCCCATGCAATCAGGGTAATATTGTTGGTACCTTCACGTAGGTTTTTGATTATTGTATTGATTATTCCTTTTTGGAACCCATTTTCAATAGCTATATAATTTTGGTTCAGTACTATTGGATTTTGGTCATTGACCAGGAGAATAATGTCCTGACCTATATTTTGCGATGAGATGTTCATGCCACTTTCATCTTCCAGCAAAATTCTCAAAGGCAGGGTAGGAGAAGGGAACTTACTGGGTGCTGCTACCAATTCATCGCTATATAGCATTTGGATCTTTGGTCCTTCCACATCAGAATTTTGGAATAAAGAACTGCCTCCAATTGGGATTCTGACCGCACCCATTGCCTCTTCTGTTCCGTTATCGATTTGCCCGAATATTCTTATGGTACCTGTCCCTAAGCTGTAATCTATATTTTTTGGAATAAAAATATCGGAGACAAAAGAGCCTTCCTGTATATTTCCCACCCCTTTAAAAAGGAGATTCTGTTCTTCCAAAAATTCAAAAGGCTCACTTTCATCACCTAGGGATTTCACTTTTTTCGGTTTATCGGTGATTTGCACCTCAAAATTCCCTGTGGAATTCCCTATTACTGCACCTGTTAAGGGGTCTTTGACCTTTCCAAGGAGCTGGATTTGTTGCATAGCCTTGAGGGTATCAGTTTCCATTTCAAGTTGCAAATCAATTAAGCTTTCTGCTTTAGTTTCCAATTCGGGTACAGCAAGTTTCATTGAAGGATCCCCTAACAGTGAAAAATTTCGGTTAAATGGACCGTTGAGGCTATTGTTTTTTGTGATTTTGAAAATCGTACCCAAATCCATCAATTCCCCGTTTGGTTTCTGAAAAACGGTTTCGATAAACGCCTTGTTCAGAGCGAAATTTATACTACTGAATACGGGTCGTCCTGTGGTAAGCATTCCTATCGCCCCCTTTCTCTGTGCGAAAAGCAACTCCTCAGCTGCTGATCTGATGAGTGGGCTGTCATGTCTTCCAAATTCACATGTTGCAGTTACAAATAAAGGCAGCAATGGATTTTCAGGCCAATCATTTAAATCTGAAACAGAAAATACCCTTTCGGCTGTCAGAGTGGTTTCATTTCCGTGTCCGATATAATTCATAAACAATACCCCGTCTTTTATCGCATTCAGCATCGCCTCTTTAGCAACCGGAGAGCTTTGGGATGAGCCCGTTCGGACCTGTTCATATCTGTCGAGATACAATTTTTTGATCAAAAATTCAGGATGGTTTTCGGACAAAAATGCTGCATGGGCTTCTGCATCCCTCAAATGGATATTGTTATCCCCATCATCTGCAAAAAATGCAAGGTTTCTTTTCCAGTCGCCCGAGTTATTAATTCCTGTCTCATAAGAAATGATTTTATTGACCATTTCTTCTGATTCAACCAGATTTATGGCCGGAATTCTTCCTACCCCAATCATCAACTGCTCGTCTCCTGCATTGGATTCTACCCATTCTCCTTGGCCCCAATCAAGAAATCCAAGGTAATCATCCGAGCTGTAGGTTGTAAGAGGATTGAGGCTGTTTCTTGAACTGTAAATTGGAATCAGGTTTGGTCTTCCCCCCAATTTTCCTTTATAATCATAGGTTCCTTTCCCAAACATCAGGACATTTTTCAACCTGTGGTCCTTTTGATAATGGAAAGCAAGAAAATTTCTTATTGCAGTAATATCCGTGGTTCCATAACCGAAATGGTCATAAATATCCTTTAAACTGACGACCTGATTTGAAATGCCCAGGTTTGTTTTGTGGGCAGAGAGTCTTTCAGCCTGAGACCTCAACAGGTCATTGGTAATGATGATCAGTTCAGGTGATGAGTCAAACTTTCTTATTGAATTACCCAAAATCCTGAAATCGGAAATCGTTGGTACTTCCTCTGGTGAGAAAACCGCTATTTTTTCACCTGATTTTAAAGTGGCTTGACCCTCAATTTCAAAAACCTGAAATGGATCCGATACATTCCAAACGGTATTCTCAGGTGAAAAGGCATTGACCTGTTGCTCCTCTAATTGAAAATAGATTCCTTTTTTCAAGGCCAGAGAATTGAAAGGAACAGAAATTATAGCATAATCCAAATATCCAGTGGCATTGATATCAGCACTTTGAAAAAGCAAACTGAAATTGGCATTACCCGTAATGTTCAAAGATTTGGTGAAAATTTCTTCTCTGCCTTTGATGCCGTAGGTTGTATTTGGTATTGAAGCAATACTCAATTGATCAATTTCCTGTGAATTTACATTGATCCTAAAAGTGGCAGCGCTCAGTGCCTGAGACATCAACTTTAGCGTCAGATTTATAGGGTTTAGACTTTCACTTGGGATTTGCTGGACAAACTGTAATCTCTCACCGGTAAATATTGGCTTGGAATACCAATTTCTTCCCGAACCAAGTAAATTTGTTTCTTCCCATTTTTGGGCAAAAACCTGAAAAAGTAATCCGTTTTCTAATGGTTGTTCGATAGCTTCTGACTGATTGATTCCAATCTTATGGTCATTAAATTTTTCCCCAATAAGGTAAAACAACGTATCGGAGTAAATATGGTGGTGATATTCCGGCTTATTGTTTTGGATTTGGATCTGATGTGGGCCCTCCAAATAAAAAAACAGCTCTTTTTCTTTGATCTGCGTAGGGATTGACTGTAAATTGGTTTGTGTGCTATCCAGCTTTTGAGGAAGCATGCCGGGGAAACCAAAAACAGACACTTCATTTATTCCTGAAAATCCCAGACTGATAAGTTGACTTTCATTTATTTTGTAAACGCCTGATTCGGTTATTGGGAATTTGTAAAAAGTTCCGTTATCCTGAGCAATTGACGGAAGGATTACAGATGTCAATGCCAGGAAGTAGGTTATGATAATTTTATATTTGATATTACTGATCAGCATTTTTTGTAATCCATGCCTCTATTACCGAGAGTGCAATATATAAAATTATCGCAAAAGGGATTCCGGCTATTCCTAAGAGAATGAGTGAGATGAGGGTTAAAGCGATCACAAAGTACCGGAAAATATTTTTGAAAAAATAAAAATCTTTAAACTTTAATGCAATCAATGGCAGTTCAGCAACTAAAAGGTATGACATTACCAAAGAAATGGAGATAAGAACATAAGGATTCTGGAGTAGATTTTCAAAAAAAGGGGATTTTTCAGATAGAAAAGGGAGGGCACTGATCAATAGGGCATTGGCAGGAGTGGGGACTCCGATAAATCTATCCGACTGCCTTTCATCAATATTGAATTTAGCCAATCTAAGTGCTGAAAATACGCCAATGACAAAAACCACATAGGGTAAATACCAAATATCTGTGTTGGCTTCCACCATTTTGAAAAGGATAAAAGCAGGCAGTATCCCAAAAGTCACCAAGTCGGCCAATGAATCAAGTTGCTTACCGATTTCACTGTGTACTTTGAGCAATCGGGCGACAAATCCATCTAAAAAATCAAATATGGCAGCCGCAAATATGAAATAGGCTCCAAATTTAATCTGCCCGTTTAAAACAAAAACAATACCCAGCATCCCGCAAATTAAATTTGCGCTTGTCAAGGAATTCGGTATATGCTTTTTCATTGAAAGGTTGATCTTTTTCCTACAAATGGATTGTATTCTTTTTCGGTGCCGATAGTGGTTTCGGGTCCATGACCCGGATAGACTTTTGTGTCATCAGGCAGAGTGAAAAGTTCTGATTTGATAGAACGGAGAAGAGTTTGGTGATTTCCTCCAGGAAGATCAGTCCTCCCAATGCTCCCCTGAAACAAGGTGTCACCTGCAATGCAAATGCCTGATTGTTCATAGTAAAAAACCAAATGTCCCGGTGAATGTCCAGGTACAAAGCGTATCTCAAGATCAGTATTGCCGATTTTCAATTTTTGGTTTTGGTCAATAAATTTATCAGGTTCAGTGTCCTGATAACCTGCAAATCCATAATTTGGAGCATATGCACTTACTGATTTCAATACGGGAATCTCATTCCTGTGAATCCATAGATCAACACCATACTTTGCTTTGACAAAAGCATTCCCGAGCACGTGATCGATATGGCAATGGGTATTGATCAAATGGGTTACATTTAATCCTTCTCTTTCAATAAAATCAGACAGTTCTGTTTTTTCCTGGTTTTCATAACAGCCCGGATCAAAAATTGCCGCATCCTTTGTTTCATCATATAAAATGTAAGTGTTTTCTAAAAATGGATTGAATGTGAAGACTTTAAGTCGGAGCATATTTAATTCTTTTAAATGGGACTCAAAATAACGAATAAAGAAATTATTTTTGGGCATGGAAGTAGATTTTTTACTAATTGGTCAGGGATTAGCCGGAACGGCATTGTCATTTCGATTACTGGAAGCGGGAAAAAAAGTCTTGGTCATTGATCAGCCTTCTGCCAATCAAAGCAGTAGAGTGGCAGCAGGACTATATAATCCGATTACCGGGAAAAAAATGGTTAAATCATGGCTTGCGGATAGTATATTCCCAGAGATAGAACCTTTTTACTCCCAGTTGGAAACTGCTCTGAACAGTAAATTTCTTTACCCATTGAAAATTTACCGGCCGTTTCTAAATATTGAGGAACAGAATGAGTGGATGGGCAAAAGCGGTGAACCTGGTTTTATGCCTTACTTTGATCAGGTTTTCACCAAACAACATCACATAGAGGTAGTAAATCCTTTTGGAGGAATTATGCTTAAAAATTCCGGATATGTAGATCTGAATAAGCTTTTGGATGAGTATTCGGTTTTTCTTAAAAATAAGGGAGCTCTTATTGAGGAGGAATTTGAGGAGGAGTATTTGACAATAAAAAAAGAGAAGATTGGTTACAAAGACATTACAGCTTCAGCTGTAATTTACTGTAACGGCTTGGGTGCTATGAAAAGCAGATTTTTCCAACACCTTCCATTTACACCGGTAAAAGGGGAGATTTTGGATTTGACTCAGGATTTTTATCCTGATGAAATTATCAATCGTGGCGTTTTCAGGATTACTTTACCCAATGGTCTTCACCGGGTAGGGTCTACCTACACCAGGCATGATATGGATCAAGGGCCCACAGCAAGTGCAAAAAACGAAATTTTGGAAAAACTCGACAAATTAATCAACGTCCCTGTGCGTGAAATTAAAAACCATCGCTACGGAATTAGACCTGCTACCAAAGACAGAAAACCTTTTCTTGGAAAACATCATGAATACAGAAGCGTTAGTATTTTTAATGGTTTTGGAGCTAAAGGCGTTTCCTTGGTTCCATATTTCAGCAAAATGATGATTGAAATGCTGATCCAAGGTGAAGAAATTGAAAAAGATGTAAACATTAATAGATGGTCAAAAACATAATTCAATTTTTTAAGTATATTTAAAACCAAAGTGAGATATCAAGTAAATGAAAAATAAGATTATTTTCTTAGGCTTATCTGTCCTCTTTTTAACCTTGCCTTTGTTTTCTTTGGCGCAGTTTAGCGCTGAAAGATTCGGTAAGAACAGGTTACAACATAAAAATATTGAATGGTATTTTTATAGCTCCAATAATTTTGAGATCTATTACAATGGAGGTGGGGCTGCCAATGCAAGAATGGCAATAGATTTTTTGGAATCAGAGTTTGATAGGTTGACCCAAATGATCGGTTATGTAGCCTACACCAAGCCAAAAATTTTTATTTATAATTCTCAGCAGGAGATTCTGGAAAGTAATTTAGATCTGAATAAAGATAATTTCACGACCGATGGACAAACTTTTTTCAGTAGGTTGATCGGAGAAGTAGCTTTTTCAGGTTCCTGGGAGGATTTCAAAAAAGAATTGATTTATACTACTTCAAAGGTCATCATAGAAGAGATGCTTTATGGTTCTACCATTGCGGATGCTTTTCAATCAAATATCATCAACAGTTTTCCTGAATGGTATATTGAAGGTGCGGCGATGTACCTTGCTTATGGATGGAGTATGGAAATGGATGATTTTGCCAGACATTATTTTAAGGAAAACAAAACCATTAAACTCCATAAATTAAAAAACAGGGAAGCCGGGTTGGTCGGTCAGTCGGTCTGGAACTTTATTGTGGAAAGGTATGGAAGAAGATATATTTCAAGTATCCTCAATCTCAGTAGGATCAACAGAAATGAAGAAAACAGCATTGCCAATACTATTGGACTGAACTATAAATCTTTCCAAGAGCAGTGGAGGCAATTTTATATCAATACGAATGAACAGGTTTTTAATACTTTTAAGGATATTAATGCTACCAATGAAATAGCATCTACTTCGACATCTTACCTGGGAAAAATCAATGATATCAAATTTAGCCCTGATGCAAAGAATCTGGCTTATGTCGTCAATAGTGGAGGTAGATTCAAAGTTCAGGTCAGGGAATTGGCAACCGGCAGGGAAAGGACGATATTCTCAGGAGGAGCAGTTTCATCTGATCAACCAGCAAATTTATCTTCTCCCATTATTGCTTGGAGAGATACTTTGAATCTGGCGATTGCCACATATAAGCGGGGGATAACTACACTGAGAAGCAGGGCGATTGATGGGTCTGCTCAGGATAAAATATTTTTGAGAAATATTACGCAGATTTTAAGTCTTGATTTTAATTCGACAGGTAAAAACATGATTTTATCAGCGATATCCAACGGAAAATCAGACATCTATTCATTGAATGTAAGAGGGGTAGGGAAAAGAATTACCAATGATGTTTTTGATAATTTATTTCCGGTCTTTTTAAATGATTCTACAGTTATTTTTTCATCCAATAAAACTGAATTACCGGATTCACTGCTTACAAAAACCCCTGATGTGAAAAATTTGCCTGATTATTTCAATTTGTACCAAATTGATCTTGCTGATTCCATTAACATTAAAAAGCTGACAAACCTCAATAATAAGAATATCAGACCCAGTGTCCTGAACAGTAATAATATATTGTTTTTGAGTGATCAGAGTGGAATTATGAACCTTATGCGTTTGACAGTTTCCAATAGTATTGTCAGTCAGATGTCAGCGTTCAATAAAAGTCTTGAAGCATTTGATTATTCTTCGAGGAGTAATAGAGTAGCTTATTCTTACAGGGATGGGAATAAGAGTAAATTGGTATTGGAGACCTTTTCCAATGTAGACCAATTTACTCCCAGTACCCCAAGAATCCAGCTTTCTCAGGCAAAATTATTATCTGAAAGAATTTCAAGTAGAAGAACAGAAAATCAGGCAGTTAAAACAGAACCACAGTCGGAAATAGTAAGAAGACCCGTTCAAACGCAGGCAAAGAGAGATACGACTTTGAATTTTAGGTTGGAAGATTTATTGCTCGGGACACCTCCGGCACAGGTTCCACCCCCAAATCAATCAATAACTTCCTCTCAAGATACTATTCCTCCCCCCAAAAGTCTTACAGGGAGTATTAACACTGAAAGGCTGAGGTTTGAAAGGAAAGGAGGAATAGATACTGATAATTATACTTTCGATACCATTCCAAGGTCTATTGTTCCTGAATCAAGACCTACCCAAGCAAGGGAAAGTGGCAGAAGCAATCTTTTGGAGAATTTTAGAAAACAGAGTTTGCAAAGGCGTGTAACCGGTCCTCAAAGAATGTCCCCGCAATTCATTACCAATAGTCTGAATACAGATTTTGTGATTGATCCGCTCAGGGGTTTTGGAATTGGACTTTCAGGCAAAATCACAGACATTTTAGATGATCATAATTTTAAAGGTGGAATAATGGTTCCGCTTGATTTACGTTCTGGAAGTGATGTGTTTTTTGAGTATGAATATCTAAAACAAAGAATTGACTTTAGGCTTAGGTACGACAGAATGGCACTTCAGATTCCACCTAATGATGAGGTTTTGCGTAGACGGTATGTATTGAACAAAGTTGAATTTGGCTTCTCTTATCCTTTCAGTGTACATTCCAGAGTGACAATTTCACCACTAATAGCCAAAACACAATATTTCAATGTAAATCCTGATTCAATCATAAGAGGCCAGATTCCTGAACAAAACAGGCTAGATGTCAATTATGTGGGTGGAAGGTTTGAATATGTCTTTGACAATACCCGCACCATAGGTTTATACATGGAAAAAGGATTCAAAGCAAAAGCAGGAGTGATCCACTACCAGGGTTTGAATTTGGGAGAAAGATCATTTACAAACCTTTACATGGATTTAAGGAACTACCTAAGCATTCACAAGAATATAATTCTGGCTTCCAGAGTTTTCATGGGTTCTTTTATTGGCAACAATCCACAGAACTATATAGTGGGCGGGATGGACAATTGGCTCTTCAATCAGTTTTATGTTCCGCCGACAAATCGCCCTGAAGAATCCCCAGTCAGAAATCCGGATGGTGTAGAAAATTCAAATATTCTTTTTGCAGAATTTGTTGATCTCCGAGGATATCTTTTGGATGAGATTAGAGGTAGAAATGTGATGACCTTTTCCACAGAGTTACGTATTCCGTTGTTTTCTTATCTTTCCAGAGGTAATATCACCTCAAACTTCGTGAAGAATTTTCAATTGGTTGCCTTCTATGATATAGGTTCTGCCTGGGATACATCTGCTCCTTGGGAAAGAATCAATGACCAAAATACGGAAGTAATCAGTACCCCCGGGTCTCCGTTTAGGATCACCATCAATAACTTCAACAATCCATGGCTACAAAGTTTTGGTGGAGGTTTAAGAACTGTCTTGCTGAACAATTATGTTAAGTTTGACGTCGCAAAACCTATCCGAAATTATCAAGGAGACGAATTGAAATTTTATGTTACCTTAGGTCATAATTTCTAATTCTTGCTAATTCGATATCCTAACTTATATGATTAAATCAATGACAGGCTTTGGCCTGGCCACTTTTGAGGATGATAATTTAAACTTAGTCGTTGAAGTTAAAACCCTGAACTCAAAATTTTTGGATCTTTCCATAAGAGCCCCAAAACAATTTTCGGACAAAGAACTTGATATCAGGAATATTGTCAGCAGTATTTTGGATAGGGGCAAAGTAAATCTGAGTATTGAATATAGCAGTAAGAAAGTTCAGGAGTTACCCGTAGGGATCAATGAAGATTTATTTCTTGATTATTTCAAAAAATATCAATCTTTAATGAACAGGGCGGGTACTGAAAGTGGAGATATTTTTAAACTCGCCCTCCAATCTCCAAATGTTATCACCAATCTAAGTGAAAAAAACTCGGATGTTGAAGAATGGGAGGTTTTAAAAGAAACCATTATAAAAGCGTTAAAAAAATGTGATTCGTTCAGAAAAGATGAGGGGATTGTCCTAGAAGGAAAATTTCTTGATAATCTATCAGTGATTGTGTCAGGTCTAGAGGAGATAAAAAAGGTGGATCCAGTTCGCAAAAACAGAATTAGGGACAGGATTAGAAACAATTTCAATGATTGGTTGGAAGAAAACAGTTTTGATAAAAATAGATTTGAACAGGAATTGATCTACTATTTCGAAAAAATTGATATCACAGAGGAGATAGTCCGACTGGAGACTCACCTTGATTATTTCAAAAAAAATCTTTTGGAAGATAATAATCAAGGCAAGAAGTTGGGTTTTATTAGTCAGGAAATCGGTCGTGAGATCAATACCATAGGTTCTAAGGCTAACGATGCACAGATTCAAAAGCATGTGGTCATCATGAAAGACGAGCTGGAAAAAATCAAAGAACAGTCGTTGAATATTTTGTAGCGGATTGGTTTTTTGGAATGTGACCTGAATAGATGAATGGTTCTTGGATTTGAGGGATTTCTTTTTCTAGGATTTCATAATCAATATTTCGATAATTATTGGAGAAGTGATTGGGGGAGGATACAATTTTTGGTTGGTGGGCCGTGAATTCAGTGATTCAAAAACTAATTATAAAGAAAAAATACTAAAAAAATAGTTTAACAACACAAAAATAAAGGGGCGAAAGCCCCTTTAATATTTTTTATCCAAGTTTAAATCTTATTGGAAGTCTCATTCTAACCCTTACAGGTCTACCTCTTTGCTTACCTGGAGTCCATTTCGGAGCACCGCTTACCACTCTTAGAGCTTCTTCATCACAGCCTCCTCCAATACCCCTAAGAATTTCTACGTCTTGTATTGATCCATCAGTATTAACAACGAATACAACATAAACCGTACCTTCTACACCCATACGTCTAGCTTGAGTAGGGTACTTGAGATTTTTACTTAAGTAGGCATTCCACGCTGACATTCCCCCTGGGAATTCCGGTGCATTCTCCACTACATCAAATATTTCATCTGCCTTTTCTACCACAGGAGCATCGGCTATAACAACTTCTTTGATGACAGTTTCTTCTTGAACATCAACATCGAAGTTTACTTCAATTTTCTCTTCGATTTCAACCTCATCAGGTATTTCCTGAATAATCGGCTGTTCAATTGGAGGCGGTGGTGGTGGTGGTTGTTCTGTAATCGGAATGTCCAACAGTTCCTCAAAATCGTCGGTTACACTCCCAAGATCTTTCAAAGGTCCCAAATCATAGGACTTATATTCGAAAGCAAATAGGACCAATCCGACGCTAATGAGCAAACCAAGATTCAAAAACATTCCTGTTCTCTTGGTTAAATCCGCTTTTGGCGTCTTTTTAGCTTCCATGGTTGTTTTTTATAGAGTTATTAATTTTACACAATGTACGGAATAACAATTCTAGCCAATTATTTTAAATTATACAAGTTTACTTCCTGCCTTGTATAAAATAAAAAAAGTCATGAATCCGAATATTCCTCCTACTAAGTTTGCAACGATATCGTAGTAATCAAAAGTTCGATTTGGTACGAATAATTGCAAGTACTCTGCTAATATAGGAAATATTAAAACAAATACTAATAAATTAGTAATAAAATATTTCATGTTGATTAGCCTCTCTGAATTTATTGATCCTATTCTTAGCCAAAGAAAGGAAAGTGTAGCAAAGAGTATGAAATGGCCCAATTTATCCCTAACTGAAAAAACCGGGAAATTCTTAAGGGTATTTCCAGGTGTCCACAGTAGCAATGATACAATTATCAGCCAAAATAGCGCCGGAATTAACCTTTTTAACTTCAATTTTTTAGTTTCCTACCAGTTCTGAATATTCTTCAGGAGAAAGCAAGTCACTGTTTGAGATATCACCTGTGATTTTGACTTTGATCATCCAGCCCTGATCATAGGGGGACTCATTTACCAATTCCGGAGAAGATTCCAATTCTTCGTTAAATTCGATGATTTCACCATCAATAGGCATAAAAAGATCGGAAACTGTTTTGACTGCTTCAACTGTTCCGAAGACTTCTCCGGTTGCAATTGTTTCACCAATAGTTTCAACTTCTACATATACAATATCACCTAGTTCTCTTTGGGCAAATTCTGTGATTCCTATTACTGCGATTCCATCTTCAATTCTTACCCATTCGTGATCTTTTGTGTATTTGAGTTCTTCTGGAAAATTCATGTTTTGTTTCTTTTTTTTTTAAAGGATTTCAAAAATACAAGGTTTAATCAAATGTAAAAATCTATTGTGCTAAATTAAATCG
This sequence comes from Aquiflexum balticum DSM 16537, assembly GCF_900176595.1. Lineage (GTDB taxonomy): Bacteria > Bacteroidota > Bacteroidia > Cytophagales > Cyclobacteriaceae > Aquiflexum > Aquiflexum balticum. The sequence goes on from NZ_LT838813.1 coordinate 2,747,191, forward strand.
TAATTGTCCACCAAAGGCTGTAGAGCTTCGTCTGAAGGCGGTTGTAACTCTCGGATCGTTGATAGTTCTGTCAAAATAGAAGGTAATGTTAAGACTTTTATTGATCACATATCCTATTGTAGGTCGAATTTGAATGTTTAAGTTTCCATTGGTTACCGTACTGCCCTCTTCTATTTTTCTTTGGATTTGACGTGTATCTACCACACGGGTGTTTATTCGTATTTGAAGGTCATTTTGTAATACCTCCTGTCTTCCCTGGATTTTAAAAGGAATTTTGACACCTGCTTTTGTATATCCAAGATCAAAGCCAAAGTCTCTGCTACTTTGTTCGGTGACTTGTGCATTGGAAAAATTCAGGCCGATATTTCTTTCAGTGTTATATTCCATTTTTATGTTCAACCTGTCTTTTGTAAGTAAATCAACTCCCAATAAAGGAGAAAATCTTTCTGATAAAACGACCTGATTGAGGATAAAAATGGGGATGAAATCACCAAATTCATTGGTCAGAGAGGCCCTGGGGAATTCTTGAATGCGATTGAACAATTCCAATCCGGATTGATAAATCAGGGAGTTGGAAAAATTGCTTACTTCATAAGTGGAGGTATACCCATGTACCAGATTTATGCTGGAGAAATATTCCTTTAATGCGGGGATTTGACTTAATCCTTTGTAATCCACTCTCCAATTTGGCAAGGGTATTCTTGGGAAAGGATTGAGGTCGATTGTATTTGCATCCCTACCGGAGTAAGCAGCCAAAAATGATAAAGCGAGAACATCCTGACCATTTATCGAATATTCGCCATCTCCTGTATTCGCTGCATTTAATCTTGATTGGATGATGCTTCTGTTTTGTTCAAAATCGGTGAAAAGAGGCGAATTATTGTTTTGATCATCTCTAGCCAATGTTGTCTTAATCATCGAATAGGTGATACTATACCCACTCATTCTGTTTGGGCTCAATGAAGCAAATGAACCTGGGTTTTCCAGTGAATTTCTAAATATTTCTGAATAATCACCTGTCTCTCTTTTTCTTGCCTCAAGCGTAATTCTAAAGTCCCTTATAGGTTCTGCAATGGCATTGATATCCAGATTTCTGGTTTGATTCTGTCGGAATAGTTGGGTGAGTTCAGTGCTGGGAGCCAGCAATCCCTGATTTGCCAAATCAAATCTGACATTTGGATCCTGGCTGCCAAAAATAAAACCAAGACCTTGATTCAAAAAGCTTCTATCCAGCCCTAACAAACCAGTCTCGGCCATATATCCGGGAAGAAATGTGCCTTCAACTATGGAATACCTGAAGTTGATATCTTTGACCATTGTGATGAATTTGATAAAACTTCTAGTGAAGGGTGTACCTATGGTGTCTTCAGCACTGACAGCTGTTCGGCCTGGAATACTTGGCCTTTTAGGGGCATTTAAAGCCCTGTATTTGGCATTTTTGTTGTACAGTTTCACAAAATCAAATTTTCCGGTCAGTGATTGGTCCCGGGTGTTTTGTATTACATTTCCAAGGGTGTCTCTTTGACCGATTGCTCCTGTTAGCCAGGTATAATTAGCAGCGTATCGGTAATCCATTCCTATCCAATCTGTAAATCCGATTTTATCTAAAGGTATTTTATAGTTTGCGTTTATTTGATGGTTGTAATTGGTGGTCCTGCCAAAATTGCGGACGTTGTTTCTTACAGAATCTCGTTTGGCTTGGGTATCCAAATCACCTTCGGGTTCATCCACGACAGCCAAAGTCCTTCCCATATAATCCACACGAAGGTTTTTGGTCAAATCCCAATTCAAGTTGAATGTTCTGTTGATAAAAAAGCTTTTTTGAAAGAAAGGATCAACTCCATCTGTTGTCAACTCGTCATTTCTGTATTGCGTCCGTATAAATCGCCTATCCACATCCAAACGGGCGGAAAAAGAAGTAGGGACAAAGTTGAAATTGATATCCCGGATCAGACTAAAATTGCTTCCCCCTAACCATTCGGAGTTTTTAAACGGTTCTAAAACAGCAGGTTTGGGTTGATACACATAGGCTATATTTCCCAGATAAGATTCGAAATCATAACTTTGGGTATTGATATTACTCTGGCGTACGGAACCATAGGCATATGAGAAGGAAAAATTACTCAGGTCATATATCCTGGTTTTTTCTTGATTGGGGTTTTTATTTTTCCGGACGTTTGTGAAGCCTATATTTCTTCGTCTCATTTGGTCCAAAACCTGACTTCTATAAAATTCCCGCTCTTCATTTGTCCTAAATTTATCCAAAGCCAATTCAAAAGGTACGTCAGGATTTAAGGGATCAAATTGCGGTTTACTGCTTGCATTTTCAAAGCTGATATACATTGGGATGCTCATGTTAAGTCCTTCCGGTAACAGCTTGTTTATGTTGACGTTGGCAGAAATGTCATATTGGGTGGCAGCAAAGGTTGCCCTTTGGGAAAGTCGGGTTTCTAAACCACCAAATCCAAATGTGCTATGTCTTACTGATGTTGAAATGGTTGCAACATCAGCGATCTGGGCATTGACAATGGCATTTGCTGCCCAACCTGAGGATTCTTTGGAACCTGTCACCCTCAATTCATTGGCCCATATACACACGGATTTGGAGGCTCCGCCGCCATTTCCAGGGTTTCTGATTCCTATCATCATTGACTGGATCAGACTTAATTCCGGTCTTCCGACTACAGTTACTTTATATTGTCTTATGTCTTCTGTAAATGCAAGATTCAAAGGTACCCTTTGGTTGTCACGACTGACCTTGACCCCTACAATTTCACTGATGGCAATGTCTATTTCATTTTCAGATGGCCAAATCTGAAGTGGGTCCCTTGTTCCTCTTGGTGTGATCTTAAGTGGAACTTCAATTTCATAATAGTTATCAGTGTAGTCCGTTCCCAACCTTAAGAATGCGGTAAGTTCCCCATCCTGAGTGTCTTCACTACTAGCATGAAAAAACATTTTTAGTCTTTCAAACTGTACCAAATCCAAAGAACTTGCATTTTTGAAAACACCCCTTGCGTCTTTGGCCTGTAAGTCTTCTACACATAGCCTTATAGACTGTTCATTTAGAACTCTTTCTACCGAAGCCAGATTGTCGCGGTCCCTTACAATTCCAGGAGGAAGGACATACGGGATTTGAGTGGCGCTTCCCTGACCATTTTCTTCAATATTAACCACATCTACATTGAAATTGGAATTGTCGGGCTCTGGTATCTCAAAAAAACCTCTTTCAAACAATGATTCCTGGAATACCCGCCATTGACTGGCCACCAACCTGAAATGGGCCATTCGGAGGACTGCCGGCTGTTCAAAATCGGTCAGGTAAGTTCGGATATAACGTATAGATTTAAATCCGGAAATATTTCCCTGAACCCTATCAGGGGTTCTGACAGGGATCCTGAATAGATACCAATCTACCTGATCTCCATTTTGGTTTGAAGTAACCTTATCAACAATATAATTGCTGCCTACTTCCATTTGGCCTGGCCTTAGGTCGATTTCATATTCATAATATGCTTCCAGTTCATTGACGGTATTGTCGCTATTCAGGTCTTCATTGTTTGGTAAGTTGCTTCCGGCAGGGGTGAAGGCAAGATTCACATTTGTAGTGATCGGAGTGTTACCTTCCATACCATTAAACTTTTTATGCCTCTCCAGAATTTTGATATCGTTATTGTCAAATTCTTCATCCAAGTAATAGTTGAAGTCATCTGCCGACGGATCTTGGGTTATAGTTTGCAAAGCATTTGGGGCAACATTTAGACGATTGATAAATCGGTCATTGAAAAATTCAGCCTCATCAGTATTTTTTAGACCATCCAATCCAACATCCTGGTTTGCTCTTGCTTCAGCGGAATTATCAAAAGCTGGTATCAAAAATTGGTCTCTTGTAATTCTTCCCCATTCTGTGGTATTGGCGGATGCAGGATTTCCATCAGCTGGAAGCCCATTTTCAAAACCATGGCGGCTGTCTTTGATGATATCTTCGGATACTTCACCTAAGTTAAATCTTAATTTGCCTCCGGTAGTATTGTTTTCATTGAAGATTCCATCTAAAACTCTCCCATTTGGACCTTCGATGAAAGGGTCAAGTAACCAGAATTCTATGAATTCAATGTTAGTTCTGTCAAAATCAACTTCAGTGGTGACTGCTCTTGTGACACCGCCATAATTTTCACGGGGATTGGGAAGTAAACCCTCAGGAGTCAGGTTAGTGTTGTAATTGTACATACCCCTCTCATGAGGGAAATAGGCCAATTCAAACAATGGCTCAGGAACTACAATTACATCCCGGTCTCTGCTTTGAAAAATTTCCTGAGGCAGAACACGCCTTACATAATGATTAATCCTATCCTCTCTTGTAATGTTTGTAGGGACTCCCGGCCCTCCTTCTCTATAAAAAACATTATCGATATTGTACCAGGCAACCCGCGCTCTCCTGTATGCATTTCCTAACCTATCTTCAGTCAATGAACTGAGATCAAATTGATTGTCGTCTGTTTTTGGAGTGGATGCCAAATTCCAAGATTGCGCTGCAGATGCACCTAAATAATAGGGGGTAATGGCCGTCTCAAAATCATCAATATAGGAAGCTTGTTCTCCATTAACCCTGTTGGAGGTTCCTGGAAGAAGCTGGGCAAATTCTCCGCTAAATTGAACAATCGATTTTTCTTTGGTATTGGTAAATGGAAGTGCATCGGCCAATTTGGTAAGGAATCTTGATTCATCGTTGAAATTAGCATCCAATCCCCACATACTGTTTCTAAGTGTTTCACTTCCCGTGGCTATTCTGGTGATATTTGGTCTTTCATTCAAATATAGGAAGGTACCTCCCAGAGTGAATTTATCACTAAAAAGATAATCAAATCTCGTTCCGAGCAAACTTCTTGTTTGGAATGAAACCAAATCAGCTTTTTCAAAATTGATGGAAATTCTTTTTCCTGATTGTAAGATCCCTTCATTAATGATATTCACCCTTCCGAAGTTATAGTCCACAGTATAATCGACGCCTTCGGTTAATGGGATGTTTCCGGCCATAACAATCACTGATCCTGGGGATATATTCAAACCAGGCAGCATGATTTCATTTGAAGACCCTGCGTTCAATCTACCTTTGATGAAAAATTTGTCATAACGGGTGACCAATTCAGCATCAGCTTGCGTAGTTCTGTATAAGGTATCAAAAACGAATTTATTGGCCAGATTTGTCTCATTGGGGAGAAACAGATTTCTTAAGGTCCTACCAAATGGTTCAAGTACAGGAAAAATCAAAAGACCACGTTCCGGAACTATAGTAATGCCCGGTATAAAGTCAAAATTACCGTCGGGAGCAGGGTCATTTTGAGGGTTTAAATTATCCAGTCCTGTTATTCGGATCAGAGGGTTATTGGCCACATTCTGCCCTTCCAACAGGGAAGGATTGTCTAAACCGGTTCTATCATCTCTATAAATTACCTGAAGTTGAAACCCATCGCTTTGGACCTGATTTGCATTTAAATTGTAAATATTTTTCATCATCAAATCCCATGTAGGAATATTGATGTTAATCCTAGCAGGCCTTAACATTTTCAGGTAAATAAGGTCACTTATGGGCCGGTTTTGGTAATCTTCAGAAAGTTCACCCACTTTATACACTTGTCCGTTAATGGTATATTCGTAGGATACAGCTAACACTTCATCATTTTGAAGCCTTCTGGAAAGTGAAACATATCCCAGTTCTCTGTTGAATATATATTCGGTAGGTGCCAGTTTTCTTGCCCCGCTCACCTGTTCGAAGTCATCTCCCCTGATCAGTCCCAACTGAGATTCAATTTCACCCGAACCTGTATCGAACGGTCTGAATGCAGGATTGGCATTCAAATTCCGAAAAAGTAAGTTGGCATCATTAGAAGCAGGAGAGCCCGGATTTCCGGTACCTATATTTGGATTATTCGGCTTATATATTCTGTTGCCTTCTCCCAAATCCATGAATGAGACAAAATTTCTTAAGGTCTCTGTATTCTGTGCACGATTCATGATATAAACTTCAACCCTAGTGATGTTTACACCGGAAAGAATCTGGGGAAGACCCCTAAGCCATCTTTCATAATTGTCACGAAAGAAATGTCCCAAAAAGAAATGCCTGTTTTCATCATAGGCGGATCCTTGGATTTCAAATTGTCTTCCCTGTCCTCCGCCTTCTATCACCAATTCATCTCTACGGCCTCTTTGGGTAGAGGCAACTCCTGTCACGAGCAGTTTGCCAAATTGCATTTGGGTTTTGACTCCAAAAAGATTTTGAGCACCTTGAATCAGACTGTTTTGAATAGGCATACTTACATTGCCAATTTCAATTGACTTGATAATATCCTCTTGAAAACCCGTGTATTCTACTTTTAGCTGATTTTGAAAATCAAAAGAATTATTGGAGTCAAAATTTGCCCCAATCTTCATTTTTTGTCCCAAAGTGCCGATTACCGACATCTGAATCTGTTGGTTAAAATTGAAGTTGCCGTTTTGTTGCTGACGGATGGGGATGGCAGGATTATCTATCCTTCTGAATATGGCGCCAAGGTCAAGATTGACAAATCCTGTAGGGATAATGTTGATTTCATTTCCCCCAAATATCCTGTCGAAGCTCGGACTGGTTGTAATCGGTGGTATCAGATTCCTTCCACCAACAGGGCTGTCTCCATCCAAACCTTTTGATCGGCTTCTCCAATATTCTTGCCTTACCCGATATTCCTGAATCTTTGAAAATTCATCAAAATCATAGACCTGTCCTGAATTAACCTCATTGGAATCCAACTGTTCCCTTACCCTATATCGGACAACAGAATCCATCTCCACCTGAATATTTGATTCCGTGGGATTAAATTGATAAAATGGGGAGTACTTGGGCAAAAATTGATTTTGCTGCGGAAAAAGAGGATTCGTATTGAGATTTTGCCATAGCAAAAAAGAAGGGAGCATTCTCCTTTTGTTAAGAGAATCCAATCTTACATTGAGGCTATCAGATTTTCTATCTTCCTGACTAATTGAATCTGGCAAAAAGGTAAAAAATGACAACGTCAATAGAAGACCTATTGATAGCAGGTTAAATCGAGCGCCTTTTTTTGAAAAAAATTGCGGATACAAAGACAGTTAGGTTTGTAATGATTATGGGTTTTTTAAAGATGCTTTAATTAATTCTTCCAAAGAAATTTCCGAAGCAGATTTTTTTAAAACTGCGGCAATATTTTTTTCAGCAGCAAGTTTGGGGAATCCTAAAGTCAATAATGCTTGTAACGCTTCTTCTTTGATTTTATTGCTGGTTTTCCCAAAAGCGGATGACTGAATTGGAGAACTTCCTGATGCTTCTTTTGTGATTTTGTCCTTTAATTCCAAAATTATTCTTTGGGCAGTTTTAATTCCTACTCCTTTCACATTTTGAATAGTCCGGACATCTTCTTGGATGATAGCGTGTTCCAATTCATCAGAACTCAAAGATGAAAGAATCATCAAAGCTGTATTCGGACCTACTCCGGAAATTGAAATAAGATTCAAAAAAAGTTTTTTTTCTGATTCTTCTTTAAAACCATAAAGGGTGTGTGCATCTTCTTTGATATGTTGAAAGGTGAGGAGCATAATCTGCTCCTCATCTTTGATCTGTGTATAAGTCTGTAGGGAAATTTTCACTTGGTATCCCACTCCCGAAATGTCAATGATGACAAAAGTAGGATCTTTGTATGCCAACTTACCTTTTAAATATGCAATCATTTTAATTCCTGGGTTTGGGCATCAACTACAGCCACGGCAACCATATTGATTATTTCTCGAATAGAACTACCAAGTTGTAATATATGTACTGGTTTATTCATTCCCAAAAGTATTGGTCCAATTGCTTCAGCATTGCCAAGTTCTGATAGCAGTTTGTAGGCAATATTTCCCGAACTCAAATCCGGAAAAATCAAGGTGTTGGCTTTTTTTCCGATTAAATCACTGAAAGGGTAATTCCCGATTTGAATTTCTTCATTTAGGGCAACATTAGCCTGCATTTCTCCTTCAATCACCAATTCCGGAAATTTAGCCTTGGCCATCAAGGTGGCTTTGGCAGTTTTTGATGCTACATCACCTTTTGCAGAACCAAAATTAGAGTATGATAGTACGGCAATTCTGGGTTCTATGTCAAAAAATTTAACTCCGTTTGCAGTGAGTCCAATTATTTCAACAAGCTGGTCAGCAGTCGGGTTAACATTGACTGTGGTATCCGAAAAGAAGAAAGGGCCTTTCGATGTATTCATGATATACATGCCGGCAACCCGGTCAGTTCCTTCTTTTACTCCGATGACCTGCAAAGCGGGAAGAATTGTTTTGGGGTAATCTTTGGTCAGACCGGATATAAGGGCATCTGCTTCTCCCAACTCCACCATCATAGCTCCATAGTAATTTCGGTCTTTCATCAAGCGATGACACTCTTGAGGAGTAAGACCTTTCCTTTTTCTTTTTTCAAAAAGAATATCGCCAAAATGTTTTAATTTTTCTTCATCCAAGTAAGGGTCAACTATTGGTACTCCAGTCATATCTAAATTATTTTCCTGGATCAGGAAATCAATTTTCTCTTTATTTCCCAAGAGGATTGGAATCGCTACTTTTTCGTCTTTTAATACTTGTACAGCTTTTAGAATTTTAATATTGTCGGCTTCAGCAAAGACCACACGCTTAGGATTTTTCTTGGCCCTTGTAACCACCCTTAGCATTAGCCTTTGATCAATTCCAATTCTTTCCTGAAGTTCTAATTCGTAAGCTTCCCAATCCAAAATCATTGTCTTTGCTACACCCGAGTCCATAGCTGCTTTGGCCACAGCAGGTGCTATCGTTGTGATCAATCTTGGATCTAGTGGCTTGGGAATGAGGTAAAATTTCCCAAAGGTGATTTTATTATCTCCATAAGCTTTATTGACAATTTCCGGTATGGGCTCCTTTGCCATAGCTGCTATAGCTTTTGCAGCAGCGAGTTTCATTTCTTCATTTATGGAGGTGGCTCTTACATCCAGTGCACCTCTAAAAATGTAAGGAAAACCCAGAACATTGTTTACCTGATTGGGATAATCTGATCTTCCCGTGGCCATGATCAAGTCATCCCTTGTTTCCATAGCCAAATCGTAGGCTATTTCAGGGTCAGGATTGGCCAAGGCGAAAACAATTGGATTTGGGGCCATTAAATTTAACTGATCAGGAGTTAAAATATTTCCCTTGGATAGTCCCAGGAAAACGTCGGCTCCTGTCATTGCTTCAGTAAGTGTTTTTACATTCCGTTCAGTGGTGAATTCTTTTTTGATGTCATCCAAGTCATCTCGGTCACTTCTGATAGCACCTTTGCTATCGCACATTACAATATTTTCCTTTTTTACCCCCAGGCTCATGTAAAATCTGGTACAAGAGACGGCGGAAGCTCCGGCTCCGTTTACTACGAGTTTGATTTCATCAATTTTCTTACCGGATACTTCCAAGGCATTCAAAAGGGCCGCTCCTGAAATGATCGCTGTACCATGTTGATCATCGTGCATCACAGGGATATTCATTTCTTTCTTAAGTGTTTGTTCTATTTCAAAACACTCAGGAGATTTTATATCCTCTAAATTTACTCCCCCAAAAGTGGGTTCTAAAGATTTGATTATTTGGATCAGTTTCTTAGGGTCGGTTTCATCAATTTCGATATCAAATACATCTATCCCAGCAAATTTTTTAAACAAAACACCTTTTCCTTCCATCACAGGCTTTGATGCTTCTGGCCCAATATTCCCCAATCCCAATACGGCTGTTCCATTAGAAATTACCGCCACCAGATTACCTTTTGCGGTGTATTTATAAACTTTTTCTTTGTCATCAGCAATTTCCAAACAAGGTTCAGCCACGCCTGGAGAATAAGCCAATGCAAGATCCAATTGGCTGGATAAAGGTTTTGTAGGAATAACTTCAATCTTCCCGGGCTTTCCTTGGGAATGGTAATTTAAAGCGTCTTGTTTTCTGATTTTAATAGCCATAAATGGGTTACTGTTAATTTTTTAGCCTCGTTTGTTTTCTTCGGTCAATAGTTCAGTTGATAAAAGAACTGTCTCAATTTCGCGTATAGCTTCTCTATGGGCCTCATTTGGATAATATACAAATCCCTCCATATAGTAAAGTTTCCCTTTTTCTTCATCAATGATGACATAAGCCAAAAAGGAACCTCCCATGCTCAGGTTATTTGTTTTCCACCCGCCCCTTATCTCTACTGCATAATTATTTTTGATTCTAAAATTGCGGAATACCGGAGAAGGATCAACCCGTTCAATAGTGAGGAATGAGTTTTTGTTTTGAGGGTCACCATAGATGTGCATTTTGGTAATTTTATTTCTCAGTTCTAATATTGATTCCGGAAAAACCTGCTCTTCGGAATTATAGTCCGTGGAATAGAAAAACATGCTGATATCCGCTCGGTCTGTTCTGGGAGTAGGCTGTCTAAGCCATAAAAAATCATTTTCGGATTTGACGATTTGGTACGAGGCAGGAACATTGACACTGAGTCCCAACTGTTCACCTGCGATTTTAGCACCGGAGCTTTTTCTGCTCAACAATATTTTTTCCATTCTGGCTCTTTCTCGGACCTGAAAAAGATTCTGGAGCTTGCCTTTATTTTGCCTGATATTTTTTATCAATTCTTCTTCATTGTTTCCAAAAAGGTATACTACTTCCTGTCCCTGGGCAAATTCATCTGCCGTTCTCAGAAAATAGAGATCGGGATCTGCAGCAGCTTTCTCTTTAGCTTCTTTACTAAATAAGGCATTGATATTTTGGCTGGCTGATTTTCGGTCGTCAAATGTGGTGACATAAACAATGTTGGTAGCCATTTTCAATATTCTGGTCATACCTCTTGGGTCGATTTTCCTGATATCAAACATACTCTCATACCTGATGAGACCGGGCACGTCCTCTTCAAATACATCTCTCAACGCATCTCCAACAGGACCTTCCCATTTGGTGGAATCTATAACCAAAATGATTTCACCAATGGAACCTCTGGCTTTAGGTTTGGTGGAAGAGGAACCCCCTTCACCTTCTCCACAACTGAAAAGTATATTTGATCCAATAATAAAGATTATTGGTAGGAATAAATTTCTTAGATTTTTCATAATAAATTAGTATTGACCTGACAAGTAATTAATAATCGAAGATGGAAAAAATAATTTACTAATAAAATAGTTTAACCGATTATTAACTTTTGCCCAGGCTTAATTTGATTGGTGTTTAAGTTGTTGAGCTTTTTAATTTGGTCAACAGTGACACCATTGAGTTTTTTTGAAATCAACCAAAGAGAATCACCGGGCTGCACGGTATATGTTTTTGGATTTTCTCCTGCTATCTCATTTCTGTTGTCAGCCTGCGCAATTGTTTTTTCAAAAGCACTTGATTTGGTATACACATCAAGTTTTTGACCGATTTTGATGGTGTTGCTACTCAGGTTGTTCCAAGCTTTCAGGTTGGTTACGGTCGTACCGTGTTTTTGTGCTATTGAACCCAATACATCCCCTGATTTTACCACATACACGATCTTATTTTGGTTAGTAGGGACCGTTGATCCTGTGGAAGCAGGTTTATTTGCTGCAATGCTGGAATTATTGGCTCTTAAAACGACCGATCTTTCAGAGGTCAGTTTTACAGCCTCAGCAAATTGGTCTTGATTTTGGGCTATGAAATCAGATTTTGATTTCGGTACCCTTACAGCCATGTGCATATTGGAGTAAGGTATTTGCCTGTTTTGGATAGAAGGGTTAAGATGTTCCAAATCATCGATGCAGATACCTGTCAAGTTCGCCAATTGCTCAAGATCCAATTCCTGATTGAATTTGATTTTTTCGTAAGCAATGGGATAAGTAGGCTGCTCTAACACAAAATTATGGTCTTCTGTATGCCTTAATACATACATCATGGCCTGGAATTGTGGTACATAACTACGAGTTTCCCTTGGGAGATAATTGTATACTTCCCAAAATGTTTTTTTCCCCCCTGATCTTCTGATAGCCTTCCTTACATTTCCTGGACCACAATTGTATGCCGCAAGGGCCATCTCCCAATCACCAAACATTCTATAAAGTGACTTGATATATTTTGCTGCTGCATCAGTCGAAAGTTCAGGATCCATACGGTCATCAATATCTCTATTGATATTCAGACTGTACATTTTACCTGTTGCAGGCATAAATTGCCATAATCCCATGGCACCTACTCTTGATTTCGCTCTGGGGTTTAGACCGGATTCAATAATTGAAAGAAATTTGACATCATCGGGCATGTTATGTTCTGCCAATGTCTGTTCAAACATAGGGAAATAAATATCCTGTCGCTGCAATACCATGCGGGTATATTCCCTGTTCCTTACCGTGAAATAATTTATAAAAGCAAAAATTCTTTCATTCAGTTCGAAGGGCATGTCAGTATCCATTGCCTTGATTTTCCGGGCAACTTCTTCATAGGTGAAATCCGGGATATATTCGAATTGATAATTGGGAGCTATGGTTTCTTCCGAAAGAGGCAAACTGTTCACTTCAAATAATTCCTGACCAATTACAAGAGACTGTGACAACAATATCAAAGTTGCGGCTGAAACAAGGTTTTTGATTTGTTTTTTCATGATCAGGAAAATTATTTAGTTATTATTTAATTCCATCAGATAGTTTCCAAAGGCATAAAGTTCGGCCTCTTTGAATGAATTGGCCATGACTTGAATTCCGATTGGCAAACCGCTTTTGTCTACACCATTGGGAAGAGATAAAGCAGGAACTCCCGAAACCGAGGCCTGTACTGTGAATAAATCCTCCAAGTACATCGCCACAGGGTCATTGCTATGTTCCCCAAACTTAAACGCTGTAGATGGTGTGGTCGGCATAACGATATAGTCAAATTTATTCAACAGTTCTTCTGTAAAGTCTTTGATCAATCTTCTTACTTTTTGAGCTTTGGTGAAATAGGCGTCATAATAGCTCGCACTCAACACAAATGTGCCGAGCATAATCCTTCTTTTTACTTCTTCTCCAAAACCTTCAGTGCGGGTCATTTTGTACATACTTTCAAGATTATGAGCATGTGGACTTCTGTAACCGTACTTGACACCATCAAATCTCGAAAGATTTGAACTGGCTTCCGCCGTTGTAAGAATGTAATAGGTCGGAAGGGTGTATTTCAGTAGAGGAAAATGAACCTCTTCTACCTGATGTCCTTCTTTTTTGAGTTTATCCAAAACTGCTAGGGTGTTAGCTTTTATTTCGGTTTGAAGCGCTTCGGATTCAATTGTTTCTGTAAAAAAAGCAATTTTTGCCCGTTTGTCAAAATGTAGCAGCTCAGAATAAGGCGGGACGGGTTTTTTGGAGGCAGTACTGTCGAAATTATCAGAACCTGCCATAATTTCCAAGACCAAGGCATTATCTGCTACATTGGTCGAAAATACCCCAATCGTATCAAAAGAGGAAGCATAGGCAATCAGTCCCCACCTTGAAACCCTCGAATAAGTGGGTTTGATACCCACCAATCCTGTAAATGCCGCTGGCTGTCTTACAGAACCCCCTGTATCTGTACCCAATGAAACAGTGCAAAGGTTAGCCTGAACAGCCACTGCCGAACCTCCTGAAGATCCGCCGGGAACCCTACTTTCATCAGCAGCATTCAACACTTTTCCGTGGGAAGAATTTTCATTTGAACTTCCCATACCAAACTCATCACAATTGAGCCTGCCTATGATAATGGCATCTTCATTTATCAATCTTTGGACTGCTGTGGAAGTAAATTGGGATTTGAAACCTTTGAGAATCTTGGAGGATGCATTGACTTCATGATCTTTTAAAACCAAAACATCTTTAATTCCTACAACAAGGCCTGCCAATTTACCTGCTTTGCCTGATTTGATTTTTTCATCTACTATGGCTGCCTGTTCCAAAGCAGTATCCTTATAAACTTCAACGAAGGCGTTGAGATGCGCCTTCGTTTGAATATTTTGGAGGTAATAGTTGACTATCGCTTTACAATCAGTTTCTCTGTTTTCAAGCGACTTTTTAATGTCGTCAAAAGAATGGAATTTTTCCAATGTATGTTTTTTTGTTACTGATTAGTCTTTTTTCTTTTTTTCTTTAAGACCTTCTTCAAGGTCATCCTGAATTTCTTTTGTGGCATCTTTGAATTCTCTGATACCTCTTCCAAGCCCTCTTGCCAATTCAGGGATTCTCTTTGCTCCGAAAAGAAGAAGAATCACCAAGACGATCAGGATTATTGATCCACCGCCCATATTCTGTAAGAAACCCAATGTTGTCATGATTGTATTGTTTTGGTTATTTTAATTGTTACAAAGATATAACTGTGCAATTCTAACACAAAGGAATGAACTGCTGTTATTCTCCTTTTTTTATAAATATACGAATTATTTGTTTTATCGACCAGCTAACCAAATGGAAGGATCCATGGGTTGAAGACCTTTCCATGCTTCGAAGTGAACTTCGGCAACTCCTTCCTTATTGGTATATACCTGTCCCAAGACTTGCTTTGCTTTGACTTTGTCTCCTGACTTTACAGATATCACTTTCAGTTTACTGTACATCGTATAATATTCTCCATGTTTCACCACGATAGTACCCCCGTATCCGGGCACTGTAAATATCTTGGTGACTTCACCGTCAAATACAGATCTTACCTGTGAATCCGGCTTGGTTTGGATGTCTATTCCGTCATTGTCTTCACTGATTCCTTTCAAAGTTGGGTGAGGATGTGTTCCGAATCGCTTAGAAACAAAGCCACTTTCAACCGGCCAAGGTAATTTACCTCTGTTTCCGGCAAATGAAGAAGACAGAGCAGCTGCTTCAGGGGTTAGGGGTATGCTGCTTCCGGAGGAACGGTCGGCAGTTGAATTTTTCTTTTTGGATTCGGCTTCAGCAAGTCTTATCTCTTCTGCAATGATTTTCTTAATCATGCTATTGAGATTTTCCTGTTGTTTTTTGGCGGCAGCAATTTTCTTTCTCAGATCCTGCTCTTGTTTCGACAGGTTATTTACTATTCCCTGCTGTTCTTTTTTGGCCTTATCAAGTTGGTTCTTTTGTTGTTGTTCCTGATTTAGTACGATTTGCTTTTCTGATTTTTTCCCTTCAAGGATTTTTCTTTGATCGGCAAGTTCAGCAGTAGTTTTATTGATGGTTTCTACCTGTTTCTTTCTTGCATCTGAATATTGTTTCAGGTATTTCAGTCTCATGTAAAACTGTCTGAATGTTGCAGAACTAAATACAAAAGCTGTCATTGTCATGCCTGAGTTCAGTTTAGAGGAAGTATAGATCATACTTGCATACTCCTCTTTAAGGTTATTCAGGTCTTTTTCAAGGGAGGAGATAGCTTTCTCTGTCGCTTTTATTTCCTCATTCAATAACGCTACTTCTCTGCTTAGCGTATTGATATAGGTGATTCTTGTTTGAAGCTGTTTATTAACAGCGTTTAACTGACCTAGAGAGGTTTTTTTTGTTTCAGCCGTTTTTTTCAGTATCTGATCAAATTCAACAAGTCTTTTTTGAATATCCGTTTTTTCTTTTTCCAGTTGGGCCCTTGTTTTTTTTGTTTGTGCATCCGCATTTTGATGGTAGATTCCCATCAATATGACAGTTAAAACGAAAAAAAGCCTCAGAAATTTCATCATTAAAATTGAAAAGGGAAAGATAAGGGCTCATTAAGATAGTCTATTCTACTAAAATCCAAATGGATGATTGCGTTTTGCATTCCTTCTTCAGAATTGTAAGTAATTTTCAACAACATCTCTTTGGGAAAAGGCTGACCGTTAACATCTTCAAAAGTAGGGTAATTGGCTAATAATGCCCCACGGTTATCCAATGAATTACTGGTCAGTTCTTCGACCTTTCCATGCCTGGTATTTACCCTTGAATGAAACCTTACTCCGTTTCTTTCCTGAGTCAATTCAAAATATTTTCCGATTCTTAAAAGTCTGTCTCTGTAGCTGAATTCATCAGGGACATTCGCATATAAAAGATTTTGAAGAAGGGTCAGGGAAAGATTTAAGTTAAAACGGTCCTCAATTTCCTTAAAACTAAGGTTAATATCATCCCCATTAATACGGTCTTTAATTCGGATCTTATCAGCGGTAATCATACCTCTCATTGCCTCTAAACCCAAGCCTGGGGTAATGCTAAACCATATTGTACTGTCATTCTTTGCTCTTAGATTGACGGTACCTTTAGTGATTTTGCCGTTTGCCTCTTCAATCACTATACGCCCTTTTGCACTGAGGTAATTGAATTCAAAGTAGTTGGGATCGAATTCCTGCATTATTTCATCTGAGGTGTACAGATTAGGCTTTTTTGCACATCCCATCATTAGAAGGATAAAAATCAGGAATATTGCTGAACTTAGCTTAGTCATAATATTTTTTATCCTTAATTTTTTTGATCAAAAATTCAGAGGCTTCATCATCACCCTCAGCTTTTTTCCAGAAACTGATAGCTTCATTTTGTTTGCCAAGGTGATATAAGATGTCTCCATAATGTTCCCACATCACCCCACTGGGTGATACATCGTTTTCTATGGCCAACTCCATATATTTTTTTGCCTCTTCATATTCCTTGAGCTGAAAAAGGACCCAAGCATGAGTATCAAGATATGTGGAGTTTTTCGGAAATCTTTTCACGAGTTGTTGAGACATGGACTTTGCTTTTTCCAAATCTTTTTTTGACAGGGAAAGAAAATAGGCATAATTGTTCAATACATGCTCATCATCCGGTTTTAGTTTTAAAACCGCTTCGTAGGCTTCGTAGGCTTCCTCATACTTTCCGATCATATGTAAGGCGTCCCCCAATTGTCCGTTGACCAACAGATCAAGTTGCTGGTTTTTACCATTGTTTAATTCCTTTGCCTTTAGAAGAGAAGTTACAGATTCTTCCCCTTTCTTTAGTGCGAGTTTTGCTGTTCCGTCAAAAAACCAGAATTCTGCTTTCTCAGGAAATTCATCTACAGCTATAATGGTATAACTTTCGATTTCATTAAAGTCATTTCCTTTTTCAAAAAGTGAGGTGATTATCCCTTGCAGTACAGGTGCGTTGGCAGGGTTGATACTAATCGCTCTCTTGTAAAGGTCAAGGGCAGATTCCCGGTCATTGGAAAAGAATTTTCTGTCCCCGACCACAGTCAAAACTGCAGGTTCATTTGGGTGAAATTGTAACATTTTTTGTTCTAATTCATCCAGTAATTTTTCTCTTCTGGAAGTTTTGAAATCCTGAAGAATGTCCGCAAAGGTCTGGGCCTTGATTTCGCTGTCAAGGTCTGGAAATGAAAATGCCTCTAAAATCAAACGCTCTGCCGTGTCTATGTCTCCTTTTTCTTTGTATAGGGCGTAGGCTGCTAATTGCAGTTCAGGTTGCTGGGGATAGTCTTTCAGAGATTTTTCTACAATAGCAATGGCTTGGTCAGTTCTGCCATTGTTGAAAAGAATCTCCACTAAATTCAGAACATACTGAGAATTCCCCGGCTGGGATTCAATCAGTTTTTCTCCTTCTTTAATGGCACTTCCAAGATCGTTTTTTCTAAGATAAATCCGTTGTTTTTGTACAGTAAGCTGTTCAGCCATTCCATAATATTCTTCAGCCCTGTTTAATGCATCAAGACCTTTGTCAAATTCACCTGCCTGTAAGTATAAAGTAGCCAAATCCAGAATATAGTTTTGATTTTCCTCTGTATTGACCATCAAATTTTCCAGTATTTCGGCAGCTTTCAAAGGCTGGTTTTGTTTGGTGTAAGCCTCGGCCATTACCAAATTGTAATATTTATTCTCAGGATCGGATTCAACAGCCCGCATCCCATGTTCCATCGCTTGTTCAACACGGTTTGCACGCAAAAGTATCTCTGCAATCTTGAAATTAATTGCCGCCTCATCCGGGCTGATTTCCAAAGCTTTTTTAAAGTAAAAATATGCCCTGTCAAAATCCTCCTGCATCAGGAATCTCTGTCCTTCAATAAACAAGCGGGAGGCCTGAGCTTCCTGCAATTGTCTTTTTCTTTCCTTTTTGGTGAGTTTATCCTGAGGAAATGCTGATAGGGTGATCAGCATCATTAGAGTAAAACTGATAATTCGTTTGATGTATATTTTCACTTAATCGATATTAGGTCTATTTCCTTCGAAATTACTTTATGGGGTTACGAAGGTTCTAGTGGTTTTGTTAGACTGAATCACATTTTCAGATTCAATAACGCAAACATAATGCCTTTTTATTGCTTTTGACAATTTGTCTGTTGGCTTCAAAAGGGAAATAGATAGCCAAAACCATTTGCAGATCAGGATTTTCCGGTACTTCCATAACCACCCGATCCACGTTCGGTATCAGAAAGTTCTTCCACGGGTTGCCATTTTATCTGCTCATGTTTGGCAACTACCATTTGAGCGATTCTTTCTCCATCTTCTACTTTAAAGGATTCGTTGGAAAGGTTGACCAACAAAACTTTGACTTCTCCTCTATAGTCCGCATCAATGGTGCCCGGTGTGTTGAGTACGGAAAGACCATATTTATAAGCCAAACCGCTTCTTGGTCTTATCTGCGCTTCGAATCCTGCCGGAAGTTCTATAAAAAGCCCCGTTCCAATGAGTTTTCTTTCCAAAGGCTGTAAAATAATTGGCTCACTTAAATTAGCCCTCAAATCCAATCCGGCGGAAAGTAGGGTCTGGTATTCAGGTAACGGATGCTTGGAATGGTTGATTACTTTGATTGTCATATTTTATTTTTTTGGAATCGTGAAAGCAGGGGTCTGACCTCATTTTTTTCAATCCACAAAACTACAAGAACAAATACAAACACAAGACTATTCCTGCCGATAAATTGAATAATGGGAATTCCCCAATTCCAAAAGAAGCCTAAATAGCTTAAACCAAAAGAGAAAAGAAGATAGAATATGCCCTTACCGAGCTGATAAGGAATAGGGAAATGTTTTTGCCCGATAAAGTAGCAGACCACGCTCATGACAGTATAACAGCTCAAAGTACTCAAAGCGCCGCCCATCAACCCAAATTTTGGGACTAAGGTAATCAAGACCAAAATGGTGACGATTGCTCCCAGACCAGTGATATAAAAACTATATTTGGTCTTGTCGGTAAGTTTAAACCATATACTCAGATTGAAATAAATACCCAACATCAAGTAACCCAACAATAAAACAGGAACGATGTAGTTTCCCATGGCATAGCCTTCTCCCCTCAGGAATATTGCGCCCAAAAGATCAAGATTTACCGATACAGCAATCATCAATCCTGAGCAAAATATTACAAATACATGCATGACTTTTGCGAATAATTCAGGACTGTTTTTATCTGCGGCCTGATTGAAAAAAAACGGTTCAGCAGCATATTTGAAAGCTTGAATGATCAGGTTCATCAAAATGGCCAGTTTGAAGTTGGCCCCAAATACTCCCGTTGCCTCCCTTGAGGTCAGTCCTTCATAAAAACCTTCAGGCAAGATATATTCGAAAATAGTCCTTGAAAAGGTTTCGTTTATAGTTCCGGCTAAGCCCATAAACAGCAGTGGGAATGCATAATGCCACATGGGTTTGATAAACGCCCTGCTGATCGCAAATCTGAATTTTTTGGTGAGCCAAAACAGCACAGGCAACATTGCTGCATTGGCAATTAAATTGGAAATAAAAATGTATTCAACACCCCAATTGGGATTATAAATTTTTGCGACAATGGGAGATAGTCCGCTCAGCCAGTCACCTTTCAAAATATGAAAGCAAAAGACTATAAAAAAGATGTTTAGGCCTACATTGATCAGGATATTGCTGACCTTGGTAAAAGCGAATTGAAATGCTTTGTTTTCCTTTCTTAACTTTGCATAAGGAATTACCAATATGGCATCAATGGCCAAAATCCAGGCAATCCACCTGAAGATGTTTTCCTGGCCTTCATAATTTAACCAAGAGGCCAAAGTAGGAGCTGAAATGTATATGATAGCTCCAAGCGAAAGGGAAGTGGTGATGAGAAGGGATTGGACCTGCGCAAATACTTTTTCAGGATCAAGACCTTTTCCAGTGGCAAACCTGAAATAGGTGGTCTCCATGCCATAGGTAAATATGATGTTGAAAAGTGCCATATAACCGTAAAGTGCAGTATAAGCACCCACGGCATCTTTGGTCAGATAGGCAGTATAAATGGGGATTAATAAGAAATTGACCGTCCTACCAAGAATACTGCTGATGCCATAAATAGCAGTCTGTCCGGCTAATTTTTTGAGTTGGCTCATTTTTAAAAAAGAAAAGGGGACTTACTCCCCTTTGAAAACCGGTTTTCTTTTTTCGAGAAAAGCTGACGTACCTTCTTTATAATCACCTGATTTGACACAGCGTGCAAAACTGTTGGCTTCTGTTTGGAAACCATTTTCATCAGAAATGTATACCGCATTGACACAATCCACAATCATACCAATAGCTAAAGGAGCCTTACTGATTATTTTTTTGAGGATTTCTTCAGCCTTTTCGATGGCAGCCTCTTTGGAAGAAAGAACATGATTGACCAAGCCTAGAGATTTGGCCTCTTCTGCCCCGATCATATCACCTGTCATCATCAATTCATTTGCTTTTCCTCTACCGATCAGATAGGTGAGCCTTTGGGTTCCGCCATAGCCGGGGATAATTCCTAAGTTAACCTCAGGCTGTCCAAATTTGGCATGGGTGACAGCAATTCTCATATGGCAAGCCATGGCCAATTCGCACCCACCGCCCAACGCAAAGCCATTCACCACAGCAATGACAGGTTTATGACAGTTTTCAATTAAATTGAAAATTTCCTGTCCATTTTCAGCAAATTTCCTGGCATTCAGTTCGTTGAGTTCAGCAATCTCACTGATATCTGCTCCTGCTATAAAGGCCTTTTCGCCAGATCCTGTGATGATTACACCCTTGATTTCTTTATTATCTGAAACCTCGTTAAAAATATTTCTGATTTCTTCTAAGGTATCAAAATTTAGCGCATTTAATTTTGATTCTCTGTTAATGGTCAAATAAAGGATTCCGTCTTGTTCTTCTGACAGAATATTATTGGTATCAGCCATATGATTTGGTGAATATTTTGATTTCAAATATACAAGGCCTCATTTCATTCCCAAAGTATTTCTTAGAAAAATACAATCCCATTTGGTTTATGCACCCTAAAGACTCTGTTCAATCGTTTGAGTTTAAAAAGTATTATTATGCTAAATTATAATAGGTTTGAAGTACCCTTCCCCTAATTTTTTCTATTTTTGCCCTGTATTCAATTTTATAATAATCCATTTAATATATGTCTTCAAAAAGAAAAATTACTGTTGCCTATGGCGATGGTATCGGTCCGGAAATCATGAAAGCAACTCTTGGTATTCTGGAAGCTGCTGGTGCACAATTGGAATATAATGTTATTGAAATCGGTGAACAGGTATATTTGAAAGGGATTAGTTCAGGTATGGAACCCGGTGCCTTTGATTCACTAAGAGAAACCAAAGTATTTTTAAAATCTCCCATTACAACCCCGCAGGGTGGAGGATTCAAAAGCCTCAATGTGACCACAAGAAAATCATTTGGATTATTTGCTAATGTAAGGCCTTGTAAGGCATATTCTCCCTTTGTGAAAACCCATTTCCCCAAAACAGATTTGGTCATCATCAGGGAAAATGAAGAAGATCTTTATGCCGGTATCGAACACAGACAAACACAGGAGGTCTATCAATGTCTCAAACTGATCTCCAAACCGGGATCTGAGAAAATCATCCGGTATGCATTTGAATATGCCAAAAAGTATGGCAGAAAGAAAGTGACCTGTATGACTAAGGACAACATCATGAAACTGGCCGATGGACTTTTTCATAAAACATTTCTAGAGGTTGCCAAAGAATATCCCAACATCCAAACGGACCACAAAATCATTGATATAGGAACAGCTTTGATTGCTGAGAGACCTGAGGTCTTTGATGTGATTGTGACCCTCAACCTATATGGCGACATCATTTCAGATGTGGCAGCACAGGTGACTGGTTCAGTTGGCCTTGGAGGTTCTGCCAATGTAGGGGAAGAAGTTGCGATGTTTGAAGCCATCCATGGTTCCGCACCGGATATAGCAGGAATGGATATGGCAAACCCTTCAGGTTTATTGAACGGTGCCATCATGATGCTGGTACATATCGGTCAGCCGCTAATAGCAGAAAAAATTGCCAATGCTTGGGCAAAAACGCTTGAAGATGGCATCCATACAGGAGATATTTACCAAGAAGGTCTTTCCTCCAAAAGGGTAGGTACCCAGGAATTTTCCAGAGCCGTAATTGAAAGATTGGGTCAAAAACCGATTAATCTGGCAGTCACTGCCTTTGACCAATCCGCTACAGAACCCATGCAGATAAAGTTAAGTCCGGTTATAAAATCCAAAAAAGATTTGATTGGTGTGGATGTATTTATTGATTGGGACAAAGATGGAAGAGATCCAAATGTGATAGGAGAGAAACTCAGAAAAGCCAATGCAGATGGATTGGAACTTCAACTGATTACCAACAGGGGTATTAAAGTATTCCCGGGCGGAATGAGAGAGACCTTCTGTACAGACCATTGGAGATGCAGGTTCCAAAATGCCGGTCAATCAGTCATCAGCCATGCCCAGATTTTGGATCTTCTCAAGCAGGTTCAAGACCTTGGTTTTGATTTTATCAAGACAGAAAACCTTTATGCCTTTGATGGGGTAAGGGCGTATAGCTTGGCACAGGGAGAGTGATTGGAGAAGCGAGATTTTAGAGGCGAGAAACGAGAGTTTAGAGTTTAGAATCAAGAGGCAAGAGAAAAGAAACAAGAGCCAAGAAACAAGACAAGCTTATACTTGTCATTTCGAACGTAGAGAGAAATCTGACTGGGGATGATGGTTTATTAGGATAACCAAGAATTAAAAAGGGATAGATTGAGTTCTTTATTTTGACTTTAATGGGAGGAATGAAGGGTTTTATTTATGAATTACCTGATGAAATCAAATATAGAAATACCGGGCAGGGATGTCCGGTTTTTTCATGTTTTTAAATATAAGAACTAATTATTTTGAAAAACTTCTATTATCCTCTCCGCCAAATCGACCATGCTTTCTTCCTCGGGAAGATTTCGATTGGTTAAAATGATAATGCTTAAATTCCGGGAGGGTATTCTGTAAAAGATATTCCGAAAAGAGGTAGTACTGCCTGTATGGTACACTACTTTTTCTCCTTTGTACTCCTTGATATGCCAGGCTAATCCATAATCAATCAGACTTCCATCATTGAGTAGTCCATTGGTAAATGTTTTTTCTTTGGTCGACTTGGGTAAAATAGTGCCGTTGTAAAGGGCTTGATCCCATTTGAAGAGGTCCAGGACATTGGAATAAATGCCTCCATCTCCCAAAACCGCTGAGGTGCTGCTTTGATCTTTTCTGATCCATTGACCATTTTCTTTAGTATAGCCATAAGCCCTTTCGGGGACAGTATTTTGGTTTTTGATATGGGCAACTGTAGTGTTCATGTCCAATGGTTTGAATATATTTTCTTCTAGAAATTCAGGAAAATCCTGTCCAGAATATTTCTCCACCATCAAGGCCAACAAAGCAAAAGCCGTATTGCTGTATCGGAACTGTTCGCCGGCAGGGAAGTAGGTTTGATCAGTGTTTTGAATGATTTCCAGCACTCCTTGGTCCATAACGGGATTGACCAAAGCAGAATCCGGCACAAAATCCTCATAGTCCCATATTCCGGAAGTGTGGTTCAATAAATGATGGATTTGGATATTTTGACCATATTCCGGAAAATCCTCAAATACCTGATCCAAAGTCCAATTCAGATCAATCAACCCCTTTTCCTCCAAAAGCAAAATGGCAGTAGCTGTAAACTGTTTGGTGACAGAAGCCAACCGGAAATTGGTATTTGACTGCACCGGTCTTTTGGATTCCATCTCAGCCATTCCATAGGATTGATGATAAACGATATCGCCATCTTGGATTATAGCTACTGCTGCACCGGGATTTTCTCCTTGGTAATCTTTGAATATCTCCGCAATTGGGTGAGGTTTTTGGGAACAGGCAGTCAAAATAGCAAAGGTTAGCGTAAATAAAAGGTATTTGTTCATGGAGTGAATTTATGGATTTAAGATATATTTCAACCAATTCTATTTCTTAAATGGATGATTTTTTTGAATTGAAAATTTCTAATTCCCGCTGTTTTCAATAATGTAGTTTACTAAACAATATTATTATTGTTTAGTAAACAATAAAAGAGAGTTGGATGGTCTTTGGGAAGCGATGAAATTTTTTGATAAAAAAGAGGCATTGCTAGTCACACTTTCACAAGATGATGATTTTGAGCAGGATGGTTTTAGGATCAAAGTTCTGCCTTTTCATCAGTTAGAATGGTAAAAAGAAGGCATACCAGATTTTCAAAAACTTGCAGGTCTACTCCCGCAACCTTTGAGATCTTCCCTACTGCGACGTCAGGACATCGAAGGTTTTTCCCCTTATTAAGAATTCAATGATTTTACTTAAGCGTCAAGACCTTCGGGGTTTTGAAAACCCCAAAGGTCAAAGGGGCTGACAAAAAAAAGACCTCAAAGGTTTGAAAAAAACCTTCGAGGTCAATAAGTCTTGAATCTTATGTCTTGAGTCTAGCGTCTTAGCTTACGCTTCCTTCTTCGCCATTCTCGTCCTCTCATTCTCATCCAAATATATTTTTCTCATACGGATGGATTTTGGAGTGATTTCAAGGTATTCATCTTTTTGGATGTATTCCATGGCTTCTTCCAAAGAGAACTTTTTGGCAGGTTGGATCCTGACGTTGTCATCTGAACCTGAGGCCCGCATATTGGTCAGTTTCTTACCTTTTTGCACGTTGACCACGATATCATTGTCACGGGAGTTTTCTCCGATTACCTGACCTGCATATAGTTCATCTCCCGGATCGATAAAGAACGTACCTCTATCCTGTAGCTTATCGATGGCATAAGCGGTACATTGTCCACCTTCCATGGATATCAGGGAACCGTTTATTCTTCCCGGGATAGGCCCTTTGAAAGGCTCGTATGCAGAGAACCTGTGGTTCATGATGGCTTCTCCCTGAGTCATGGTCAACACATTGTTTCTCAAGCCAATCAAACCCCTTGAAGGAATTTTAAATTCCAGGTGCTGTAAATCACCCTTAGGTTCCATGATCAACAATTCACCTTTCCTTTGGGTGGCCAATTCGATTACTTTTCCTGCTGTAGTTTCAGGGACATCCACCACTAGTGTTTCTATAGGTTCGTTTTTTACCCCATCGATTTCTTTGAATATCACCTGAGGCTGACCCACCTGCATTTCATAACCTTCCCTTCTCATGGTTTCGATCAAAACCGACAAATGCAGGATACCTCGGCCATAGACCAGGAATTTGTCCTCATTGTCAGTAGTCTCTACCCTAAGTGCAAGGTTTTTTTCCATTTCCTTGAAAAGCCTGTCCCTTAAGTGTCTTGAAGTCACAAACTTGCCTTCCTTACCAAAAAACGGGGAGTTATTGATCGTGAAGAGCATATTCATAGTAGGCTCATCGATCGAAATTCTCTGAAGCGGTTCAGGATTTTCAAGATCCGCTAAAGTATCCCCGATTTCGAAGTCTTCAATGCCTGTTACAGCGCAGATATCGCCAGCATGAACTTCTGCAACTTTATTTTTTCCAAGTCCTTCAAATACATGAAGTTCCTTTACTTTAACT
Organism: Aquiflexum balticum DSM 16537; assembly: GCF_900176595.1. Taxonomy (GTDB): domain Bacteria; phylum Bacteroidota; class Bacteroidia; order Cytophagales; family Cyclobacteriaceae; genus Aquiflexum; species Aquiflexum balticum. The sequence goes on from NZ_LT838813.1 coordinate 2,772,921, forward strand.
TTCTTGAATACCCCATCTGCTTTGCAAAGTGTCAACTGCGCGCCTTCTTTGATGCTGCCTCTTTTTACTCTTCCGATAGCTATACGGCCAACAAAAGAGGAGTAATCCAAGGAAGTGATCTGCATCTGCAAAGTACCTTCGTCAATCTTTGGTGCAGGTATATGGTCAATGATGGCGTCCAATAAAGGAAGAATGGTATCTGTAGGATTTTTCCAGTCTGGACCCATCCAGTTGTTTTTGGCTGAACCATAAAGTGTCTGGAAATCCAATTGATCTTCAGTGGCATCCAAGTTGAACATCAGGTCAAATACGGCCTCATGTACTTCATCAGGTCTACAGTTTTCCTTATCCACTTTATTGACCACCACGATAGGGGTCAATCCAAGTGCCAATGCTTTGCCCAATACAAATCGGGTCTGGGGCATTGGACCTTCAAAAGCATCCACCAACAGGATAACCCCATCGGCCATTTTCAACACCCTTTCCACTTCACCACCGAAGTCAGCGTGACCGGGGGTATCGATGATATTGATTTTGGTGTCTTTATATCTAACGGAGACGTTCTTTGAAAGAATGGTGATTCCTCTTTCCCGCTCCAGGTCGTTACTGTCAAGAATCAGGTCGTCAAACTGTTGGTTTTCACGGAAGATTTTGGAGATGTGAATGATCTTGTCCACCAAGGTGGTCTTACCGTGGTCAACGTGTGCGATAATCGCGATATTCCGAATATTAAGCATTGTAAAATTGAATTAGGGTGCAAAGGTAGGAAGAATATTTTGTTTCGTACCGATTGACTTAAAAATCATAATGAAAAGATAAAGGAAAAAGAGCTCTTTAGTAAATCAAAATATTTCCCATCTTGTCCCTAGTGTGCAAAGCGAAGCGGAAGAAAATCATTTGAAACCTTGCCCGAATGAATTGGATTCATCCGTACCGCTGTCAAAAGCATGGGTTAAATACAAAAAAATATTTTATGAGAAATGTTCAACTTTCGCCATAGACTTGAATTAGGGCTTCTGTATCGCCTTGGCTTCTTTCGAATACTTTTGGAAGAATAAATAAACAGCAATACATCAACATGAGGACTCCGGTGATAGCAAGCACTCCGTAGTTAGACCAAATAGTTTCGTTCTTCAAGGAGTTATTTAGCATGATATAGCTAAAACTGCACAGTTGGTAAACAAAGGAGACAATAGCAAAGAAATTCCCAGTGGTATTGAAAGAAGCATATTTCCGGTACTTTTTAAATTTCTTCCAATGAATGCCGGCCAATAAAACCACAAAACAAATAAACAGCATTAACAGTCCACCTATCCATCCATTGGTAGATTCAAATGCAAAGCGCAGGTTGTAAAACAGCGTAAAAACACCAAACACTAGCAGTGCTTTGAAGCTGAATAAGAACAGTTTCAATTCTTCCCAAAAATATCTCCAATGCCTTTTTGCAATCATTTTCTGGTAGGATGCATCGAGTTCATTGAAACCTTTATGACCAAAGGAAGCAAAGACTTCACGAAAAGCTTGATCCAATGATAAGCTGGGTTTTTCTTCCAGGAATGCTTCAACCTTACATGCTACATGGTCCAGGATTTCGTATTGCACATCAATGTACACATGCCCCTTATACGAGATAAGGTCTCTTAACTGTTTGATTTGCGCCTTACTTAGCTTCATACAAGTAGGGTTTAAGTTTGGCTTGATAGACTTTGAACAGGGCTCGATTGGCAATGAGCAGCAGGAAAAAAATTAAGGTTGTAGTATGGGGCATTGCAAAGAGAACATCAAATATCCCTTCAAACCCTTGCAATTTTTGTATGGAAAACAAAAATATTCCCCAGCAGAAGAGATTGCCAACTATCAATTCATTGAAAGCATCTCTTTTTCCACTGTACAAACCTTTCCCTTTTAAAGATGGGGATCGTTCTCCAATCGTATCTTTCGTATGATAAATCCATGCAAAAAAACAGATGGGTAAACAAACGAGTGATAAGAACATTATTAAAATGATTAATTTTTGATTAGGAAGAAAATAACCAAAAATTGTTGCTATTGTAAGAAAAATACCGTTAGCCATTAAGTCCTTAAGATGTAAAGAAGAGATACTTTTTAGAAAGTATTTCAAATACTCCAAGGTTAATAAGTTTCGATGCCTAAATTTAATTTTAAAAATCTTCCACCTGCTCCAATTCAGGTTCTCCTGCTCCCAAAAAGCCCCAACCTCATCTATTTCCGAAGCTTCATATTTGCAAAGAACGTGGTCAAGAATTTCAAAGTACAACTCCTCCCATCGAAAAGGCTTTTCCGCTAGTTTTCCCTCTAAATACTTGATCTCTGATGCATTCATGATTTGATCAGTTTGAAGGTTTTGAGATTGATGGTCTGATAGATTGTCAGGGTCATTGCAATCAATATTGATCCAATAGCTCATCATAAATTTCCTGATAAGCAATCAAGCAGCGGTCTAAGCGCTCTTGGATGGTTTGGATTTCGTTTTTAGATAAGACCCTCATAGTTTTTAAAATTAGTTAATTTGAGGTTTTGAAAGCTTTGTTTTTGTACGGAATCTGATAATCGTCATCATCAGAAATAACCAAATCCCCACAATAGTAGCATAAAGGTAAGGGGGCTTATATAGGATATTTTCGCTGAATAAAAACAAAAGGATCATGATGACTACAAAACAAATCACATGTAAAATGGCAACGCCTTTTGGAGAATCTGATTTGGTAATGGCAAAAACAGGTTTGTCATCGATATCTCGATAATGGTGTTTTCGCTTATTGTTGGGATAGTTCTTTGTAATTATCAAGTTTTCAAAGCTTATAGAAAATAAAAAGATCAGATTTAAAAGATGGAACAAAGTCCCACTTCGGGGAATCCAATATGGAATGCTAATTACAAACCCTAGTAATATTAAAGTCAACCAGATTTTTTTTGTCGTAAACAATGCGAATAGATCCTCTTTGAATCGTATTGGGTACTCTGCCTTTAGATTTTGAAGATAATTTCTAGCGGTTTGTCTTGAATACCCTATTGTAAAAGTCTTATCTAACTCAGCTAATACATCCTCAAAAGACCTTTGTTCTTCCTGTTCCAAGGCTGTCTGGTAATGGTCCAATATTTCATCCCGTACTTCAATATATTGGATATGTTTTCCATTGATATGGTAATGCAAGATTTCGATATCTTTTTCTGACAGTTTCATATCAATGCTGTTTTAGTCTTGATTTGCCAAACTTCAAGTAGGGTGAGCACATATATGGAAAGGATTATGAAAATAATAGCTGCAATTGACGGAGCCAAATTGGCGATATCGTTAGAATTAAAAACCGATTCAACAGACCACATGATGACATATGCCATCACGACGGGCAGGTAAAGTTTTTCTGAAAAGGGATAATAAAGTGAAGATTGAAGAGGTCCTTCTGTATTGAAGTCCTTTTTTATGGCTTTGATCCTGAAATGGGATTTCATCAAAAAGAAAATATGAGCACCTGCCAAAATCAAAAGAGGCGATAGTACGATTATGGCTATTTCTTTTTCATCTGTCACATAACGGCTCATCTGGAATGCCAGAAAAGAAAAGATCAAAACATACAAAATTTTCGATAGGCAGAAGTATCTTTTGAAAACCTGCCAATGTAGACTGCTGAGCTCCTTTTTGATTTCTTTATTAAACTTTGCCTGCAGGGCATGGCAATAAGCATAAGTAAACTTTTCCTCCAATTCAAAAAGTTGATCATTGAATTCCTCTATTGGAAACTCCTGCAAATGGCTGACATAATGGTCATATACTTCCATTAGGATTTCTGCTGAGGAAATCTCCTTCTGCAAAATGGTGTTGCGGATTTCTTGGAGCTCTTTGTCTGTGAGTTGGCGCATCTTCTGAATCTAACCTTTGAGGTCTTCGAGACCTCGAAGGTTTTAATGGTTTAAATTTACCCTATGAATTCATCAGGAATTCGTATGTTTTTAAGGTTTTGATAATTAGAATTTGGTTCAAGTCCGAAATCTGTTTTCTGGGATAAAACCTTCGAGGTTTTTAAAACCCCAAAGGTTTATCCTAAGCCAAACCCGGTTTCCATTCAGGGTCCAAAATCCGCTGCAAGTTGCCGACAAAGCTCTGCAGCTCGGACATCTTGGCGCTGACTTCCTTGTGACCATTTTTGGTCAGGCTGTAATATTTTCTAACCCGATTGTCCACCTGTTGGATTTCGGTAGTCAACATTCCTTCTGCCTCCAATTTATGCAGGGCAGGGTAGAGGGCACCTTCGGTAATTTTGATTTCTCCCTCGGTGAGTTCTTTTACCCTTTGAGTAATTTCATAGCCATACATTTTATCATTCTCCTCCAAGAGTTTGAGGATGATGGTCTGTAAGCTTCCTTTGATCAGATTGTTGTTTGACATGTTTTCTTTAATGCATCAGTATGTCAAATATATAAAAAAATTATATACATAAGAAAGTTGGGTATTTTTTTTAGATATGAGACTTGAGACGTAAGATGAGAGATTTAAGAACCGAGAGGCGAGAATCGAGACTTTAGAACCAAGAGACAAGAACCAAGAGACAAGACAAAGACCTTATGGTTTTTAAATCAAGAGATCAAAAATCACTCTCTTTTTCAGACCAACTTTTTTAATTTTTGATCCAATAAAATAATCTAACTAATAATTAGTTATTATAGCATGTTTTAATTTTTAACCGCCTTTTTATGAAATTAAGGATAGTTATTACCGGAATGATTTTGATGGGTTTTGTTTTGGATGGTTAAGGGCAGCGGTATTATGAAAAAGACCTGTTATCGACGAGACTGGAAAGGAAAGAAATGCGGCAAAAAGCGAGTGTGGCAGATGGGGGATATGTGCTTTTTCAGGGGGGGCTAAGAAAACATGAAAATTCCAGGGGCGATGTAAGCGGAAGTTACGGAGAATACAATGGCGTAGTTGGGGTAAATTATGGTTATAGGTTAAACAATGCCTCACTCGAAACAGGATTGGGATTCATTTGGCAGTATCATAGTGAAACCTATTTTCTGGAATCGGCAGGTGAAAACTTTAGGACTTTTGGGAATTATAATTCAATATTTCTTCCCTTTGTTTTGAAATATGATGTGCCTACCGGACCATCCAAAAAATTCAGATTCGGTGCCATGGGTTCAATCAACTTTCTACTTCATCAAACCAGAAACAGGAATCAACAAGGAAGAGGTACTTATTATTTTGATTATTTTAATGATAGAGAAAGGTTTGTGCAGTACAAGTATTTCTGGGACAGTCCCAGGATATCGGGTTTTTTTAAGGCAGGAGTGTATGCAGAGTTTCAGGTTTTCAAGTCCTCATTTCTGAACCTTCAGTTTTCGAGGGCGATTTCGGCAGGTCCTTTAAGGACAGTCACCTATGAATGGGAATATCAAGGACAAAAAGGAAGTTTCACAGATGATCTCAAGATTGAAGGGTACATGGTAGAAATTGCTTATAAATTGCCCTTGAATTTATTTTCAGCAACCAGATAAATTTGGTCTACAATGTCCAAACTCCCCGCATGATAATTTATTCACCTTTGATTTTGATTATAGTCAGAAAAACCTTCACTTTGAAAGCATGGACTATCAGCAATTAATCGACGAAGTTTACCATGAAGTAAAATCGGCAAACCCCAAGGGAAAAGTCGCCGACTACATCCCTGAATTGGCAAAAGTGAATCCCGATCATTTTGGGATTGCCCTGGTGGATTTGGAGGGTAAGGTCTATGGAGCCGGAGATTTTGACATCCCTTTTTCGATCCAAAGTATTTCGAAAGTCCTGACCCTGACAATGGTCGCCCATGTTTTCAAAGATAAACTTTGGTCCAGGGTCAACGTCGAGCCAAGCGGCAATCCTTTCAATTCCATCGCCCAATTGGAATTCGAAAAAGGGATTCCGAGAAATCCGTTTATCAATGCAGGGGCCTTGGTAATCACCGATGCGCTTACTTCTATACACAATGATCCCTTAGAGAAAATCCACGGTTTTATCAATGAAATCGTGGGAAGAACCTGCGTCCAAATCGATGAATCGGTGATGAACTCAGAGATCGCTCACTCGGAAAGGAATACAGCCTTGGCCTATTTTCTGAAAGCTTATGGTAACTTTGAAAATGATATTCAGGATGTCATCAGGACTTATTGCGGCCAATGTGCAATTGAATTGTGCTGCGCAGACCTTGCAAGATCTTTCTCTTTTTTGGCCAATCAGGGGTATTCTATTTTTGCTAATAGACAAATCCTGAGCCCAATCGACACACAAAGGATCAATGCGCTCATGCTTACCTGCGGATTCTATGACGAGTCGGGTGAATTTGCTTTTCGGGTCGGGCTTCCGGGCAAAAGTGGAGTCGGCGGAGGAATCGTAGCAGTGATGCCCAACAAATTCTCCGTTGCCGTTTGGAGTCCCCCACTCAACGCAAAAGGAAATTCCCCAAAAGGAGTCAAAGCGTTACAGCTGTTGCGGGAAAAATTAAAATATTCTCTTTTCGAAGAAAGGAAATAGGGAAGGGAAGAAGGGATTTTCAACAAATACCAAAGAATCAAATTTGAATAGCCAAGAAACTTGGCCTGGATCAACATCTTAATAGGGGATTGTTTTTTTGACTTTTTTTACTTGAATTTAGCCGTTTTTTCTTCCATAGTGACATTCTGGCCATTTTTGGCATGGATTCTATAATACACCAAAACCTCCTCTGCTCCTGCCTCCAATACTGCCTCTTGGGCTTTGAGTGCTATTGCCATCAGTTCATCCTGGGGGCCTTCCATCACAGTTTCGAAAGGAGTAACTTCATAGGTGACACCTGATTTTTGGATGACTTCTATTGCCTTATCCACAAGGGCATAGGTATCTAGGGTTTTGCTTTTTGGAACGATTTGAATTCCGAGGTTGATGGTGTTTTTTAGGGTAGACATGTGATTGTAGATTGTAGAATTTAGATTTAAGATTTAAGAAGAGCTGAACTTTCATGATATAGGTTGACAGGTTCCCTACCTAAACCCCAAACCTTGTTGATAACTTTTCTGGTGAAAACCAAAAGTAGGAATTATATTTAATTTATCAGGATAAGCGGAGAAGGGCTCTGCTGGGGAGCAACCTTTCAAGGAATGATCCTGATCGACTGAAAAGGCCAGAGGCCATGGGCAGCCTAAACTTTTTTGGGCTGCTCTTTTTTCAAGGCTCTTTTTGGTCGCTTCATGCCTCCTAAAACCCATTTTTATTTTGACCGAAATCATATAGGGTGTGACCGGGTTTTTCAGACAAGCCCGAAATCTTTTTCTCGAACTCCACAGGACTGAGCCACCCCAGGCCTTCCTGTTTTCTCTCATAGTTGTAAACATGTATGATCCTTTCGAATTCTCTTTTCAGACCTGCTTTTTCCCATGCCTTTATGGTAGGCACCAGATGGTGTTTGATCAGTCCGTTCCTCTGCTCGGCATATCCGTTCATCAGACAGTTTTTTGCACAGCTTACGCGGACTCCCAGTTTATTTAGGCCTCCGAGGTAGAGGGCCGAGAAATATTGGGTCCCGCCATCTGTGTGGTGGATGCAGTCCATCAGGTTCTCCTTCCCTCTGAGTCCGACCCATTGGTCCTGTGCGGATTTCGCATCCTCTGCCCTCATACTTTCCCCAAAACCGGAACCGACTATCCTTGCGCTGTAAATATCGGTCAGGCAGAAAAGAAAATAGCGCCTCCCACAGATATTGATATAAGTCAGATCACCTACCACGGCCATATTTATATCGTTGATAGTCAGTCCATTGAGCAGATTGGGATAGTTCCAGCTCTGCATTGAAGACTTTGTGGTGACAATCCTCGTGTTCAGCGCCGGAAGCACCAGTCCATTTGACGACATGAGACGCTCGAATTTGTTTGTCCCGATGCCATACCCGGATTTGATCCCAAGGTTGTGGAAAACAGATCTCGAACCCGCCCTTCTATCTTTCTCCAGTCTGTAAGACTTTACCAGTACGGCAAACTCCCCAACCATCCGGCACTCCTCCTTGTACCGCTGGGCGGCCTTCGAAAAACCCTGCCGGCTTATGCCGACATAGCTGTAGAATCTTTCCATTGGAATCCCATGCACTGACAGACTTCCCCTGAGCGACATCAGCAACGGGACCATTACTTTTTTTTGAAATTTTCTCCAAGTTTTTCCTCGGCCAGAATGATCAGTTCCTTCTGGTAGACAAGTTCAACTTGCTGTCTGCCGATAAGCTCAAGCAACCTGCGGTTTTCCTTCTCAAGTTCACGCAGTCTGTCAATGTCCCTGCCAGTAGTCACAATTATCTTCTCTGGAAGCTTCTTCTTACCGAAACGGACCAACCATCTTTTCACACTCTCCACCTTGACCTCATGCAGCCTACTTACCTCAATTATTGAGACCCGGCCACTCTCGATCAGACAGACTTGTTCTTTACGGAATTCTTCGCTGAAACGCCTTCTCCGCCTCTCATCTATTGTCATGATAATTTCAATTTAAGAAATTTATCCACAATTTTGGTGTCAACCTATATCATGAGAGAACAAGCCAAGAACAAAAGCCTGCCCCAAGTATAGGGGAACCAAGAGCGGAGAGACGAGAAGCGAGAGCCGAGATAAATCCAATTAGCGTCAAGTTTAATCTAAAATCTAAGATCTAAAATCTGAGATATAAAAATCTCCAACTTCCAACTTCCCACTTTAATCCAAATAAGGCTTCACGGCTTTTTTCCAAATGGCATAACCTTTTTCATTCATGTGGAGGTTGTCTTCCAAGAACAATTCAGGTTTTGGTTTTCCATCTTTGGCCATCATTGGTGTCCATATGTCAATGAAATTTGCATTAGGATGGTTCATGGCAAATATTTTCAACCGTTCATTGAATAACTCATATTGTCCTTTTTTCGCCCATCTTGAAGGACTTGGTTTGGCACTGATAAAATAAAATTGGGCATCGGGTACAATAGCAGTAACTTTTTCCATGATTTCGAAAAATTCGTCCAATATCTGCCTTACCGGTTTACCTGCATTGATATCATTATCCCCCTCATAAATAAAAATCTTTTTGGGCTCAAATTCCAATACCAGTTGGTCAAGATATTTGATCAGGTGATGTGTTTGTGAACCTCCAAATCCGGTATTAATGATTTTGGCATTCGGAAAGTCTTTTTCCAGGGTTTTCCACATCTTGATACTTGAACTCCCCGTAAACACCACGCCTCCTTTTTCCCATTCTATTTGTTGATATTTTTTGGAAAGATTCTCAACTTCTACCTTAAATTGGTCAGAATCCTGTGCCTTACTTGGGAAGATAAATGAAGTGTTGAAAAAAATGAAAAGAATGAAAAATAGGGTTGGTTGATATTTTTTTCTCATGGTTTTTTTCTTTGCAATTTAATTTTTTCTATTGGATTGGGTAGACCAAAAACGTACATTATTTGAGCAATTTTAAAAAGTGAGCGTTTACGAACAGGGATAAAAAACACTTTAATTGAAAGGATAGATTTTAATTTAACCCTTAAAAACGAACTTTGAAGAACATTTTGCCACATTCCGTCCCAGATGTTAAACCCAGTGGGCAGATATATATAATTTCATTGGCTAGTTGCTCGTTTTTTGAGGAACATATCCTTCATCCTTTCTTTTGTACCCCATGAAAAAAATTAACCGCTTCTTTTTGTTTTGCTCAGGTGTCTATGCACCATTATTGATTAAGACACCGACTGAGACACATAAATATGTCGGTATTGGAGGAACTGTTTTTTTTACAGGGCTTTTGGCGGCTATTTCTGCGTCATATGCCCTTTACACAGTTTTTCAGTCCATATGGTATGCCATTGGTTTCGGACTGGTTTGGGGTTTGATGATTTTCAATTTGGACAGATTTATAGTTTCCAGCATGAGGAAAAGAAACAATGCTTGGGCAGAATGGAAAATGGCAATACCAAGACTTGTTTTTGCAGTGCTGTTGGCAGTAGTTATTTCCAGACCTTTGGAGCTAAAGGTTTTCGAAAGAGAAATCAACAGAAAACTGGATGAGAAAAAAACACAAATGATAGCCCAAAGTAAAGAGGCTTTGAAAGCGGGATTTACTGAAATCAACGAACTTGAAGCCCAAAAAGACAGCCTGAAGAGTGAACTTTCACAAGCTATTTCATTTCGGGATAAATTGCAGCAAGAATATGATTATGAGCGTTTTGGTACAAAAACAGATGGGACTAGCGGGATAGTAGGCTTGGGAAGCAACGCCAAAAAGAAAGAACAGCAATTGGATGCTGCCCAGGCAGAACTTGAAAATATCAGGGCAGCCCATCAAGTCAGAATCGATACATTGGATGCGCAGATAAGAAAATTCACATTGGCCCGGGAATCCGAATTTGAAAAGCTTCAACCTGGAATAGACGGGTTTGATGGTCTGGCAGCAAGGTTAGATGCACTTCATTTGCTGACCAAAGAAAGTGAGGCCATGAAATGGGCCAATATCATGATCATGTTACTTTTTGTAGCAGTCGAAACAGCCCCCATTTTTGTAAAGCTGATTTCCCCAAGAGGACCCTATGATGAATTGTTGGACCTATCAGAATTGAGAGTGGCGGTCTATTCCAAGGAACAATCTACCAAGTCCATTGAAAAAAGTGAACATAACATTCAGGTTTTTAGGGCAGCTAATGGGTTGGGGTGATACGAAAGATCACTGGAAATGGACTAATCAGAGCGGCCCGTCATGCTGACGTAGGAAGCATCTCCTAAGGTATCGGAGATTCTTCGCCTTAGCAAGCTGCGGCTCTGAATGACGAGAAACTTGATGTCATTTCCCATTCTGTAAATGCCAATTGTTGATGACGCAGAAACCGATGTCATTACCCTTTCTGAACATTTCCAAAATGTTGTCAACTCGGTATGATAAGGATATGTCTTCTCTGGGATTAAAAGTTATTTACAGTTCAAATCCTAAAATGAAATTGTCATTGAAAGGGTGATGGTAAGGTTATCATTGAAGCTTGGATTGGCATATGGACCATATCTGTAAAATGCACCTAGACCCCAACCTCTAAATTGTAGTCCAGACTTTTGCTTGATGATGTTGTTGAGTTCTATTCCCGATTCCCAGTAGCCTTTTTCCATGGTTTTGAATTCCACAAAGTCATAAAAATCCGGATTGGTCAGCGTACCGATTGCAAAGCTTTGGAAAAATTTCAACTGTGGTGCGAAAATAATGCTTCCTGCTTTTTTACGGAACAAAGGACCTGTCTGATGGGCATAAGAGGCCATCAGACTTCTGTCTGAAAGGAATTCATAAAGAAACATAGTCTGAAGATATCCCGGAAAGGAAAGTGCAAAATCTACCGCATTCCGCTGACCAACATTAATACCGTACCCTGTGTTTAAGTAGGATAGAGGCAGGTTGTTTCCCCAAATTCCATGTGCAGAGATGTGAAACTGATTCAAAGAATTGCCGGAATTCCATTGGTGTTGAAATCTGAATTCGGTATTGACAAAATCCACATTTCCGCCGAATAATTCAGGGATGGCTTTAGATACCCTCATACTGATAACCGGATAGGAGACCGCCCATGAAATGAGGTTGTTTCCGATTCTTGAAAGGCTTTCATTTCCTGTCCACCTCAAATTCAAGCCTGCTTCCGAAGCCCGGAAAAATTGGGGGAATCCATCTGTTGGATTTAGATCAGTGAAATTCAGAATATTGTTCCGATCTTGAACCGAACCGAAAACTCCTATCCTAGTCCCTTTCAGGGGTATCTGCGAAAATTCCACACTGTAGTTTTCCACCTTGTCCATTCGCTCAGCAATGAATTTTCTAAACACATCCCCTCCTGAACTGAAGGAATTGCTCCGTGGCAATAAGCTTCTTCCAGGTTCTTCCAAGTCTTGGCTGTAATTGAATTTTAGCCTGGAATCGTACTTCTTGTCAAGATTCAATTCCAAACCACCGCCGTATTTCCACCCCTTATCCCGAAATCCATTTCTGAAGTAACCTTCAACCCTGAAAAAATCAGATAAGGTTTCATTGGAGGATAAACCCAGGCCAAGCCCAACTCCTTCAAACCTGTTGAATCGAAGCAGCCTATTTGGAATAAGGTCAACAATACCTAAGGGGATTCTTCCTGAAGAAATTTGCGTGAGTACTTTGGAAAGGAGGTTAAGCTTTCTTTTGTCCTTGGGATCCATTTGGTCAAATCTCACATAAGTAAGGTATTCTCTTGTGGTGAGTGAATCAAGTCTCAAATCATTCCAATTGTATTTATCATTCTGTATGTCAAAATTCAGGGAAACAGGCCCAAATCTTGTATTATTGTCTTGCGCATTGATTTTTACTTCTGAGATAAATGTTTGATTGATGACCTTAAGCCCTTTTCCCTCAAACTCCATTTCAGGCGCTAAATAAATGCTGTTGAACTGTTGGGGGAACCAATGTTCTCCATTCCATTGGTTTTTTTGTTGTATTTCAAAAATCAGGTTGGTATCAGGATCAGAAGGAGAAATGGTCATATTTTCAATGGCAAATTGCTTATCTGAAATATACAGCAGCCCTTTGCCAAGTTGGTGTACTTTTCTCTCCTTTGGTTGGTAAGCCACTATATAGGTTGTTTCCAGATTATTTTTGATACTGTCTTCCAGAAAATACTCATATTTTCTAAGCCCATCGTTGGAAATAGGATTGACGTAGGGGACTTCAAGAATTTTGATATGGTCGGTATAGAAAGAAAAGGGTTGAAAACTGTTGGAAGCCATTGCTACGAGGGGGTTTTCAATTCCGGACATTTTGGAAGCCAATACCGTTTCATTCTTTTTCCCCGGCTTTTTGTAATTCACTTCTGAATAACTTTCCGCCATAAAAATGTGGCCTCCCTTTAGAATTTGGGCTGTACTGTCATCATATTCCGGACTTTCTTTCAATCCGTCCAAGGTCATGACCACTTTGTTGTAACTTTTGAAACTATAGGTGTTCAGTTTATCAGGATCGTTTAATTTTTTATTGTCGATGACCTTTTTTATGATCGGGATTGCCGGGTTTTCACCTGCCCTTACCTGTATTTCGCTTAGATTTATGGTGATGGGTTGAAGGGTTATTACTGGATTCATTCTCAATGAAGAAACAATTATGTTCAATTTTTCAAATCCCACATGCGAAACCCTAACTGAGTCATTTTCTGATTGGAATTCAAGCCTGTACCAACCTCTGATATCCGAAACAGTTCCTTTGTTTTTTGAATTTCCTAAAATTTGCAGGGATGCAAAAGGTATGATATTCCCGGTTTTACTATCAAGGACTTGACCTTCAATTTGAAAAGTTTGGGCCATAAGTTCCTTTGTAAAAGAACAAAATATCATTAAAAAGAGCAGGATCGATTTTTTCATTGTTTTAAAAATTCAAGCCTTATTCACAACTGCAACATTCTGCTTTTAATGGTATAATTATATGTATGTACGCAATTATGCCAGAAGATTAGACATCCTTGTTCATTCTCGTCTGAGGATTGAAATGCCCGATACATCGGTCTTCGGACTTCGGTCTTCCGTCCAGATTGAAGAAGAATTTAGGGTTACTGGCAAAGAAGCGTATATCCATATATAATTATTAGTTTTTGGTAAGTATACTTAGTTTAAAAAGAATAGTTTACTACAAATCCATGAAAGATGAAAAACGGGGATAGGCTAGATTTTATTGGTCATTTGGCATTGAGGATTATAGTTTCCAAAAAATCACCGACGAAATAAGCTACCAACGCAGCTACAAAGCCCAGGGCTAGTGTTTCTATTACACTCTTGAAAACATTGGTTTGATTTACATAACTTTTCAGCCAACCCACTACCACAAATGCAACTCCGGTAAACAAGCTTGTCCAAAAAAACAGGTCGATTTCAGTTTCATTTAAAAAATCATAAACATAAACCATCAATGGAATGAATCCCACCATTATAAAAGAAATTAAAGTTGCCAGTCCAATTTTAAAGGGGCTTTTGGAGTCTTTAATCATGTTGAGTTCATCTTTCATCATTTCTTCCACCCATCGGTCACGATCAGACACAATGACATCAACTACTTTTTGGAGCAATTCTCCTTCAAATCCTTTTGCCTTATATATTTCAACTATTTCTTCCCTTTCTTTTTCGGGGATATTATCCACCTCCCAATATTCAATGCTTCTGTGTTTATGGTAATTCTCATTTTCTGATTTGGATGACAGATAAGCCCCGACTGACATAGAAAATCCATCGGCAAGCAAATTGGCAAAGCCAAGAATAATGATAATTGAGGCGTCGAGATTGGCTCCTACAGCCCCGGCTACTACAGCGAATGTCGTTACAGCCCCATCTATGCCGCCGTACACAAATTCCCGGAGGTAATCTTGGAGATTTCCCAAAAATTTTATTTCGCGATGGATTTTACCTTCATTCATGATCAAAGATTTTCCAGTAAAAACCTTTTCACATTTTCACCCATAATAGCCCTGATTTCATCCTCGGAAAACCCCTCTTGCATTAAGGCTTCCACAATAATCGGAAACCCTAAAATGTCAAAAGGGACGGCCACACTCCCGTCATAATCCGAACCTAGTGCAACATGCTCTATGCCTACCAGATTTTTGACTCTTTTTATACTTGCTACTATTCCTTCAATTTCATTTTCCCCAACTACCTTATCAAAAAATGCTATGCCTACTATCCCTCCTTTAGCCGCCAATTTTCTTATCTGTTCATCGCTTAGATTTCTAGGTGAATTGACAACGGCCCTTATGCCAGTGTGAGAAACCAAAACGGGTTTTTCGGAATATTCCAAAATATCATCAAACATCTTTGGGGATACATGGGCCATATCAATGATCATGTTGAGTTCATTCATCCGCTTGATGACCTGCTTACCAAAATCTGTCAATCCATCCCCACTGACCCCATGGGCAGATCCACCCATTTCATTGTCGAAAAAGTGCATGGGGCCGATTAATCGAACACCTGCTTCATACACTTCTTCCAGATTTTGCATGTCTCCTTCCAAAGCATGTGCTCCTTCTATTCCCAGTAAGCCAGCAATGATTTTTTTGTTGGTTTTTCTTGCTTCAATAAGATTTAGCACATCATCTTTGGACTTGATGAGAATAAATTCATTGTTAAAGTTTTTGCTATATTCCCGCAGTTTGTAGGATTGATAAATTGTGCGGTTCATCAAGCTAAACCAATTGGAAATAGGTCTTCCCTGTGCGATATTCAGAAATGTAATATTATCCATTGCATCTGCGCTATTGATTTCCATGTTTTGTCCTTTCGGAGACTTGGAGACTATAGTAAACACTTGTAGGGCAATATTCCCTTCCTGCATCCTTGGAAAGTCTACATGGCCGTAGTCCGATCTTTTGCTCAAATCCCTTCCCCAAAGCAGTGCGTCACAGTGGAGGTCAGCAACAAAATCCAAAGAATTGAACAAATCCGATGCTTCTTTAGAAACCTCATGTGGTGGGGGGCTTTTAACAGGATTACTGACTTTTTCGATGATAGCAGGAACAAACAATGTGGCAATCCAGTATATCAAAAAAACACAAATCAAAATATAAATTCCTTTTCTCATGGACCTTGGTATTTGGCATTCAAGTTAAGGAAAATTGAGCTTTGGCAAAGAATCTTGCTTTAGTTTTGTTTTTCAAAGATTATCCTTCTTCCAAAATCTCTTCGCCGGTTTTTACCGGTATCAGATTTTCCAATTCTTCCATCGTAAAAAGTTTTGACCGGATCATAAACCTGACCCCCATAGGTATTTCAATGGAGAAACTGCTGCCCCTTCCCGGAGTCACATCCAAAGTCAATTGAGTATGTTTCCAATATTCAAATTGGTCCCCGCTCATAAAAAAATCACAACCATAAACTTTTCCTAACCAAATATCATTTCCGCCCACTTTGAAATCTCCTTTTTCAAAACACATAGGTGAGGAACCGTCGCAACAACCACCGCTTTGGTGAAACATCAGTTCTGTTCCAAAGCGTTTCCGCAACGTATCAATGACGTCCATTGCTGCTTCTGTAATCAATACTCTAGGGATATATTCTTTGTTTGACATGGTTTTGGGGTTTAATAGAAGCGAGAGATTAGAAGCGTGAAGCAAGATGTTAGAGCCAAGAGCCAAGAAACAAGAGCCAAAGCTTGTCCCGAAGAATTTTGGGGAATCAAGACAGGCAAGATGGTGGTGGAGGTGTACTATTTAGTTTTAGAAGCGAGAACCGAGATGCGAGAGCCGAGATTTAAGAAACAAAGCTCACCCAGAATATTGGGGAAAAAGACATAAGATTGAGAGAACCTCTCAATTCTCCCATCTTATGTCTTCAGTTTTGCGACCTATCCGCCACGGCGGACAAGTGTCTCGCATCTCGCTTCTTGCATCTAGCCTCTACCCCCTAAAAGAAACCCAGCTTATTCTTATTATAAGAAATCAGCATGTTCTTGGTCTGACGATAGTGGTTTAGCATCATCAGATGGTTTTCTCTTCCGAAACCGGATTTCTTGTAACCTCCGAATGGTGCATGTGCGGGGTACGCATGGTAACAGTTGACCCAAACACGTCCTGCCTGAATGGCTCTTGGTATTTGGTACAATTCATGAGCATCCCTGGACCATAGACCTGCGCCCAATCCATACATGGTGTCATTGGCGATTTCAATGGCTTCTTCCGTAGTTTTGAAGGTTGTCACAGAAGTAACCGGACCAAATATTTCTTCTTGGAACACTCTCATTTTGTTATGTCCTTTAAAGATTGTCGGTTGAATATAATAGCCATTTTCCAGACCTGAATTCAAAAATGCCTTGTCACCTCCGCAGAGAACTTCAGCCCCTTCTTGCTTTCCGATATCCAGGTAAGAAAGGATTTTCTCAAACTGGTCATTGGAAGCTTGTGCGCCCATCATAGTGTCTTCGGCAAGTGGATGCCCCATTTTGATGGCTTTGGTTCTTTCGATTACCTTTTCCATAAAAACATCATAGATATCCTCATGAACCAAAATTCTTGATGGACAGGTGCAGACCTCTCCTTGGTTGAGGGCAAATAGAACTGCGCCTTCCACACATTTGTCAAAGAATTCATCATCTGCATCAGCAATGGATTTCATAAAGATGTTCGGAGATTTACCACCCAATTCCATGGTAACAGGGATCAGGTTTTCTGAAGCGTACTGCATGATCAGACGTCCTGTGGTGGTTTCGCCTGTAAAGGCTACTTTGGCTACTCTGGTAGATGTGGCAAGTGGCTTGCCTGCTTCAGGTCCAAATCCCGTGACTACGTTCAATACTCCCGGAGGAAGGATATCACCGATCAGTTCCATCAATACCATGATACTGGTAGGAGTCTGTTCTGCAGGCTTTACTACTGTACAGCATCCTGCTGCTAAAGCAGGTGCAATCTTCCAGGTAGCCATCAATAGTGGAAAATTCCAAGGGATAATCTGACCGACTACACCCAAAGGCTCATGCAATGCAATGCTTACAGTGTGTTCGTCATGTTCCGAAATTGTGCTTTCATCTGCCCTGATGACGCCGGCAAAATAGCGGAAATGGTCAATGCAAAGCGGTAAATCCGCTGCTCTGGTTTCTCTTAGGGCTTTTCCATTGTCGATGGTTTCTATCCTGGCAAGCATTTCCAGGTTTTCTTCGATGACATCTGCTATTTTGTTCAGCAATCGGCTTCTTTCAGCAGCAGAAGTTTTTGACCATGTAGGAAATGCTTCATGTGCAGCATCCAAAGCTTTTTCTATATCAGCTTTGTTGCCTCTTGCGGCTTTTGAAAAAGCCTTTCCATCTATAGGAGAGATATTGTCAAAATATTCTCCTGATGCAGGAGCTACCCATTTACCACCGATAAAGTGGTCATACTTTTCTTTGATGCTAGGCCTTTCTACAGGCTTAGATTTAGATAAGGTTAAAGTTGTCATAATTTTTGATTATTTTGGATTTAACCAAATTTACAAATCAAAATTTTAAAATTATCAACTTATCAAATCAACTTATCCACTTGATTTGATAATCGGCCATTTTTATTCAGATTTTTCTTCAAATCGGTATGGTATATCATTTCGAGTCAATATTCGTAAACTAAATCTGAGTTTTGAAAATGATTCATTATTGCTATATTTAAACTTACCCAAAATTACCAATATGCAGAATTCTTTGATCACAACTGTGCCTTGGAGAAAAAACAGAGATTTGAAGACTCTGGTAGAAAACAGGACCACCTATACCCTTCATGATTGTGAATTGAATATTTTTGAAACCCATCAGGAAGCAAAAGATGTCAATTTGGTTTTTGGGGATTTGGTACTCACTACCATGCTCAAAGGGAAAAAGGTCATGCACCTATTTGATAGACCCGGGTTTGATTATCTGCCCGGTGAATCGGTGATTGTTCCGCCAAATGAAATGATGAAGATTGATTTTCCAGAGGCCAAGTTGGATAATCCTACCCAGTGCATTGCCTTGTCTATTTCTTCCGAAATGATTGAAAATACATTCAATCTGCTCAATGAAAGACTTCCTAACAGGGAATTGACCAAAGAGTGGGGGCTGGACCTGTCATACTTTCACCTGATCAACACCCAGGACCTATCTGAGATCATCAATAGATTTATCAGAATCGGGGTGAAAGAGCGATCCAAAGAAAAAGACCTGATTGCCTCATTTGCCTTGAAAGAACTTTTGATCCGACTTACTCAGACTCAGGCCAGGGAAATGTTGGAAATGACCTACAAGACCCAAGCCGGTTCCAACAGATTGGCTTTTGTCGTGGATTATATCAAAAATAATATCAGAGAAAATCTCGATCTTGACCTTTTGAGTAAAAAGGCCAATATGAGCAAAGCACATTTTTCAAGAACATTCAAAAATGAACTGGGACTTTCTCCCATGGAATTTGTTCTCAACCAAAGATTGAAACTTGCTAAGCAGTATCTTCAAATGGGTGATTTTCAAATTCAGGAAGTTTGTTTTATGGCGGGATTCAATAATACCACTTATTTTATTCGAGCCTTTAAAAATGAATTTGGTGTTACGCCAAAGGTTTTTCAAAATGCAGATAAATAACCAAATATACTTTGGGTGTTAAAAAATTGTTAAAAAATATTTTATGGTTTTTATGGTTGTTTCATTTGATTTTAATAAGTTTAGAAAATTTTGGTAGCAAAAAAACACAAAAAGATTAAATTTTACCAAAGTTTATATGGCTGTAGTCAGTTACAAATAAACCCTATTTTGGAGTCTTTTACAAAGACTCCTTTTTTTATGCCTTGTTTTTTAACCGACTTTCTTGATTTTCACAAAAAATATACTGGAAAGGGTTAATTTTATACCCTAAATATTCATAATTTGTATTTTTAAATTAATTGAATTTAAAATTTATCCGGATCCCCGTATTTTGAGTACAATTTTCTGAATTTGAGTATGAATTTAATCCCTGGAGAAGAAAATTTTAAATTTATAATCAAACTATCTTATTCATCATTACAAAATTGATAAGCTCTCTGGTATTTTTGGTTTTGGCTTTTGTTTGGATATTTTTTCTATGGGTTCTGGCTGTTTCGTAACTGATTCCGATTATTTCAGAAATTTTCCTGCTGGTATAACCTTTTATCAACAATTTTAGAATTTCCAGTTCACGGGGCGAAAAAATATGGTCTTGTGGTTTAAGTCCAAGATTTTTCCTGTCAAGGTGGTAGTGTTGGTCAGAATAACCATTAATGATCACAGCATGGGGGATATTTCCAGGTTGAAGGTGTGATATATCTGTGATTATATTGGCAAATACATATGGTATATTATTCTCATCAAAAACTATGGGGATGTTTTGATTTTGGACAGTAATTACCTTACCCTCCTTAGTGACCGATCGGGCATACCAAACCACATAGACAAAAGTTCTTTCGTTGAAAGGCAGTCCATGTACAAGTTTCATGACTTCATGGATCACATTGCTGATAAACTGAAAATCCTCATGGTATATAAATGAAGTCACAAAGTCAGCATTTCTTTTTAGGATTTCTTCGTGGGTATAGCCTATTACCTCCAAACTGTCCCCGATCACCATTTCCAAGTTCCAGGTTTGGGTATTGGCAATAAAATTAAACCATTTTCCAACTGTCCAAAGTCCATTGATGATAGGATTTTTGATTAAATCTTCACGAAAATCTTTATTAAGAATAATATAGTTTTGTTTTCCGAAAGCTTTGGCAATAGCTATATAATCATTCCTTTTTTCCATTGTTTCAATAAAGAGTACCTCATTTGAGGTATTGAAGTCGAGATTTAAGACTTATAATTTGGTGATAATTTATTAAAGATCAAAGAGATAAAGGGCAATCCTTTATCACTGATGAGTTTTTGTTAATCCTTAATTTATAAATCATGAAAAACCTAAAATCATTCTCAATTATTCTCTTCCTTTTTATAGGTGGCATAGTTTGGTTTACATCCTGTAGTGATGAAACTACAATGGATCCTGATCTTCCTGATGACCCAATAAATGAAAAAGTAGACCCGGATCAATTGTTGGATAGATTTGTAATAAAAAACGCATCAAAAATTGACGGCACACTTCAGGTACCCGAAAATATAACAGGGTTTAATGCAAAGTTAAAAAGCGTCCGTGATTCATTGTTTATTCATCAGGGCATAAATTTTCGATTTCAAGTAAAATTTCCTGATAAGACTTTTAGCAATTCATCAGGTTTTTATTTTCAAATAAATGGAGGAAAAAAATACTTGGATATTAAAACGGAAGATCGGGAGAGTAATGACAGCATCGGGGTATTTTACATGGATTTTGATCCCGAAGGCTTGGACTTACCCATTTCATTTAAAGCTAAAATTGTACCATACAGCATTTCAGGAGCTAAATTAAATTCATTGGAAACAATAGTGACTATTTTGGATCCTGACAACAAAAACTGTAACCTTGTTCATCCCAAAAATACCTGGAGGTGGATGTATACTATCCGGGCTGGAATGGTGGAATTGGCTCCGGGATTTGGAGAAAGGGTTACTACTCATGTGACCGGTTGCTGTAGTGCCAATGGTGAAAGTATTAATTGTCTTGATCATTTTATTCCCGAAAGTGACTGGATTAGATTGGAGGGAATCTCCGCTTATTTAATCAATCATGAAATATTGGAATTTTCAGCTTCCGGCATTACAGGTACTTTGCAGGAATATGTACAAAACCTCAATCCAAAACCCGAAGTGACAAACTTCTGCTCCGGTAAACTGGAATACATAATCAGAATAAGAGACAATGAATTTTGGGGTGATTATACCTTTGACGCTTCTTCTGGATTACTTCAGTTCAAAAATCTTGAGAGCAAAGTTACTTTTGTGGAACTTTTTGGACAAAACTATCCCCAATATGATAAAATGTTCATCGATGCTGCGGCAAAGTATGAAGTCATTGGCTGCCATTTTCTTAAGGAAACTTCAAACATAGAAGGATTCGCTACAATTAGAATATTTGAAAGGGTAGGTGATCTTGGAAATGAATAACGTGATTGGATTTTTGTTTAGCACAAGCTGTTTTTTCATATTTTTCATTTAAAGAAACCCTAATAATCAAATAGGATTGGTCATCATGGTCAATCCTATTTTTTTAAATTCTGCCTGAAAAACCCATGGGTTTTTTAATTTTTTTCGGCAATCCCTTTCATTTCAGATAAAAAATCAAACAATCTTTTCAACCTCCTTTAGAATTCTTGATATTGTAGAGGAAATCATTTTAAATAGTGACCACTTCATTAATATGGCTGGAGAATTTCAAGAACCTTATCTTATAACATTCAATAGGCTTAGAAAATCAGTTGGTTTTTTAGGCATTTTGTTCCCGCTGGTCCTTGTTTTATGGGCGCTGGTTTTTGGTGAATGTACTAACCTTCAAAATTCCCTTTCAAATTATTACTACACTACTTCCGGCGATCTCTTTGTTGGGCTGATCTTTGCGATTTCCTGGTTTCTTATTGCTTACAAAGGATATGATAAACTGGACCATGTGTTGACTAGCTTTGCGGGTTCTTGTGCTATTCTGGTAGCTTTATTGCCAACAGGTCAGAATATGGATGAACAGTGCAGCATCAGGGACTTGGATGAATTGGCTTGGAGGACCACTGTGCATAATATTCTGGCAATCCTGTTTTTCCTGACTTTGGCCTATATTTCCTATTTTCAGTTTACCAAGACTTCTGGAAATATGACTTCTGAAAAAGTAAATAGAAATAAAATATACCGAATATGCGCGATAATTATGGTAGTAGCCTTGGTGTTTATTCCTGTTTTCTCGGTATTTCCAATTTTCCCCAATGTGATTTTCTGGATGGAATGGGTAGCTATGGCTGCTTTTGGTTTTTCCTGGCTGACAAAAGGCGGTTTTATTCTTGCTGATAGGGTTTAAGCGCTGATTAGGGTGATGATGGAAGGAATTCGGATTTTAAGCTTAAAGCAACCTTAATTTAGTATTCAAGGTGTCCTAAGGATACTTGACATTTTCGGTTAAAATCAAAGGTAACCTTGTTTGAAATAATTTGGAATCATAGACAAAAATCCATTATCTTCAATTAACCACTAATCAATTCAGTATGAATTCAAATGTAAAATCTTTTTTCTTCCAGATATTATGTATAGCCTTGGTCCTGAGCTGTCAGAACAAAACAGAAAAGAAAATTGATGAGATTTTTGCTCAATGGAATTCGGACCAAACACCTGGTGCAGCTGTGGCTGTGGTCAAAAATGAGAAAATTGTATTCAAAAAAGGTTATGGCATGTCCAATCTGGAATACGGAATTCCAATTACACCTTCATCAATTTTTCATATTGCCTCTGTATCCAAGCAGTTTACTGTATTCAGTATTTTGCTTTTGGAAAATGAAGGTAAGCTATCCTTGGAAGATGATGTCAGAAAATATATCCCCGAGGTACCTGATTTTGGTAAAACGATCACCCTGAGACATTTGGCCAACCATACAAGCGGAATGCGGGATCAATGGAACCTATTGGCATTAGCCGGTTGGAGACTTGATGATGTGATTACCAAAGAACATGTCCTGAAACTTGTCAGCAACCAAAAGGAATTGAACTTTGATCCCGGGGAAGAATTTGCATATTGTAATACAGGGTTTACGCTTTTGGCAGAAGTGGTAGCAAGGGTATCCGGAATGTCATTTACCGAATTCACAGATTCAGAAATATTCAAGCCTTTGGGTATGGGAAATACTTTTTTTTATGATGATCATGAAAAAATTGTTCCCAACAGGGCTTATTCTTATAGCAAGATAGATAGTCTGAGCTACAAAAAGTCAGTCTTAAGTTATGCCAATGTAGGTGCTACAAGTCTCTTCACTACTGTGGAGGATTTAGGCCTGTGGGCCATGAATTTCCAAAATCCAAAAGTGGGGAATAAAGAAATCATTGAAAAAATGAATCTCCCTACTGTTCTAAACAATGGTGAAACCATAGATGGAGCATTGGGGCAGTTTGTTGACAATTATAAAGGAGTTCAGGAAATTTCCCATGGAGGTGCAGATGCCGGATACCGTTCATTTTTTGCCAGGTATCCCGAACAGGATTTAGCAGTAATTGTTTTCAGCAATGATGGTTCCTTTAATTCCGGAGGATTGGCACGTCAGGTAGCCGATGTCTTTTTGGAAGGGATTGTTGAAAATGAAGATTTGAAAACAACAGATCCAGAAAATATTGAAGGGGAAATGGATATTGACCTGAATACCCTTTTGAATTACGTAGGTGATTATGAATTGGAGCCTGGTTTTATACTTTCTATACGGGAAAGTGATGGGATACTTTCTGTCCAACCAACAGGAGAACCCCTATTCCAGCTAAAAGCAATTTCTGAAAAAGAGTTTAAAGTAGGGGATTTGGAATTTATAATTGAATTTAGGACCGGTCAACAGGGAATTGCGGAAAGCCTTATTCTCCATGATGGGGATGATGTCCGTGAAGCCAAAAAATCCGAACCATTTGATTTTTCCACTGTCAACCTCAGTGATTTTGAGGGAAACTTTTACAGTGAGGAACTATCAACTAGATACACATTTATAGTAGAAGGTGATACTTTGGTTGCAAAACACAGCCGACACCCCGACATTCATTTCAATCCTACCAAGAAGGATTTTTTTACCGGGAATTCATGGTTTTTTGGTCAGGCTGAATTTATACGCAATGACAATGGCACCGTCACCGGTCTAAAAGCTTCATCTGGAAGAGTTAGAAATGTATGGTTTGAGAAAGTGGAGTAGTGCAACCAATCCAAATTCAGTTTAATTGAGAATCAGTACTTCATTGAAAAGACTATTAAAAAAAACATCACTTCCACTCCAAACATTTCAGATCATTCAACTCCGGTCCGCCGCCACGGTTCGCACTGCCAGCTGCCACATAGACCTTTCCCTTCCAATAAATCACTCCTGTACCATGTCTTCCATTGGTTGCAATTCCTTTGAAAGGTTGTCCAAAAGATTTGTATCTTTTAATCAATTTAAATTAGAATTTCCTCACTAAGGCTAAGCATATTTAAGGAACAAACCCAACCCATCCCATGAAGAACCTGATAATCCTATTGATGACTATTTCCTTTTTGACAATTTCAAAAGCCCAGGACCTGACCTTGGTCAAAAACGGAAAGTCTGACTTTCATATTATCATTCCCAAAGTTCCTGATGTACAGGAAATCCATGCAGCAAAAGTCCTGCAGGATTACCTGAATAGAATTTCAGGTTTTTCAATCCCCATCCGGCATGATGATCTTCCGTCTTCAGATCATGAAATACTGATCGGGAAAGTAGACAGGCAGGAACTTGCCGGAATCCCTTTTGACAAACTGGGATTGGATGGGCTGTTTATCCAAAATACCGGACAGAAGCTCATCATAACCGGAGGTCCCAAAAAAGGAATTATCTATGGTGTTTATACCTTTCTTGAAAAATACCTGGGTTGTAAAAAATATTCTTCCACCGTCGATTACATTCCGAGGAAAAAGACGATAAAAATAGGACCTATCAATGATATGGAAGTTCCTGTATTTTCTTTCCGTGAAGTGTTTTACCATGACGTATATGATCCGGAATATATGGACTGGCATAAATTACATTCCCATGGGGAAAGGGGTTCTTCCACTTCTGAATGGGGATATTGGGTCCATACCTTCCACAATTTCCTTGATCCAAAGGAATATGGAGAATCCAACCCTGAATACTTTAGTTTTTATGACGGAAAGCGTCACCCGGGCCTTGTACCCTCATGGGATGGTAAAAGCGTTCAGCCTGAATCCCAACTGTGCCTGTCCAATCCCGAAGTTTTGGAGATCGTGTCCAAAAATCTGAAAGCAGCCATTGACAAAAAACCTGAAGCCAGGTATTGGTCCGTAAGTCAAAATGACAATGTGAACTATTGCAGATGTGAACATTGTGCTGCACTTGATGCAGAATTTGCGGCTTATGCACCAGAGGAAAAAATGTATTCCACACATGGAAGTGAATACCCTGCATTGGGCATGGGTTCTATGTTGAGCTTTGTGAACAAGGTAGCAGAACGTTTTCCGGATAAAATCATTTCTACTTTGGCCTATCAATACACCCGGGTACCGCCAAAAGGAATTGTTCCCCGGGAAAATGTAAATATCATGCTTTGTAGCATTGAAAGTACAAGGAATGAACCAATGGAAACAGGTGATGTGCCTTTCAGCAGCGATCTGGAAGGATGGGGAAAACTTACAGATAATATACTGGTATGGGATTATACTATACAGTTTTCCAACTTGCTATCTCCTTTCCCCAATCTTCGCACGCTTCAGCCCAATGTCCAATTTCTAAGGAAAAACCGTGTAAGTGCTGTTTTTGAGCAAGGAAATATTCAGAGCGGTGGAGAATTCGCGGAATTGAGGGCTTATCTTTTGGCAAAGTTGCTTTGGAATCCTGATATGGATTTGGAAGATGAGATGGATGGGTTTTTGAAAGTTTACTACGGAAAGGCTGCCAATGACGTCAACCAGTATATCTCTTTATTACACGACAATAATCAGGGATTCACAGGAAGAAAATTATCCATATTTGGAGGACCTTTAAAAGAGAAAGACAGTTTCCTGACCCCGGAGTTAATTGATGCATATAATGGTATTTTTGATAAAGCTGAAGCAGCAGTCAGAAAAGATCCAATTTACTTAAATAGGGTAAAATCAGCCCGATTGCCCGTTCAATACGCCAAGCTTGAAATCCAAAAGGAGGAACAGGCAAAAGTGTGGGAGAGCTTTGGGCTATATGAAAACAATAGACTGAAACTACCGCAAGAGGTAAGTCAACTCCTGTATGATTTCATCTACCATTGTATGCGGACCAATGTAAGCCGTTTATCTGAATGGCACACTCCACCTAAAGAATATTTGGAGAACTATCCCAAATGGGTAGCCAATAAAGTTCAATAGGGTATTTCAAGCCAATCAGAATAATTATCTTTGATTTAATGGTATAAGGATATTAGCCTTTAGCTTAGCAACCAAATTTGAAAAGACAGATGAAAAAATCAATTCTGCTATCTTTCTCACTTGTTTTTATCTCACTTCCAGTTTTATTTGCCCAGGATTCCGAAGTCTTGGACAGTGAAGCTATAATTGCTTTGATTGATAATTATTCCAAAGCAAGGGAATTACAGGATACTGTCCTGTTAAAAGAAATCCTGATGCCCAATATCGATCAATTGGTTTCGTCAGGTGAATGGAGAATGGGCCTTCAAGCTGCTATTGAAGGGATGCAGCGGAGTTCCAATACCAATCAGGGAAAACGAACACTTAAAGTGGATAGAATAAAATTTCTGTCCAAAGAGGTTGCCGTGGCAGATGCACGTTATGTTATTGAAAGTGAAAATGGAAATATCCGCAAAATGTGGAGCACTTTTTTGCTTGTGCTGACTGACCAGGGTTGGAAAATCTCAGGAATAAGAAATATGCTACCAGCAGGTCAATAAATAATTTCAATTTTTGTACATTTCGTCATGACTAGATTCACTTTGACCAAGGATCCTTTTACTTTTATTTTGGTTTTAATATGTTTCGGGAGCCTCAGCTTAAAGGCTCAAAACGACAGTATTTCAAATACCCAATCTCTTCCCATCAAAACCGAAATCGGATTTCCGGTCAAAGGTGTTCAGGGTGATACGCTTTTTTATGTCTACAAAAGATTAGGTGCTTCGACTGCTTCAGAAAGAGCTGTTCATATCGGCAATAAAATAGACAGAATATTCAAGAAGGAAAATTTTCAGGCCGACTCATTAGTGATCAGTGAAGAAGAAAATTCCATTGACCTGATATATGGAGATTATATTGTGACCACAGTTTCCCAGACGGATGCTGCTTTCCAAAATATGGAAATGTCTGATTTGGCTTTGGAGATAAAGGAAAAAATTTCCATTTCCATTCTGGAAGCTAAGGAAGACCAGAAGTTTTCCAAAATTCTAACAAATATCCTATTGGTGTTTTTGGTTTTGGGTATTGCGTCTTTATTGTATTGGTTGTTGGGAAGATCATATGGAAAGATCTTGAAATATCTGGATACCAATAAAAACAAATTGCTCAAAAATCTGGCCTACAAAGAATATACTTTTTTGACAGCGGAACAGGAGATGGGCATCCTCTTATTTATCCTACGGGTCCTGAGGATCTTTCTCTTTGTAGTTCTTTTTTACTTCACAATTTCGATTGCCTTCAGTATTTTTCCCTACACCAGAGGATGGGCGGACAGACTTTTCCTTTTGGTTTGGTCTCCTTTCAAGTCCATTTTTTTATCTGTTTGGAATTATTTACCGAATCTGTTTACCATAGTAGTAATACTGATTGTGATGAATTATTTCATCAGGTTAGTGAAGTATATTTTCAGCGAAATTGATGCAGAGAAGCTTCATATTTCAGGATTTCATTCTGATTGGGCAATGCCGACTTACAGTATAGTAAGGTTTTTACTGTATGCATTTATGTTTGTTTTGATTTTTCCCTATTTGCCCGGTTCGGATTCCAATATATTCAGGGGAGTTTCGGTTTTTTTAGGATTACTCTTTTCTTTGGGATCTTCTTCGGCCATCGCCAATATGGTAGCAGGCCTAGTCATTACTTATATGCGACCATTCAAAATCGGAGACAGGATCAAAATCGGTGACATCACAGGGAATGTTATGGAGAAAACTTTACTTGTGACCAGGATAAAAACCGCCAAAAATGAGGAAATCACCATTCCCAACTCCGCAGTTCTCAATGGCAATACTACTAACTTCAGTACACTTGCAAGAAAAGAGGGGTTGATAATCCACACCACTGTTA
Source organism: Aquiflexum balticum DSM 16537 (assembly GCF_900176595.1). GTDB lineage: Bacteria > Bacteroidota > Bacteroidia > Cytophagales > Cyclobacteriaceae > Aquiflexum > Aquiflexum balticum. The sequence goes on from NZ_LT838813.1 coordinate 2,801,276, forward strand.
CAATAGGCTATGATGTTCCCTGGAAAGACATGCATCAGGTATTGATTGACGCGGCATTGAGAACAGATAAAGTTTTAAAAGAACCAAAGCCATTTGTACTTCAGACAGGTCTGGAGGATTTTTATGTCTCTTATCAGATCAATGCCTACACCAAAGAATCCAATCAATTGCTCCAGATTTATTCTGAACTTCACCAGCATATTCAGGATTGTTGCTTTGAAAAAGGTATTGAAATTCTTTCACCTCATTACAGGGCAGCAAGGGATGGCAATATGACCACTATACCCTCAGCGTACTTGCCAAAGGACTATCAAGTTCCAAACTTCGATGTAAAAATTGACAAAAAAGATAAGGAGTGATTTACTGGTATCTTCCATTAATTAATAGGCAGCAGTATGTTAGAAATAATCAGATCAGATTCTGAAAATAAGGATTTTGTAAACTTAGTCAGCTTGCTGGACGCGGGACTTGCCATCACTGACGGTGAGGATCATGCATTCTATGATCAGTTCAATAAATTGAATGCTATCAAATATGTTGTAGTTGCCTATCAGGACTCTGTCCCCATCGGATGTGGCGCCATTAAGGCCTATGATGAAGGTACCATGGAGGTAAAAAGGATGTTTGTCAAAGAGGAATACAGGGGAAAGGGAATCGCCGGTAAAATACTTTCAGAACTTGAAAAATGGGCAAGAGAATTGGGATTTCAAAAGTGTATTTTGGAGACCGGTACCCGACAAATTGAAGCCATCGCATTATATAAAAAATCCAAATACAGCATTATACCCAATTATGGACAATACGAGGGGGTGGAAAATAGTCTGTGTTTTGAAAAAAAACTATGATGTACACTTATGATGATGAGATAGCAGGGCATTATGCTGCTTTCAGGCCTCCACTGCATGAGTTGATATTGGACAAATTTCTTTCTAATCTTCCATTATTTAAATCGGGACTCGATATAGGATGTGGAACAGGGACTTCTTCAATTGCACTTGCGGGATATTGTGAAAAAGTGATCGGGATAGATCCCAGTCTGTCCATGCTTGACCGTGCAGCTGCCCATCCACAGGTCACTTATTTGCCCTTTGGTGGCAGCCAATTGAATTTATTTGGGGAAGATTTTGATATCATCACCTTTGCGGGGTCTTTGTTTTATGCCAAATCCCAAAGCTTATTGGATGAGGTAGTGCGGGTAGGGAAAAATAAAAGCCTGATTTTAATATATGATTTTGAAATTGTATGTGAGGAGATTTTGGCAAGATTTGGTATTCAAAACCAATCCGGAAATACCGATTATAACCACATGGTGGATTTTTCGGGATTGGAACTTTCCAAAGTGGAAAAAGTGATATCCTTAAAAGAAATGATAAAAATCAACATCCTTGCTGAAAATCTGGCGCACGTGTTTCTGGCAGAAGAGGGTATTTATCCGATCCTGAAAGATAAATTCCCGAGACATGATCTTTATGAATTTGTATCAAATGAGCTTTCCAAACAGAAATTGGATGAATTGAATGTCAATATTTTTTTATCTGTTTATCAAATCAAAAAATAAACTGACACTTACCAATTGTTTTCAAGGTTGTTGTAGTATTTGATTTTTTCATTCAACATCCTGAAATCCAACTTGCCTTTTACATCCTTGAGATGTTCGATAATGGCGAGGGACTTGTTGAGTCTTGAATTGGAGTTTTTGACTTTGCTGACCAGATAGACAAGACTTCTTTGTTTTCCCTTAGTCAGGGCATGGAATAACTCATTTCCCAAATCATCCTGGTCCAATAACACCTGCAATTCTTCGGGCATTTCATGTCCATATTCTGAATGGTCTTTTTCAATATGCACGGTGAGTTTTTCACCTTCTTGGATTTTAAGTTGATCCCGAAAAGATTTATTGATCAGTACAAACCAGTACTCCTTACTTTTCATCAATGCAGCCGGATAGGGGGGCAGTTCATTCAGTTGGCAGATTATTCTCCTGTTATCCCCTTCTATAAATGTAAGGGCAATATCCTCAGGTACAGGAGTATGGAACTGCCATAGATTGGTATGAAAATTTTCAAGTGTGGAGGCAAAAGATTTTTTCATGAATTGAAAATATCCTATTTTTAAGAATATATCTATAAATCATTCCCTATGTTTTTAAAATTTCTGTTTAAATCTATCTGTTTGGGTTTCTTGGTGGGATTGATCGTTTATGTTAGTTCCAAGTTGATCGGCACTGGAGTAAATTCAACAGTGATAGGGACGGCAACGGCCGTTGTTGTGGCTGCTATAAATATACCTAAATTGTTATCCGCAAATCAAAAATCAGCTAAACCACTATGAAAAATATATCTTTTAGTTCCCACTTTTTTCTTATTGTATTGACCGGAGTGATATCAGGTTATCTTGTTTATTTATTGCTTGGTCTTATTGAAGTTCCTTTTCGGGAAGTAGCATTTTTTTCAGTCATGTCAGCAGTGATAGCCGCTTTGCTAGGTCGAATGGAAAAGAAATATGATGAGACACAAAATTGAATTTTTTTTCAATGAAAAGGAATGAGCCTATTCTCAAAAAAAATCACCACGCAAAGAGGCTTTAACCAAACAACCAGAAAGGATCAAGGGGCAAACCTTTCAATGCCCGCCACATCCGTCATCCGTCATCCGTCATCCGTCATCCGTCATCGGTCATCGGTCATCGGTCATCAAACAGAAATTGAAATACAAATATGAAAACAGATAACCCCATGCAATCACTGAGGATCAGTAAGCTGTTTGCCATTCTTCCTTGAAATAATGTTCATCTTCTTCATTGTGTGGAAGAAAGTGGATGGAAAAATTTTTTGGATCGGCATTTTTTCTACTATTGTCATGGGCATTCAATGGAAAGAGTGATCCTAGCATAAACCCAAGTACACCGCCCCAAACCGCGCCTACCGAAAGAGCAGTGATGAGAGTGGCAATAGGTGAAAGAGAAGTACCGCTTTCTGAAAAAAGCAATATTAAGCCAACAATGCCACCTGTAATTACTGCCCCTGAAACTATCCCCCATTTGAATCCTGTTAGAGATTTCCTTAATGTAGTATTCCCGGAATTTTGAAATTGAACCATGTCTTCCTCTTCGTTGTCTAATCCTTCCCGGTGATTGATTTTTAGCTCATCATATTGATAGCCCCTGTCCAAAAGGGTTTTCAGGGCCAATTTGAATTCTTCCCTGTTATTGAAAATTCTTTTCAGTTGTTGCATTTCAAACGGATGTTAATATTTAAACTAAGTTTATTGATTTTTATCCCGAAAATCTTCTGGTTAGAAAAGGATTTTTTTTACGTTGGAAAGATCCAAAATTGATTGTTAAAATCCATTATACTTAAATACCTATTAATTGCACTAATTACACCTTGTCGAAAAAAACATTGCAACAAAAAATCAAATGTTTACAACAATCACATATTTATCAAAAGCAGTTTAAAAGTATTCTTAGCGCGGGATTATTATTCTTATCTTTACAGATTATGGTTATGGGTGATTTCCTTTTATCTGTAGGTTTCAATAGCTGTTCTGTCTACAAAATATTTTATGGAACAATCCCGAAATAAAAGCAAGGCTAAGAATTCAGTTTCAAGTAAGCCTGTCAAAGCTGTTTTTCCCGTAGTAGCAATCGGTGCTTCTGCAGGGGGGCTTGAAGCCGTTTCCGAATTGCTGAAATACCTGGCTCCTAATACAGGCATGGCATTCATATATGTACAGCACCTCAAGCCGGACCATAAAAGCATGCTGATTCCACTATTGGCCAAGATTACTTCCATGAATGTAAAGGAGGTAGAGGATAAAATCCTGATAGAACCAAATTGCTTTTATATTATTCCTCCTGACAAGGAGATTTCTGCTGAAAATGGCCATATCCTAGTGAGGCAAAGACCTGAAGTTCCTAAATTTAATCTTCCAATAGATATTCTTTTTTCTTCCTTGTCCATTACCCATCATGAAAATGTCATTGGGGTCATATTGAGCGGAAGCGCCACCGATGGTACCATAGGCTTGAAGTCTATCAAACAGAATGGTGGTCTTACCTTTGCCCAGGATGATTCTGCCAAATTTGACAGCATGCCCAAGTCTGCAATTTCAGCTGGAATAGTAGATTATATATTATCCCCCAAAGAAATTGCCTTTGAGTTGAATAGGTTAAGTAAACATCCATTGGTCAGGAATTCCGACAGGAAAACCCGGGAAGAAGATCAGATTGATGATGACAGTCCCAACCTTAGGGCCATACTCACCTGTTTGTTTCAATCTACCGGCGTGGATTTTTCAGTTTACAAAATGAGGACCATCAAAAGAAGGATTTTGAGAAGGATGATGCTCAATAAGGTAAAAGAACTCAAAGCCTATTTGAATCTGATAGAGGGCAAAAAAGAAGAGCTCGATATTCTTTATCAGGACTTATTGATCAATGTGACCAGTTTTTTCAGAGATTCTGAAACCTATAAGTATTTGAAGGAATATTTGCTTCCTAAACTGCTAAAGACAAAAGAAGAGGGGGAGTCTCTCCGTATATGGGTACCGGCCTGTTCTTCAGGTGAGGAGGCTTTTTCCATCGCCATGCTGGTTTTGGAAGTACAGGAAAAAATGGACAAACCCACTCCCATCAAAATGTTTGCAACAGACCTGAGCGAAAAGTCGATCAGAAAAGCCCGGAATGGCATCTATACCAAAAGTGAATTGGAATCAGTTTATCCCAGGCGTTTGCAAAGGTTCTTTTCCAAAACTGATGGTAATTACAAGATTTCCAAATCAATCCGGGATCTCTGTGTCTTTGCTACCCACAATGTTCTCAAGGATCCTCCATTTTCAAAAATAGATTTTATAAGTTGCAGGAATCTGTTTATCTATTTTGATTTACAGGCCCAAAAAAGAGTATTGGCAACTTTTCATTATGCCTTGAATGACAGCGGCTATCTGATGTTGGGAAAAGCGGAGACAATCACTTCTTCTTCCCATCTATTTACCCAACTTAACAAGAAGTATAAAATTTATTTCAAAAAAAGTAATTCAGACAATGTCTTGTTTTCTTTACCCACCATCAAAATGCCTAAAAAGGAGATACCGCCTGCCCATATTGACGTCCAAAAAGGAACGAGTTCCATTATCCCTGAGATTAATTTCAAACAAAGTAATTTGGGACTGGCAGAAGCTATAAATACCATTATTATTTCCGATTTTTTACCTCCGGCTGTTGTGATCAATCAGCAACATGAAATCAAACAGTTCCGGGGCAATACAGATCTTTATTTCAGCCATGCTTCCGGTAAAGCTTCACTGAATATCTTCAAATTGGTGCGGAAAGAAATTGCATTCCATTTAAGGAATCTTATTTCCAAATCCTTCAAAACCAATCAGCGCATCAGAAAAGGTGGAATTGAACTAAAAATCGACAATTCCCGATACATCATCAGCGTGGAGGTGGCCCCTCTCCATTTGGATTCCGAAGAACAATTGATGTTGGTAGTTTTTTCACATCATGAGCAGGTTTTGGGTCTTAATGGATCGAAAGGAAATGATGATGGACAAAACACTCAGCTCAAACTTCAGGAAAACAGGATCAAGCAGTTGGAAGAAGACTTAGAAGCTTCCCATAAAGATGCCCTGGAACTGGCACATGAGCAGGAAGGGTATATCGAAGAACTCCAAAGTGCCAATGAGGAAGTAGTATCTAGCAATGAAGAACTGCAGACCGTCAATGAAGAACTGGAAACTTCCAAAGAGGAACTGGAATCTTCCAATGAAGAACTGATCACTACCAATCAGGAACTACAAACCCGTAATGAACTGCTAAGTGAATCGTACGACTATTCCAGTGCTATTATTGCCACCCTGCACGAGCCTTTGATTGTATTGGATAAAGATTTCAGGATCAAAACCTCCAATGATTCATTTTATAGGACTTTTGGAATAAAAAAGGAGGAGATGGAAGGCAAAATTCTTTTTGACCTCGAAGACAATGAATGGAATATCCCTAGTCTGAGAGAATTGCTTGAACATATCATTCCCAAAAACTCCTCCTTTATTAATTTTAAAATCACGCATACTTTTCCTAGAATAGGACAAAAGGTATTCTTGCTCAATGCAAATCGAATTGTTCAAAAAAGTCATGGCGAGCAATTGATTTTGCTTTCTTTCAACGATATTACAGAACATGAAAGGATTCAAAAAAAGGAGTTGGAAGTCTATGCCAAGGATATGGAGGAATCCCAAAATTATAATCTAAAGTTGGAAAAAGCGGTAAAAGAAAGGACCAAGCAACTGTATCTGTCCAACAAAATGCTGGAAGAAAGAAACCGTGAACTTGGAAATATGAATAAGGAACTTGAGGCTTTTGCTTATGTCTCGAGTCACGATTTACAGGAACCGCTAAGGAAAATCCAAACTTTTGCAAACAGGATACTTGAAAAGGAACAGACTAATTTATCTCCAAGTGGAAAGGTATATTTTCAGTATATGCAGGAGTCAGCCAACAGGATGCAATTGCTGATAAAGGAGTTATTGACTTTTTCAAGTCTCAATACTGCAGAAAGAAAATTTGAGACCATTCGGCTCGAGAACATTGTCAGGGACGTAGAAATGGAATTGAAAGAAGAATTGGAAGAAAAAAAAGCTTCCATTGAGTTGCAAGAAATGTGTGAAATCAGTATTATACCCTTTCAATTCAGGCAGTTGATACAAAACCTTACCCGTAATTCATTGAAGTTTTCCAAGCCCGATATACCTGTCAGGATTGTAATCAGCTCCAAAATTGTAAAAAAAGAAAACATCAAAACGACAGAAAATCTAAATCATAATAATTATTGTCATATCAGCTTTTCAGACAACGGAATAGGCTTTGATCAGCAATACAGTAAAAGGATATTTGAAGTTTTTGAAAAACTTCACAGCAAAGATGAATATCCCGGAACTGGAATAGGTCTTGCAATTGTGAAAAAAGTGGTTGAGAATCACAATGGATTCATAAATGCCACTAGTGAATCAAATAAAGGAACTATCTTTGATATATACCTCCCAGCTAAAATATGAGTGAAAAAACCCTTAAAATAATACTTGCAGATGATGACGAAGCAGATAGAATGTTATTCACAGATGCATTTACTGAACTGAAATCAGGGATTACTATTGAAACTGTCAATGACGGCATGGCATTGATGGATCTTTTGCACGCTACCGAGACACAGGACCTTCCGCAGATTCTGTTTTTGGATATCAATATGCCCCAAAAAACCGGCATTGATTGCCTGAAAGAAATCAGGGCAGACAATAGGTTCAATGATGTTGCAATAGCCATATATTCTACCTCTTCCAGCGAAAAAGACATGGACGATACCTTTATGCATGGGGCAAATGTATACATTCACAAACCCAATAGTTTCGATAAATTGAAGAAGGTGCTTGAAAAAGCAATCATGAATTTCAAAGTATATCAAGATCCGCCATTCAATAAAGATAATTTTATCTTAAATGCGGAATGAAAGGGTTAAATAAATAAAAATTGGAAAATCTAAAATTACATATCAAATATATGGTTAGCCTCCGGTGCATCCTGGCAGTCAAGGAAGAACTTCGGAGTTTGGGAATCAAGTTTGTCAATGTCAGTTTGGGTGAAGTTGAAATTTTTGAAAAAATTACTAAAAATCAAATGGAAGAACTAAGACGTAATTTGAAACACATCGGGCTGGAACTGCTTGAAGACAAAAGGAATATCCTTATCAATAAAATCAAGAATGAGGTCGTTACCTTGATCCATCATTCTGAAAGTATACTCAAAGTCAATTTTTCGGACCATCTCAGTGAACAGCTTGGATACGATTATACCTATCTATCCAATTTGTTTTCAGACGTCATGGGAATAACCATACAGCAGTTTATTATTTTCAATAAAATTGAAAAGGCAAAGGAACTGTTGTTATATAACGAACTTAACCTGACCGAAATCTCCTATAAATTGGATTACAGCAGTGTTTCCCATCTTTCCAACCAATTCAAAAAAGTAACCGGCCTTACCCCTTCTTATTTTAAACAAATGAAAGAATTGCGCCGGGCCCAGCAAAAATAAACCGGTTGTTATCCTGACTCCAATTCCTTTTTTGTCATTGAAAACCTGATTTCCGATTTTTTTGGATAATTGTATTTTTTGATACCCAACAGTTTGAATTCCTACTTAAGTCTATAGGGATCTCTACGATCCTATCGCTGAATTGTGTTGAATCCAACGGAATTTGAAGGATAAATGAGATTTTACCCGAAATTTTTCAAAGATTTTTTCCCATTTAAAATTTATTCATTAAAAATATTAAACTGTTAATTCCATAAGATATTAAAAATATCCTGTAATTATTTTGATGTATTTATCCTCAAATTTGTATTGTGTAAATTTTAAATAATACAAAATGAATCCATGAAAAAAAGTATAATAGTACTCTTGGCTGTATCAGCCTTTTATTTCCAGGGATGTGATGATTTCCCTGATGGTCCAGCAGTAAGTCTTTTGTCACCAACTGAAAGAGTGGCAAATGATTGGGCAATAGCTGAGGCATTGAATGAGGGAACAGATGTTTCCGACAATTATGATAATTATGAACTTAACCTCACAGAAGGTGGCTTGGCAAGCCTTACTGCAAAATATAATATACTAGGTACTTCTTATGATTTCACAACAGAAGGAACTTGGGTATTTATGAGCAATGAAGAAAAGATTTCATTCGATTTTGACAATGACCTTGCAGATGGCGTTTACGAAATATTAAGATTGAAAAATGACGAAATGTGGTTGAAAGAAGATGCAGGCACACTTGAATTGCATTTCATCCCAAGGTAATTCCTGACTTGTTCAAAAAAAATTAAAATTTTATGAAAAACAACATGAAAAAAATGAAATCTAATAAAACCGGAAAGGTCTTAGGGACCATTTTGATGGTGATCGGAGCAGGGGCATTTGTTGGCTTTTTTTCCAGTCAAAAAAACAGATCCAAAACCCAGGAAAAAGCTTTGGAATTGGGGAATTATGTGCTTGGAAAAGTGGATGCCGAAAAAAATATCTTAATAAGCAAAGCAAAAGAGTTGATGAGGAAGACAAAAAGTGTGGAACAAGATATAGACGGTCTACTTTCTACTTATGAAAAAAAAACAATTTGAGACAAAGAAAAAATGAAAGCATTAAATAAAGCATTAGCTGAAAAAGTATCCTAATTTTATCTGGAAAATTAAAAAGCCGGTTGAACCTTATCAGGGGCTGATCGGCTTTTTATGTATTTAGTTTCTTATTCCTGTTTGATCTTATTTTTTGGTGCTGCCTTTACAAAGGTGTACGCGGAAAAATACAGTCCAAAAATCCAACCGGAGGATTTCGCCATGATTGTGGAAGAGAAAGAAGTAATTATAGAAAAAGGAAGTGACCTTCAACATTGATCAATATAGCTTATGGAAAGTAATAAGAAACAAGGAATGGGTTCGATAGTGGGTGAAGTTGGAGTGACATTCAGAGTCTGGGCACCCAATGCGGATCAGGTTTTTGTGATGGGAGAATTCAGTGACTGGAGAGAAGAGCAATTCCCGCTTGACTTTGAAGGCGAAGGTTATTGGGCGAGACATGTTGAAGAGGCCAAATCGGGCAATGAGTATAAATTTCTCATTATCAATGGTGATCAAAGGCTATATAAAAATGATCCTTATGCACTAAAACTTAACCACAGTAACGGAAATTCCATCATTTATGATCCATTTCATGATTGGCAGGACCATGAGTTCAGAATAGCCCCCTTCAATGAATTGGTGATCTATGAGATGCACATCGGGACATTCAACAGAGAAGGCTTACATGAAGGTGAAGTTGGAACTTTTTATTCTGCCGTGGATAAACTGGACTATTTACAGGAATTGGGGATCAATGCGATTGAACTGATGCCTGTGATGGAGTTTTCGGGTGACAATTCCTGGGGATATAATCCCTGTTATCCATTTGCCGTGGAAACAGCCTATGGTGGACCTGATGGATTGAAACATTTCATTTATGAAGCCCATATCAGAGGAATAGCAGTTATCATGGATGTGGTTTATAATCATTTTGGGCCATCGGATTTGGATATTTGGCAGTTTGATGGCTGGAGTGAAAACGGTTACGGGGGTATTTACTTTTATAATGATGAGCGGGCAAGAACACCATGGGGCGACAACCGTCCTGATTTTGGAAGAAAAGAAGTCAGAAACTATATCAGGGACAATGCCTTGATGTGGCTGAATGCCTATCAATGTGACGGATTGAGATTAGATGCTACTGCCATAATCAGGTTTATAGGTTGGGAAATCCCATATGATAAAACAGTCCTAGAAGAAGGATATTTCTTTTTGCAGGAACTAAATGAAGAAATCAGGGAGAAATTCCCATATAAAATCCTCATCGCAGAAGACCTCAAAGCAGATGCCATCGTAACTGCGCCTATTTCAAAGAACGGACTTGGCTTTCACACCCAATGGGGTTTGGGTTTTGCGGATTATGTCAAAAGGGTTTTGTTGGAAGTGAATGATAGGCATAGGAATCTTCAATTGATTGTCGAATCACTGTTTTTTTCCTTTAATAACGACGTTTTTCAAAGAGTTATATTTACAGAGTCTCATGATGAAGTAGCCAATGGGTCCTCCCGGCTTCCTGAAGAAATTGATCCGGGAAATGCCGATGGAGAATATGCAAAGAAAAAATCCACATTGGGTGCCATTACCTTGTTTACTTCAGCAGGCATTCCAATGATTTTTCAAGGTCAGGAATTTATGACCCATGGATTTTTTTCAGATTCAGAAGAATTGAATTGGGAAATGCAAAGGGAAAATCAAGGGATTTTTCAAATGTATAGGGATTTGATCTGGATGCGTTCTGGCAAAAATAAAGATTTGGTGGGTTTGACCGGAAATCAAGTTCAAACTTTGCATTTTCACCAGGATAATCTTGTATTGGCATTTAGCAGGACACATTTGGATTTTCAGGACAGACCAGTCATTGTCATTCTCAATTTTTCCAGCAATGAGTACTTTGGATATCAAGTCGGTATCCCCTTTGAAGCCGAACTTGATGTAAAGTTCAATAGTGGATGGAAGGGTTATGATGAGGATTTTTCTGATACAACCCTCCTAGGCGTACAAATTGAAGGAGCATTTGAAGGTCAGGACCATTCTATAAAAGTTGATTTGCCTTCTTTTGGAGGAGTGATTTTGGTGAGAAAGTAAGGGAAAATAGAGCAATTTTGATTCTTCTTATGTCTGATTTCCTTATTATAATTTTTTGTAGAAAATTGTGTCAAATTTCAGATAGGTGGAAATAATATTTAGTTTTGTACTCATCATCTAAAGATTTACAGTATGAAAAGAAATTCACAAATGGTTCAGGCTTTTGCAATTATCTTGTCAGCAACTATATTTTTAGCAGGATGTGGCAGTACCACTATGATTCAATCGAAACCTGATAATGCCAAAGTCTATTTGAATGGAGAATATATGGGTACTACCCCTTATGCCCATAGAGATACCAAAATCGTGGGCAGTACCACAATAGTAACCTTGGAAAAAGAAGGTTATCAGACTTTTAATACCTCATTCTCCAGAGATGAAGAATTGGATGTTGGGGCTTTGATAGGAGGGTTATTTCTTTTGGTCCCTTTTTTATGGATCATGAAATATAAGCCTTTTAGGAATTATGAAATGAAGCCTGAATTCGGTTATGAAGAGAAACTAAATTCAGAGACCCTTCTTGAGATAAATAATTGATAATTGAAAAAGGGGATTATGGAATAGCCCATAATCCCCTTTTTTGTATCCTGGCTTCGTTCTGAAGCTTAACAAACAGATCTGCATATTTTACATTTGGTGGAACAGTCATGACCATGGCATAGCCATTTTCGACCAAATGTGCATTTAGAAAAGTGCCGTCTTCTAAGAAGACATAGGCTAGCGTTCTTTTATACCTGTCATATTTGGTCACATCATATTCCAAGCGGATTTTTTTTCCATCCAATAATTTGACTGCATAGGAAGCAGCTTCTTTGCCAAAATATCCGATTTCTTTCTTTCCTGTCCTTCTCGATTCAGGTGCATCCACCCCGATCACAATCTGACCTTCTCTTGTTCACCTTTGGAATTGCTGATCCAAAAAGTATCCCCATCTACAAATTTGGATACTTCAACCCATTGACTTTGATTCTGAGCAGGAAGTTCAATAGGGGGAAAGGTGAAAAGGAGAAGAAAGAGAAAGGTTTTATGAATTGGACGCATAATTTGGAATTATTGGGTAAGATAAGAAGCAGGAATCAAAGAATCAAGAAGCAAGAGCCAAGATACAAGAGCCAAGAATCAAGACCGTTGAGGTTTTAAAACCCTGATGGTCTTGAAGGTAAGGAGTTCACCTATTTGTGTACATTGGCTGAACATGGGAAGAAGTCTGAAAGCACAAAAATTAAAATAGTTATCCACAAATCAGGAAAGTTTGCACGTCAAAGGGCCTTTTTATTTTCTGTTATTTATATTTACAACTATGAGTTTGAAGGAAAAGAAAAAGCTTCAAATTTTCTTTTCCAATTGGAAGAAAACTCAAAGCTTATTTTATGTTTAACAATTAAAATCAAAAATTATGAATGAAAAATTCATCCTTCTGATTTTAACCTTTGGACTAGACTTCCTACTAGAGATTTGGAAGAAAGTCCTTGAGAGATGGTCAAGATCGTACCAGAATCTTGGTCATCAAGTACAAACTTAGGGTTGAAATTAACAAAAGGGCGGGTCAGTGATCCGCCCTTTTTTATTTCCAAATATAATTAATTGTTGTATTCAACGATACAGTTTTATAAAAAAAAGACAATTTTAGTATAGGGTTTTTATCCAAAAAATTGAAAATGAGTCCTCAAATCCGAAGGTTTGAATCTTTTTATAAACACCCCCAAATTGATTAAATCCACTCCGCCTAATATTAGTGGTCAGGAAAAAGCCGTCAAAGATATTCTTTACACCGCCCACTTTCTATTATTTGTAAATGCCACGTTAAGCCATTTTTTCAGTGAAATTGGCTGCATCTGAAGGAGTATTTCTTCCCTGATTTGATCCTGTTCTGAAAGAGAGGGCTGCCAAGCTTCAGGAGACACAACAAAATCAATTTCAATAAAAAGTTTGGGGCCTGATTTGGATACTCTTAGAAATGATTCCTGAAATTTGTATTTTTTTTCAATGTCATCCACAATTTCTTCACAAAGATCGAGGTATTTATCATCAGCTTTCATATCTAGTACCTCACGGATTTGCCTTCCCATGTTGGTGATGGGAACTTTCAAAAAATACCCTGAAACAATAATGACCATTAACGGGTCCATAAAGGGTTGAAGGTTTTGGTATTTTGAATAACCCAATCCAAAAGATAAAACAAAACCTGCCAATACTGCCAAACTTAAAAAAGTGTCCATTAACCATTGTTGGGATTCAGCATCCACCAGTCCGGAACCGTTCAGCTTTTGCTTTTTTTTCAGATACAAATAGACCAGATAGCAACCTGCAGTAGCTAAGACAGAATAAATCATACCTGATCCGGCATTGACTTCCTGACCTCCTGACAATAAAGTGGATACCCCAGAAAAAAAAGAGAATAGACATAAGATGGTGATCACCAAAAATTTACCCAAAATAATAATGGGTTCTATCATTTCCTTTCCATAAGGGAATCTATCAAAATCCTGTTTTTGCATATAAGATGCCGTAATCAGAGAAATAATCGAAAGCCCCACACTGATCAATGAATAAATCCCATCAAACAAAATGATTTTAGAATTTTCGACAACTCCCCATATCACGGCTAACACTGCAAAAAATAAAGCACCATATACAGAGAATTTCAGTAATTTTTTTTCTTGGTTTATAGGTTTCATGGTTGTTTTTCTCCTAAAAAAAATTGTTTAGTTGTCCAAAATATAAAGCTAATTTAAAAACATATTGAGTAATATAAAATTAAAAAACAAACACTTTATTATCTTCACATAGATTCCTTAGTTCCATATAAAATTTTGAAGTTTTTATTGCTCTCGTTTATGAAAAAATATTTGTCTCTTACCTTTTCATTGGTTTTATTTTTTGCAATCACACTGATTCAGCCTCTGATTGGTCAAGAATTAAATAAGAACGAAAAACCTAAAATCGGATTGGTTTTGAGTGGTGGTGGAGCCAAAGGTCTGGCACATGTGGGAATCTTAAGAGCCATGGAAGAGGCTGGTATCCGGCCAGATTACATTGTAGGTACATCTATGGGTTCTGTGGTGGGAGGATTGTATGCCTTGGGATACAGTGCTGACGAACTTGAACAAATCATTCTGAATATTGATTGGGAATTGCTGATCACCAATAGAGTGGAGTTGAACAACATAGCTTTTGAGGAAAAGGAATACTATAACCGATATTTGGTTGAATTGCCTGTCATAGATGGAAAGGTTGCCTTGCCTTCAGGATTGATTCATGGTCAGATGCTTTCAGAAACCCTTCATTACTACACCTGGCCTGCCAATAATATTCAGGATTTTGATGATTTCCCCATTCCTTTTAGATGTATTGCTACCGATGTAAAAACCGGCAAGGGTGTTATTCTCAAGGATGGATACCTGCATGATGCTCTTCGGGCAAGTATCGCCATACCCACTTTTTTCACACCTTTTGATATGGACAGCACTTTGGTGGTGGACGGAGGTGTGGTCAATAATTATCCGGTAGATGTGGTCAGGGAAATGGGGGCAGAAATTGTGATTGGAGTTAATGTTGGCGATGAAGATTTTATAGATCCCAAGGAATTAGGCACTTTTTCAGGGATTTTGATGCAGATTGCTATGAGCCAATCCTACAGTAAATTGAGGGAAAATATTGCGGATACAGATATCTATATCAAACCTGATCTAAAAAATTATTCAACAGGGAGCTTTAATAAATTCAGGGAAATTCTGGAGTTGGGTGAAATTGCAGGACAAAATAATCTCCATAAATTTCAGAATCTTTCCGATAGCTTGGGAATATTCGTTGCAACCGAAGGTATCGGATTGGAAGTGGAGCCGATTAAAATCAATGAAATAGAGGTACAGGGCAATAGGCTGTTTTCTGACCTTTTGGTCAAATCCAAATTGAATGTCTCCGAGGGGGATTTATTGACAAGGGCCGAATTGAGGGAAGGAATGTCGAGGGTATTTGGAATTAATGGGTTTTATAGGGTAGATTATTCTTTGATAAACAAAAAGGACGATAATCATAAGCTTTTGATCAGAACGGACGAGAAGCCCAAAAACCTGCTATTTGCCTCCGTGCATTTTGATAATCAGTTTGCGACAGGTCTATTGTTGAACCTGACCATGAGGGATTTAATCGGCAAATCTTCCAGAATGGTTTTAATAGGGGATATTTCCAAAAATCCCAAGTTCAGAATGGACTACTATAAGTATTTTGGGCAGGTGAAAAAGTATGCCTTCAATCTCCGGTTCAATTATCTTAATCAGGAAGTTCCCAATTATCAGGACGGTGAGGAAACAGATATCAGTGTGAATAGGGAAGGTAGGATAAGTGCCAATATCATGACCACCCAATCCTTGAAGGAAACATTCGTAGTTGGGATGTTTACTGAAAGAAACTTTTCTAAGTCAAAATTTGACATCACAGTTCCTTCTGATGTAAGAAATGCATACAGAAATTTTTCAGGACTCCGATTTCTGTATTACCGCAATTCACTTAATGATCGCAATTTTGCAACCAAAGGTGCTGAGGCAATTGTAGAACCTGTTTATTTGTTTGGGAATAATTATGGGATCCGGTTGGAAGACGGAATAGATACTTTGTTTTTAAACCAGGGAAATATTGGGATTCCATCTGAGTCACTAGATGATTTTATAGATTTCCTGACACCGGCTAGTTATTTTTCTCTTTACCTAAAATACATCAAATTTTTTCCACTATCACCTAAATTTCAAATCATTCCTTCAGCTGCAACGGGCCTTACATTTTCCAGAGAGCCCAGTTTTAAAATTTTTGACACCTATATTGTAGGTGGACATCAAAGAGTTAGATTCACTGATACCAGGGTATGGGGCTTGAATTACAGAGAATTGGTTTCTCCCAATTTTGCCAAATTGGGACTTGAATTCCAGTATGTCCCGGTCACTAACATCTATCTCAGGACCGGTACAAATGTGATTGGTTCAAGCCTACATGTCCCTTTGGGGAGTAGTGAAACTTCCATCATTTCAGAATTCGTGGATACTGCATTTATAGGATATGGAGCAGATATTACCTACAAATCTTTCTTAGGGCCAATCGTGGCTGGGGTAGGCGGAAATTCATCAGATAACAACCTTCGATATTATTTCTCGATCGGATTTTCATTCAATTATTCCGACAGATAAATATTGGGGTAAAATATGGATACAGTTTTGGGATTCAGATTTTTTTCTCCCATTTTTGCTGTGTTATGAAGTCATAGTTTTTTCCCCGGTTCGTCTTTCAGTATCCATTAGGTGATACTTGTTGATAATTTTCAATTATCCCTATGGGAAAATTTTACCGTTATGACTTTCAGAAATTTCATCAGACATTTTAAACAGGCTGTTAGGGGTCTTGAAGAAGACTTTACCAATATCAGCATCAAAAAAGCCATATTCTACCTTTCTGTCCCCATGATTCTGGAAATGGTAATGGAATCACTTTTTGCAGTAGTGGATATTTTCTTTGTGGGAAAGTTGGGTGTATATGCAGTAGCCACAGTAGGTCTTACTGAATCAGTGCTGACAATAATCTATTCCATAGCTATAGGGCTGAGTATGGCAGCAACAGCTATAGTAGCGAGGAGGATAGGGGAGAAAAAACCGGTAGAAGCATCAAAAGCGGCTTTCCAGGCAATTTTTGTCTGCTCTTTCTTTGCCATAGCTGTAGCCATTTTGGGTGTTTTCCAAGCAAAGAATATGTTGGCAATCATGGGCGGAGAACCAGATGTGATAGAGATGGGGTACCGGTATACACAGGTCATTTTTGGCGGAAATGTCTGCGTAATGTTACTTTTTCTCATCAATGGTATATTCAGGGGTGCAGGAAATGCCGCTGTTGCCATGAAGGCACTGTGGATAGCCAATGGATTTAATATTGTGCTTGATCCCATTTTGATTTTTGGTTTGGGTCCCATACCAGCTATGGGCTTGGAGGGTGCTGCTTGGGCTACCACTACAGGAAGAGGTATAGGAGTAATTTATCAGTTCTACATTCTTTTCAATGGCAAATCCATCATTAAATTTTACTGGGAAAGTCTGAAGATGAACTGGAAAACTATCTGGACAATTCTTAAGGTAGCTTCCGGAGGCATGGGGCAATTCTTGATTGAATCCGCCTCTTGGATATTTCTGATGCGGATTATTTCTGATTCAGGTTCTGTGGCTTTGGCAGGTTATACCATCGCGGTGAGGTTGATCATTTTTGCATTGCTACCGGCATTTGGTTTGTCCAATGCAGCCGCTACACTTGTGGGGCAAAATCTAGGTGCCTTGCAGCCTGCTCGGGCTGAAAAATCCGCGTGGCTATCAGCACATTACACTGCCATTTTTCTTGGATTTTGCTCGATCATATTTATTGCTGGGGCAGGGTTTTTTATCGGGATTTTCAATCAGCAACCTGATGTGATTGAAGTGGGCAGATTGGGATTGACAATCATCTGTTTGGGTTATGTGTTTTTTGGATATGGGATGGTGATGAGTCAGTCTTTGAACGGTGCCGGAGATACCAAGACTCCAACTATCATTAATTTGGCAGTGCTTTGGGGCTTTCAGATTCCATTTGCCTACTTTCTCGCAAAAACTTTAGAAATGGGTGCCACCGGAGTATTTGTTGCAATTGCCGTTAGTCACTCGCTTCATGCCGTAGTGAGTACTTTGGTTTTTAGGAGGGGAAAGTGGAAGTTGGTGGAGGTATGAACCAAGTACAATGTACCAAGTACCATGTAAGTGGAGCTGCTGTTCGACATTTGTAATGGCGAACGACAGATAACCAGGATTTGTAATCCTAGTTTCCGTTAAGATGAAGGTTGGAATTGCAAATTCCATTCATCTGTCCTCGCGATTGCAAATCACGAGGAGCGGGTTCCTTGAGAATTTTTGGAGAAATTTAAAAGCAAGGATTAATCTCTTTTTTAAAATATCATTATATTGTGATACAACCACTTAGCATCACTTTGAATAAGATGGAAACGAAAGCAATGAACCCAACAGACAGGGATAGTCCCAATAAAAACCATAAGGAAATCCCCGGAAATCCATCCACTGCAACAAGCAGTAAAATCCGATTAAACGATCGCTCCAATGGTAATAAGCTCGGAGTTTTATCAGAAGAGGATTGGCAGTTTTGGATTCATAATGGCTATATAGTCATCAAAAATGCAGTATCTAAGGAGCAGGTTGCTAAAACAGCTTCCTTCTTATGGGAATTTGAAGAAAAGGATCCAAACAATCCAAGTACTTGGTATGCCAGACCCAATCAGGAAATGGAGATGAAAGAATTGATAGGGACAGGAATGGTGGAAGTATATAATCATCAGGAATTATGGTACAACAGACAAGTGCCAAAAATCTACGATGCATTTGTGGATATCTGGGGAACAGATAAATTATGGGTAACCATTGACAGGGCAAACCTGAATTTCCCTATCAGACCAGGGCATGAATACAAGGCATTTATTCATTGGGACTATGACCCTGAAACCAAGCCCCAAAATGTTCAGGGTGTTTTGGCCTTGGCTGATCAGATCGATGAAAATATGGGAGGATTTCAATGCATCCCTGAATTGTACCGGACTTATGAAACTTGGAAGCTGACCCAGCCTGCATACAGAAATCGTTTTCAACCAGATATTTCAGCATTCAAAGATCAAATCGTCAAAGTAAAACTACATGCAGGGGATTTATTGATTTTCAACAGTCTGCTTCCCCACGGAATCAGAGCCAATCATTCCGATAAAGTCCGAATTGCCCAATATATCTCCATGATGCCTGCGGAAGAAGACAACGAAGCCCTCAAACAATGGCGCATCAATTCCTGGAAAAATAAAATAGCCCCTTCAGGTTATGCCTTTCCCGGTGATCCAAGAAACTGGGAACAAACCAAATATGGCGTAGCAGAACTTTCTGAACTTGGTAAGAAGCTATTGGGATTGGAGCAGTGGTAATAGAGTGTATTATAAAGAAGTAGAGAGCCGCGTTTAAAATTCAATCAATATAAATAGTCCACTGAAAGTCTTAGGACAAAATTCCGGAAAGATTGAATACCTATTTTCTTAATGAATTTAAAAAATCAAATATTTTTGTTCCTTATTGGGTATGGTGTCTTTTTGAAATGACCATTTATTTGGATCAGATAACCTAAATGTTTGTCCAAAATCGCAGTTTTTTTCTTCAAGAAGAAGGTTCACTTTGGAGGAAAGATCCTGAAGGATGTTTCTTAATGAAATATAGGTGCCAATAGTTTCTTGAAACCCATATTGATTGAAATCTTTGGATTGATTTTTTTGATCCAAAATTCCAAAATGATTATAATCCTGCAGGTAATACCATGTCTTGATCAGGTGATCATTTTTCGTTTTATAGACTTTGTTTTTCAAGGAAAACAATAAATCAAAGATTTCTTTTTGAAGTAATTTATCTTCTGCTTCTATTTTATTTGTTTTTTTCTGACTTTGGATTGATTTCGTTGAAATAGGCATTTCCTTGAAATTTTTATTCTTTATGATTTCTGCAGGAGTGATAAATCCAATATTGCTTTCCTTCGCTTTGTTGGGAAGTTCCCGTAAAAAATCCATTAAAATTGTATCTGATGATTGGTCTTTGATAAATGTGCTGTAGTCAATAAATAGCGTGACAATATTTTCTTCTTCAGGTAATTCATTGATCCATTTTACAAGTAAATCTGCCGTCATTGGTTTTTTGGAGTCGTTGCCTTTTGGTTCAGATATTGCTTCTGCCAACTCTTTGTTTCCGAATAATAATTTGATATCAGGTCTTTCCGGGAATTGATATATAGTATTAGGATGGGTTAGTGATACAAAAACCTCAGCGGTGTTGTTCAGCAAAACTTTATATCCAAGGTCTGCCAATATGGGGCTTAAAAAAAAGTTGCAATGCGATCCGTTATTTCTGAAAGAACTAGGTATTTGCCCAAATAAATTGAATATTTTTTTCTTTTGATTTTCGATCCTAAAGATTAAATCCTCCGGAGAGGATTCTCCGGTCAAGGTATTGGAATAGGTTTCTCCCAAAAATTCCACGTTACCTCTTTGATTCATCATTTTTAGATTTTCAATCAAATTGGGGGTAAACGCTTCAAATAGGTCAAGTGTACATCCGGAAAATGAAAAACTCACTTTGAACTGTAAATGGGGATTATTGAAAATGTCAAGCAAAACCTTATTGACAGGGATAAACTTTTTATTGGCAGTTTTGGTCAACCAATTTTTGTTAAGTTCCTCATTAAAGTAGGAGCTTGTTCCTCCGATTTCATAAAACCTATAATCCTTTAACCTCACCGGTTGATGGGTATGGAAAATCAAACAGATCTGCTTCATCACTTTATTTAGTTTTGGTTAGAGTCCCATTTTCAATAAAACCCTTTCCTCAAAATTGAAGGAAAACGGAATTTATTTTAATTTTTAAACTAAAGAATGTAATTAAATAAAGGGTAAAATCAGGTTTGGTGGATAATCAAATGTAATCTATTGATTATATGGCTCCAATGATTTTGGTCATGTTTTAGGAAAATTTGGGAATAGCGAGAGTCAAAAAAGGGCTGGTGTTACAAACTCTTGGAATCAAGAATCACGAAGCCACCGGCTTCGGACAACGTGAAACGAGGTTAGGATGGGATGTAAAGGGTGGAAATTTGGGGGTGCGGGTTGGGAAATCAAAATCCCATTGTTCCGTACCCCCGAAATTTATTTTACGGCATCAATTACTCTGGCAAGTTTTTCCTGTACATCTCTGGCAAGTGGTTCAATCAATGGATTACCTAAACTTGCCATTGCTGCAATGGGGTCTACTGCTGAAATTTCAATTTCACCGTTATCCAATTCCCTTAAGCTGACATTGCAAGGCAGCATTGCACTCATATTTGGGTCAATGCTCAACACTTTGTCAGCATAAGTTGGATTACAGGCACCCAAAATCAAAAAAGGTTTATAATCCTTATCCAACTTTTTCTTCATGGTAGCCTGGATATCAATTTCGGTCAATACCCCGAATCCTTCCGTTTTCAAGGCGTCGGTTATTTTATCTTTGGCCACCAGAAAATCCTGGGGGGCTATGTTTTTTGAGATATGGTATTTCATATGATTTTCAGTTCGATAGATTTCTAATTTAGGGGTTATTTTTTATAAAGATGGTGATAGAAGTTACTTTTGATGTTTGGGATAGTACAGAATCCTTTTTGGGTTAGGAGTTTCAATAGAGTATATAAGATCCGGAATCCCCTCTCCATGAACCAGTACATCTGATAAAGAATCTTTTTTTAGGGATTAGTTGGGGGAATATATTGGTAGAATAAAAATAGGCAACTGGCCATCGATTATCATAGTAATTTATCATAGCTAAAAAATCAGGGAAAAGCTTGAGATGATTGAAATGGGGAAATTTTAGTTCCAATGGAAGATTGTCCTCATTTGAAATTGGTCGATTTCGGACAATAGTGTTCAATTTTTGTAGTATGGTTTTTAGAAAAGCCTCATTAACTAGCAAAAATGGGGTTGTAAAGCTTGGCACAGTACTCGCATTGGTTTTAGTGCTAAACCAATTGAGTTAAACTTATACCTTTTTACAATGAAAAAATCCTTTCTTAATCATTCAGTTTTAGTTTTGTGTATGATATTTGTCCAGGTACAAGTATCAGCACTTAATAATCCTTATTTAAGCAAATCCTTTACCCTCTCCGGTCTGGGAAAAATTGAAACCAGGACCTCGGGGTCGAGTGTTTCCATTGAAGGGACAGAAGGTAATGAGGTGGTGGTCGATGTATACGTGAGAAGAAACGGTAAATCAGTAGATCTCAATGATTCTGACGTCCAAAAGCGTCTTGAAAATTATCAAATAGACATTGATAAAAGTGGGAATACCGTTTCTGTTTCAGTCTCCAACAAAGGGAATATGAATTGGTCAAATGGAAATAACCTCAATTTCTCATTTGATATCAAGGTGCCATACCAGACTTCGGGTGATTTGAATTCGAGCGGAGGTTCTATTTCAATCAGTGGAATTGATGGGGAGCAAAACATAAAAAGCAGTGGAGGAAGTGTCAAAATATCTGCTTCAAGTGGAAATGTTATTGCAAATTCCTCAGGCGGAAGTCTTTCCATTTCAGAATTTACAGGAATGCTGGATCTCAACACTAGCGGTGGTTCGGTGAAAGTTTCGGGAACGGAGGGAGATCTTGTTGTCAATTCTTCCGGAGGCAGTGTGAATTTGGAAAATGTCTCAGGGAAGGTTTATGCCAGCACAAGTGGTGGCGGCATCAAAGCCGATCTCAACACGATAGAAGGAGCCTTGACCCTAAAAAGCAGTGGGGGCAGTATTTCAGCTTCAATCCCAAAAGACCTGCCTATGGACCTGGACCTGAAAGGAGGAAATGTAAGTACAAAACTTACTAACTTCGAAGGAGAAATGAAACGGGATAAAATTGTAGGAAAATCCAATGGAGGCGGAGTTTTAATTTCCATGGCGAGTTCGGGCGGAAGTATCAACTTAGATTACAAATGATAGCAAAAGTGTATACTTCTTTATTAAGCGGAAAATTTCCTGATTGATTCATAAGGTCCATCAAAAATAAAATATTCAAACAGACCGTGGATGTGGTAAAATACCTGTAAAATTTTTATCCGGGGTTCTGAATTTTTTTGGAACCCCGTTTTTTTATCTGTTCGGAAACAAATTTTGTGGAATTTCCGGAATCTTTAATACATTTGAAAATCACCCACTTAAGAATGTCATGAAAAAACTCCCATTTCTCGCTGGGATTTTTGGTCTTTTTTATATTTGTTCCTGTCAATCAGAAATTGAAGGACCGCAGCAAGATCAGAATTCAACTGTTGTCTTATCCAAAGGCACAGAAGTCCAGGATGCTCAGGGCAATACTTTTAAAATTGGTTATGACCAAGTTAGCAGCATAAATCAGGATCCCTTTATACTCAAAACCAAGCCAAATGGTGAGACCGTTTGGAGAATCAAATATGAAGAAACGCCGGTAGATGGAAGAGGAACCGTTATCGCTTTTGAAGAGGGTAAGCTATTGGCGGTTTTTACTGTAGATGGAGGTAGCAATGATGGTAAATATCTCAACAAGCATCAGGTGTGGGAAGGGGCATTCGATGGGGTATTTCAAAGTGGATATGAAAAAGGGGGAGGTCCAAAGGTCAGTGCCATTTGTGAAATAGACCCGGAAACAGGAAAAATCAAAAAGGGGTCGTTTGTTGCCGCAAGGCTTACAAATGGGAATACAAACAGTCTGACAATTAGAGAAATAGGGGTAAACAAGGGGAAGATAGCCTTTAGGGTATCTGCAGCGGCCTGGCCTCCCGGGGTGGGTAGCAAATACGTCAGAATGCCTTACATAACAGATGCTGATAGAATTGACAATGCTTTTTTGATTTACTATGAGATGGAGGCTGATTTTTCAGCTATCAGGAAAGCCACGTTGTTGAGGGAATCTTTTTGACTTTTCAGCCGATCTCGTGATTTATCAAATCATGCGTTGTCCGATTATTCTGCAGATTCAATGGTGATAGTGATGACATCGAGCAGTGAATGTGGGCCTTCACTGTCGCCCCTCAATTGCCAGATCATGACACCTCCGGTTTTATTGTTCAAGGCGAATTTGACTTTTTGGGCAGGGTTGCAGGAAAAAAAGGATGCAGCAAGTCAGAACAAGGTTTTGATTAATTTTTCTCATTTGATTGGATGGATAAGTCGAATGAATATAATGAAAAGCAGGTTCTTGGGAAAATAAAAAAGTTATTCAAGATGATTTTCCTGAAATTCACTTCAGACCAATCGAGAGGCACATCACTCGATAAACAAATCTTTATTGAATATGAAAGAGGGGAAGATCAAAAAATGAAGGCTTGAGAAAGGTTCTCCAATCGGTGAAAAGGCCAAGAAAGGTTATCCGTAAATCAGATTTTTTAATCTGTCGACTGAAAGTGGTTTGATGATATATTCTTCTATTTCAGGAATTAGTTTGATGGGTTCAATATCATCAGGATGAATGGAACTACTAACCATTACAATTCTGAATTTATTTTTTGTTTTTTTATCAAATTTTCTGAATTGCTGCATAAAATGCCATCCATTTGTCCCCGGCATGTGCAGGTCCAATAATACCAAATCTTTTAAACCTCTTTTCTTTTTGACTTGAGGTTCGGTCAAATGGGACTGAATATAATTCATGGCCTTGGAACCATCTTGAAGCAATACAACCTCTCCATTATAACCAATATGGTCTATCAGTCTTTTATGGACCTGACTTGTTACCGCATCGTCGTCGACAAGTATAATTTTATCCCATTGCATAAGACAATTCATTTATGGGTAATTAATAAGCACTATTCAGGGTGATTTAACTTTACAATAAGTTAAATGTTTTTTAAATGTAACAAATTACTTTTTAAAAATTATACATTTTAAATTGACTTTTTTTAATAGAAACAATAAAATACTTATAATTCACTGAAAATCATACAAATAAATTATAGCTGTTAAACAATAAAAATATGCTATAAAGGAAGTTTTGGCTGTTTTTTGGAATTTTATTCTTGTTTTTATCTTATTTTCAAATGGATAATTTGAATAGTTCCTAGAAAACATGTGTATTCTTAGTTATAAGGTAATTATGGGAAAACTTTAAATCTTCAGTTTTCACTTTGCTCTGAAATCATTGATTTGTTTTTCAATTTGGAATAAGTCTTTACCTTTAAAGCTGATTTTGATTTCCTTTATAATTTCTCCCTCATTAGTATGTTTTTGATTATGTCGGCTTTAGCCGTAAGCCTCCAATTTCTTAGACTTCATTTCGGCCTTCTTATTTTAGGGTTTTTCCAAAACTTACCAGATTCAGGATTCAATCTTAAATTGATATGGGTGCTGGCTTTACTGGCTACGGCGATTGCTATGTTTATCAAAAACAAACCTCGCATGGATGCTGTAGGAATGATAATGATTGCAGCTTTGCCCTTTACAGGTATCATCACTGTAGAAGAGACATTGGTAGGTTTCAGTGACCCGAATATCGTATTGATTGCTGTATTGTTTGTACTAGGGGAGGGTTTGGTTAGGACAGGTGTGGCCAGAGATCTTGGTGATTGGATCAATGTTAAGGCAGGCGGAAACGAAACCAAATTATTGGTCTTATTGATGGTTGCAGTAGCAGGATTGGGTTCGGTTATGAGTTCTACTGCGATTGTGGCCATTTTTATTCCTGTTGTATTCAGAATCTGCAACAATACGGGTATTTCTCCAAGTCATTTGATGATGCCTATGAGTTTTGCTGCTTTGATCAGCGGGATGATGACTTTGATATCGACTGCACCCAATTTGGTGGTCAATTCAGAATTGATGCGGCAGGGAGAAGGGGGATTTGATTTTTTCACCATTACCCCTTTTGGATTGGCTATTTTGATCATGGGAGTTCTTTATATGTTGGTGGCCCGAAAATGGCTCCCTGACAATTCTGATTTGACAGGTAAAAAAAGAAGAAAACCTACTTTCAAAGACCTGATCTCCAAGTACAATTTGGAAAAAAGAGAGTATCGCGTTAAGATTTTGGAGGATTCTCCCTTATTAGGGTTGCAGATCAATGAACTTGATTTTGGGAAAAACGGTATCAACTTGCTAGCTGTTGAAAGAAAAGAGGGCTCAAAGACTGTTTTTAATCGTCCGACCAAGCAAATGGATTTTAAGACCGGTGACATCATGTTGTTGGATTCAGGTACATCTGAAGTAAAAATCAATGAGTTGGCTTTGAAATATGGTGTAGAACCAATAAAGTTATCGGGAGGAAAGGGATATCTCACTTCGATTTCCCAGGAACTTGGAATGACCGAAGCGATTCTGCCTGCTGAATCATCTTGGGTCGGTAAATCCGTTATCAATGCAAGAATCCGTACAGATACGGGGTTGACTGTCATTGGGATTTGGAGAGGGGACAGGCCAATTACCGAAGACTTACTGGATATAGAACTGAAAGTTGGAGATACAATATTATTTGCAGGATTCTGGGACGATATCAAAAGGATGTTTCAGGATTCTGATGATATCATATTATTGAATATGCCCACAGAGTTTGAGGAAGTGCTACCGGCTGCCGGCAAAGGTACCCATGCGCTGATAATTTTGGGATTGGTTGTAGGGTTGATGGTAACTGGATTGCTGCCTAATGTTCACGCGGTGATTTTGGGTTGCTTGCTGATGGGTGTTTTTGGTATAGTGGACATGAACAGCGCCTATAATTCCATTAGTTGGAAAAGTTTGGTTTTGATCGTGGGGATGATGCCTTTTTCGATCGCCTTACAAAGAACAGGTGGGGTGGAAATGGCATCGGATGCCCTTTTGGTTTTGGTAGGAGACAGTGCGCCAAGAGTAGCAATAGGAGCATTGTTTTTCATCACTGCAATTTTGGGACTGTTTATTTCCAATACTGCTACGGCTGTTCTGATGGCCCCAATTGCTGTAGCCATGGCTTATGAACTTGGACTTTCTCCCTATCCATTTGCTATGGCGGTAATATTGGCTGCCTCTTCTGCATTTATGACCCCTGTTTCATCTCCTGTCAATACCTTGGTGGTAGCTCCGGGCAATTACAAATTTGGTGATTTTATAAAAGTGGGGGTGCCTTTTACGGTGATGGTGATGATCTTGGCAATCTTTTTGATTCCTTTGATATTACCTTTTTAAGCCTTTCCTTTCTTCATAGACCTCTCCCGCGATGACAGCACCGGATTTGTTCCCAAATTCATTTCTAATGAATGTAAGTAAATCTGCTATTTCTTGATCTGAGAGGTGGTTATAAGCAGGCATCTCCTGATTGTAGGTGGCACCATTGACTTCAATTTCTCCGGACAGACCTAAAAGCATGATTCGGATCAGCCGCCCTTTATCTCCGGTCACCCAATCTGTTTGGGAAAGGGGAGGAATTAAATCCTGAGAGCCTTCAGCATCCGGTCCATGGCAGGTAAGACAATGTTGTGTATAGAGTTGGGCTCCGGCATCGAATTCTTTGGGCACCTCATAAGACCAGTTTTCATCCAGTAATTCAATAGGTTCCAATTCCTTCTTGAAAATCTGCTTCGAAGGATCAATCATCACATTTTTACTCATTTTACGTATCCTTAAAATCCGGTCCGGTCCCTCGGGCAAACCATCATATAACCAAGGTTGGAATCGGGGATGCCAATCTCTGTTACTCGTACTTAAAAATATATCGCCTGATGGTGAAACACTGATATCACGGATTCTGCCAAAATGCTTTTGGAGAAAAATATCTTTCTCGACTATTTTGGTTCCTTCATTATTCAAATGTAAAACCCTTAAAGAACGTCCTTTCATAGTGGCCAGCAAAAGACTGTTTTCCCATTCGGGGATGTTTTTATTTCCAAAATAAGCCAATCCTGCGGCAGCAAGTGTGGGTGTCCACGCTGCCAAAGGTTCTATCACATCCACTTTTCCTGCGTGAGCAGTCTCTTTTTCATTGTCAACAAAACCCTGCACATCCGGCCATCCGTAATTCCCCCCTTTGACCAAAAGGTTGACTTCGTCATCATTTGCAGGCCCGTGGTCCGACCCGTACAATTGATCCTGTTTTCCAAATACCAATCCTTGGGTATTCCGCAATCCCATTGCCCATACCGGATTGTTAGGAAACGGATTGTCCCTTGGAATACTTCCATCCAGGTTTATTCTTAAAATTTTTCCACCCAGAAAATCTTTGTCTTGTGTCAGGTTTACTTTTCCAATATCTCCTAGGGAAAAAAGCAGGGTATTATCCTTGGCAATTACAATTCTAGAACCATTGTGATAAGTTGCACCTGGGAGACTATCGAGTAGGATTTTTGGATTGATCAGTGTGTCCCCCTTGAAATCGTACCTGACCAATCTTGACCTGATTTCTTCCTCTTGGCCCTGTTTGGGAACAGCAAAGGTATAATGCAGGAAAATTAAGGGTTCTTTTGGGTGAACAGTCATTCCCAAAAGACCATAGGATTTTTTGGCTATCAAATCGGGAATCTGAAAGATGTCTTTTTTCTCTCCGGATTTTATATCCAACCTATGGAGCGAACCGCTGACTTGTGTAAACCACAATTCCCCCTCTCTTACTGCCTCCAAATCCCAAGGTACTTCAAGATCCGTTACCATTTCGGAGATTTCCAATACGGAATCATCCAATTGGATATAGCCGATTACGGGATAGTATGATTCCTTTTCAGATGATTTTTCCCCACAAGAGATATAAAGGAGGAAGACCAGGAAAATCAATAGTTTGGATTTCATTCGGCTAACATTTTGATCATCTAAGATAATCACTTCTTTGGATAGTCAACAAAAGAGGGAATTATCAATCACTGAAAATAAAAAATCCAAAGCCCCCAGGATCCCTGATGATGATATTGTCGACCAATCTATTATTGTTGAAATGAGTGATTTCTTCTGCAATGGGTATATTTAATTTTCTGATTTTTTCTATGACTTTAATATTTCCAGCACCATTGAAATAAGTCATGGAAGGATTGAAAAAAAGATGGGGGCAGGAGAGTGGTTTCATTAAGGAAATTGTGAAGCCATGGTTTTCCAAAGAAATATAGCCATGGTCCAAAGATCCACCGGAAATTGTAAAACCCAAAGCTTCATATAACTCCTTCGACTTTTGGATGTCGGTGGTTTCCAAACTCAATCCCGCAAAATTTCCCAAAACACTGAAACTTTTGTCATCCGTCACTAATTCTGTGGGTGCGACAAATTCCATCAAATATATCCATACTCCACTTGGGTCCGATAGGAGGTAACCATTTTCCATAGCGGTGACGGCAGTAAATTCTTGGAGTTTTTGGATTTCAGGTTTCCAACTTTCCCTGAATAATTTGATACCTGCTCTGGCATAGTGATCCGGGTTAATTTCAATAAAAACTTTTCCATCAGTCAAAATCAAAGGATTTGCTGTAGCCTGCCGGAAACCCAATCTGAGATAGAAGTTTTTGCTCGATTGAAGGTCGGGAGTTGGGCTTTGCAGTAAAATGCTCATTTGGGCGGTGATTTTAAATTCTTATTGGGTTACCTTTTCGAATCTAAACTTTTCCACCCAGAATTTGTCCTTGGAGGATAAAGAAAGGCTGATGGTCAATATATTTTCCTGCCTATGATAAGTCAAACCGTCGAAATAGGCTGTATGTCCTTCGATTTTGATCAATTTAAATTCTACCCAATTATCTTTTTCTTCCCACGGGCTCAGGTCACGGTTGAAATGCTTGAGCTTAATGGCCAAACTTTCCCCTTGTTCTTCTATTACCATATATTCAGTAAATTGGATTTTGCTGTCGTTCACAAATCGGAATACTCCTGCCATGCTGTTATCAATGCCAGGCATCCAGATTTCATCACATTCGCCACCCAATCCGGTTCCTTTCCAGTACCCGGTCAGCCAGTCTATTTGTTCGAGTTTTCCGTTTCCAGGTAAATGACCATCTTCCAATTTCAAAACTTCTTGGGCATTTGTAAAGGAAAACCAGCATAGGTTGACCAGAAATATAAGTGTGAATACTTTTAAAGTCTTAAATTTGATTTTTTTTTCCATTGATGTTTATAAACCGTTTTACTATTTAGTATTCTGTGCTTTCCAAGATATCTTTCAATTTTTATAAGAGGTTGTTGAATGATTATTTCTGTCGTGACATTTACCTTAAGTTCATATTAGCCGGCATTTTCATAAGCTTTTTTCAGCCAGTCCAAAACTTCCTGGTCTATGTCTGATATTTCTGTCAAATTGATCTTGTGGGTACACATGGCATTTCCGCTTGCCAACAATTTTCCCGCAGGTTCTTGACTTTTCAGATTGATTCCAATTTCAAAACGGGTTTTGGTGATGGGGTGGAGTAGGGCAAATTGCTTTTTTCTTCTCAGGCTTACATTGGCATTTTTAGGTGCGATTTCGATGTCATTTCCAAATTTTGAGATTTCAATGATCAAATGATCATAGATAGGTCTGAAATGTTCCTTGCCTTTGTATTGGTTATCGATCAGTTCATTTTTGTCCTCTGCAGACCCGGCATCTGTGGCCAGGGTTTTCAATGCGATCAAATTGGCAAAACCATGGCTAAGCCCCTCTTCCTCCTTTAGAAATTTCATGATCTGACCATGTTTTCCAAGGGATTTGTTTTTGACTATGGTAATCCATTTGTCTAAAGATTTTCCTGTGTTTTTATGGAGATTATCCAACATGGTTTGTGTTGCTTTGTCCATGATTTTTATTTTTTTCTTGTGAAAAAGGCTACTACGATACTAGTCAGCAAACCCATTACAGGTGCTCCGACCAATCCTTGAAAGATATAGCTTTTCAGGTTGAAATACTCCTCAGCCCCACTTTGGGTCATTTTGCCTTCAGAAACAGCATAATCAATGGCGTTTTCAAAATAATGGGGGGTAATGACCAAGGATGTAATCACCTGAGTCAATGGACTGAGGATTGTAACAATCAAAGTGATGATTAACCCACATGCAAGTCCTTGGACATAGGTCATTTTACCTTCATAGAAATTGTCTCTTTTATCCAAAAGAGCCAAAACGTAAATGGCTACGGCAGGGATGGCAACAAAATTGGTGAAAATCGGATGTTTTGCTATATAGGTGTCATGCAAGCCAAATAGCCTTTCCAACAACATCCAAACCAACATCATCAAAGCAAATATGATTGCCCATTTGATTTCGATTTTTAACTTTTTCATGATGGGGAATTTATTGGGTGCTAGTATCAAAACTGATCATCCAATTTACGCCAAACTTATCTTCCAGCATTCCAAAGTATGAACCCCAAAAAGTATCTTCCATTGGCATGTTTATTTTGCCACCATCTGATAAAGCTGAAAATTTGCCATCGGCCTCTGCTTTGGAATCTGTATTGACATAGATTGAAAAATTGTTGCCGAAAGTAACATTAGGATAATTGGATCCGGTATCACTGCCCATAAGCATGGTTTCTTTGCTGATAGACAGGGTAACATGCATGATCATATCCTTATCACTGTCCGCTAAAGGGTAATTTCCCTGTGTCTGCATTTCCCCGAAGGTCGCCATGAAGTCAAACTCCCCGCCGAATACAGATTGATAAAAGGCAAATGCTTCCCTGCAATTGCCATTGAAATTAAGGTAAATGTTAGTAGTGGTCATAGTGCTGTGGGTTTGGGTTAACAACTGAAAGCTTCAAGCTTTAGCTTAAAGTTAGCCAATATTTGAAAGAAAAAATATTTCAAAAGCCAAAATCAATAGAAACTTTCAATTGATTTTCCCAAGCTTAACTTAAAGCGGGACTTGATTTTTCTTTCCCCATAGCTACCTGTTTAAATTTAAAAATAATTTGATAAATGACCGGTAAATGAGCCCTACCCTGTTTCCCAATCCCAATTCGGTTGGTTTTTCCTCCTAAGACTTGCTAAAAAACAGAATGAGGCCTTTCAGTTAATTTTGCCTGAATCGGTCCTATTCATCAGGATGGTCTGAAAACAGGTCTTTCGTGATTTCAAAGCACTAAGAATTTATTTGACAAGCAACTCATAAATATCTCCCAAATTCTTTACCTGATAAAAATTCGGATGAACGATGGTGTGGCTTACTTCCTCATGAATCCAAGTAATGTGGTAGGGGACATGAATAGCGGTTCCGCCCATTTCCAAAACAGGTAAAATATCAGATTTCAGGGAATTTCCTATCATCATAAAATTCTCAGGAAGGCAGTCAAGGTGTTTGAGAAGTTTTTGGAAATCACTGACTTTTTTGTCGCTCATGATCTCTATGTGATGGAAATGTTTCTCCAAGCCTGATTTGATTAGTTTTCTTTCTTGGTCCATCAAATCACCCTTGGTGGCTAAAACCAGTTTATAATCTCCATTAAGTTTTTTAAGCAGATCTTCGACTCCCTCCAATAGTTCAATAGGTTTTTGAAGCATTTCTTGTCCAATTTGAATAGCCTTTTCTACCAATTTTATATCAGCAGTGTTTTCAGAAACTCTCAAAATAGTTTCAATCATGCTTAGCATGAAACCCTTTATCCCGTAACCATATAGGGGAAGGTTTTTGATCTCTGTTTTAAAAAGTTCCTGATCGACAGTATGGTGAGGAATGAAATCCTCTAATAATCCGCAGAATTTTTCCTCTGCTTCCCTGAAATAAGGTTCATTAACCCATAAAGTATCATCTGCGTCGAAAGCTATTACTTTAATGTTTTTCATGATTTCATTCATTTTTCAATAGGTTCCGACCCAAAATCGGTTCCACCAATTCTCCATGGATTTTTGCACGGTTCTGAACCAAAATATCCCAGGGTTCCATTCTTGGTTCATCGGAAAGATTAAAAGTCCCAAAATGCATGGGGATAAAAAATTTCCCCTCCAAGGTATTGAAAGCATCAATGGCATCTGTTGGACTGATATGGGCCTGATGCATAAACCATTCAGGTTTGAAAGCGCCCACACCCATAAGGCAATAATCAGGAGTACCCAAGGTGCTTTTGATATCTTCAAAGTGAGGTCCCTGTCCGCTGTCCCCCATAAAGTAAATGGAATAATCATTTGTTTGAATATAAAAACCGCCCCAAAGGCTTTTATTGTCATCCCATAACCATCTTCTGGACCAGTGTCTAGTCGGAACGTAGGTAATCTGAAGGCCACTATCCAAAACCGAATACTGCTGGTACCAACCAGCTTCCTGAATAAAATGTCCATTGGTCCAGGAAGAAACCACCTCTTCTAATCCCAGTCCCGTCAATATTTTGAGCTTGGGATTAATCTCAGCCAAGTATTTTAAGGTTTGTTTGTCACAATGATCCCTATGGTTATGCGAAAGTAGGATATAATCCAATTCAGGGAGTTTTTCAATTGGGAACGGCAATTCACTTTCCCTTTTTAAGAAAGTATTGTCAAACAATAGCGGGTCTGTCAAAAAAGTTTTACCGTTGATTTGCATCAGGTAACTGGCATGACCCAACCAAATCAGGTAGTCATCACCAGTTGAAAGCAGCGTGGAATCAAAGTCCACCAATAACTTTCGTGTTTCAGCCTTTTTTTCTTCCTTTTGGGGATTCTTACTGGTCTGCCATTTCAGTAAATCTCCGAAACTGGATTCAAATGGATAGTATAGATTGGTGAATCTGCCATTACCATCCAGGGGATTTCCCTTCCAATCATCATTTGGAGAAATGGTGAGAAGACTGGGATTTGATGTAAACCCGTTTACCATAGACTTATTTTTGTCATACATTAGATAGACCGCAAAAAGAGGAATCAAAAAGGCCCAAATGAAATTGTTTTTGCGCATATCAGTATTTCCTAACCTCTTTCAAGAAGTGAAAGATTATGCAGAAAGCAAATGTTCAATCAGTTCGGATGGGGTTTCAATTTTCGAAACTTTTTCGTCTTCCAATTCCCGTTTCAGTTCATATTCCAATTCGAATATCAGACCGTCTACAAACATTTTGTCCATTTGAAGCTCTCGGTAAAAGTTTGCTGATTTTCTTTTACCAGTTAAAGGGATGCCATAGGTTTTAAATACACTGATGGCTTTTTTCATGTTGGTAATTGTTTTCATTTTATTGTGAAGATAGGTGAGAAATAAGATTTGAGCTCTCCGGAAAGGTACGGGTGTGATGAATTTTCCACCGATAAGGATGAAACCCAAAAGGTGAAATATCTTGTACTATGTTCCGGATGGGGACTCAAGGTTTGGGTGAAATTTTATTTTTGAAGTTTGATTGAATAAAGTGTTTGCAATCTTTATTAAAGGTTTTTGAGATTTAAGTTTTAAATAGAACGTTGATTATAGTGGTTTGTTAGATAATGTTTAAATAATTATGATTTTTTAAGGAATTAGGTAAATTTTTATCAGTCCTATTTTAAATAGGAGGGTCTTAAATCATTTTTACTAATTCAGCACTTTCATTTTTTATTTACTTCTAGTTCAGACATCTTAAATCGGTCGTACCTAATGTACTTTTGGGGACGTGACATCCATAGGGTCCCGGCAATAAATTGCCGGGCTATTATATTGTTCATGCCGTGCCTTCGGCAGGAAATCCTACGGGATTAATCATTTCGCACTGACCGTACTTTGTACTTTATACTTTGTACTTCCTTCCAATTACCCAATCCTTGGTGGCAATAACTTATAAACCACAGGAGTCACAATTCTGGACAGGACAGTAGAACTGATCAATCCACCAATAAGTACAATCGCCAAAGGAGAAATCAACGGATTGGTGGACCATGCGATGGGCATCAAACCACCGATTGCGGTCAGGGTAGTCAATACGATCGGAAGGAACCGAATTTCTCCCGCTTCCCGTATTGCAATATCCAATGATTTACCTTCTTTCCTGAGTTGATTGGTGAAATCAACCAGTAAGATGGAGTTCTTTACTTCTATACCTGCCAAGGCAATCAATCCAATGATGGCCACAAAGGACAAAGAGTTGCCAGTAAGCCATAATGCTGTCAATGCCCCTACCATTCCCAAAGGAATGACAGATAGAACAATGATTGTACTCTTGAAGGTTTTGAACAGTAAAATCAATACCGCAACAAACAGGAATACTGTCACTATGATTACATTTTGAAAACCCCCAAACGATTCCTCCCTTGTTTCTGCTTCTCCTGCCATTTTGAAATTATAACCATTGGGAAATTCGAGCCCTTTGATTTTACTTTCCACATCCTTGATGACACGTTCGGCCAAATAGCCCTCCTGTACAAAAGCCGTGACGGAAACTGTTCTGTTTTTGTTGTAGTGATCTATAAATAATGGTGAACTTTCTAATTCCAGGTCCGCAATCTGACGGATTGGGATAGCTGCGCCTTGGCTGTTGTTGATAAATAGGCGGTCAAAATTCACCAAAGAAGCCCTTTCGTCTTTTGGACTCGTGACGATGATTTCTTTTTTGTTGCCATTGGCATCGGAATAAGATCCCATCTTTAATCCTGCAATTGCCATCCGCACTGATCGGTCAATATCTACAATATTTACACCCAGAGCCCGTGCTTTGTCCTTTTGAATGGCTACTTTGATATCAGTTTTTAGGTTGCTTACCGGGTTGTTGGTATAAATTGTCCCCGGGGTTTCATTGATCAGTTTCTCAACTTTGGCGGCAATCGATCTCAGACTGTCCAGATTATCTCCCGAAATGCGGACTTCAACAGGGGCAGTGACCGGAGGACCTTGTTCAAAATTTTTGATTTCGATTTTGGCGCCGACATAATTGCTGAATTGGTTTCTGAGATTTTCGGTAATCCTTATTTTTTCCTTTGCTGAAGTTTTTGGCTCTAATTGAACAAATATTTGGGCAAAGTCAGTCCGCTCATTTTCGGGAATGACATTGTAATAGATCCTAGGATTTCCCTTGCCGACATTGGTTGAAAAGAAATCTATTTCAGGGGTTTCTTTCAGGGAAGCTTCAACTTTTCTGGCAATCGTATCTGTTTCAGATATTTTTGTCTGTATTGGGGTGATGATGTTCACCAAAAACTGTGGCTTTTCAGAGGCAGGAAAAAGGCTGAATCCAATGATCGGGAAAAATGCCATGGAAGACACGAATATCACCAATGCTATCACTAAAGTCTGCACAGGCCTTTTCAGTGAACGCTCCAGGAGAGGTGCATAGCTTTTAGAGATGGTATTTTGTAAAACCCTCAGGAAAAGGTTCCCCTGATGTCCTTTCCTGTGCTCTTTGAGCAATCTGCTTGAAAGAAAGGGTATGATGGTAAGGGAAACTAACATCGATGCAAGAACACTCATAATGACTGCTACCGGAAGGCTTCTGATAAAATCGCCGGATCCTTCGGGAAGGAAGACCAAAGGCATAAATGCGATAATCAGGGTAATGGTACAACCTACTACGGACAAACCGATTTGTTTTGTACCCAAAAGTGTGGCTTCCATTCGGGAATGGCCTTCCCGTATCCAACGCTCAATATTCTCAACCACCACGATACTGTCATCGACCAAAAGCCCCAATGCCACCACGAGTCCAACTATACTGAGCTGATTCAGACTGTACCCCAATAAATTGAGTAGTATCAATCCTATGGCCAAGGATAGAGGAATGGAAATCATCACAATTGCAGCGGCCCTTCCTCCAAGAGGCAATAAGGTGATGGACACCAATAGGATCGCAAGCATAAAATCAAAACCCAAACCTCCCAATCTACGGTTGACAAACTCCGCCTGATCAAAGGCCAAAACCAGATCTATATTGGGTGGAAGATCGGATTTGAAATTTTCTATCACAGGAAGGTACTTTTCCTGTACTTGGGTGATATTGCTCCCCTCTTTTAATGCCGCTGTTATAAAAATATTCCTATACCCATTCAGTCGCGTAATATGTTTGCCCTCTTCAAAATCCATATGGACATTGGCAATGTCTTTGAGTGAAATGCTTTTTCCATTGGCCGAATAGACCAATGTTTTGGCTACCTCATCCAGGTCATCATAGTTCCCGCTTGTTTTGACGTTGAAAGCCTTAGATCCTGCCTCGATGCTGCCACCGGGAATATTCCCTATCTCACTTTGAATACTGCCCAAAACAGCTTGTAAGGGAATCCCCATTTGTGACATTTTATCCAATTGTAGGTCGATACGGACGATTTCATCAGGGAGACCGTGTATTTCCACTTCTTTCAGTTCAGGAATCCTTTCAAGTTCTTTTTGCAGTCTTTCTCCATATTTTTTTAAAGATTCTCGTGAACTGTTTTCGCTGATCAGACCGATTTGGAGAATATTTACTCCCGAAGGAGTTACTTTGTTGATCTCGATGCTCAGGATATCCTGGGGAAGTTCATCCCTCATGCTGTTGATTTCCCTAACCAACTCCTGATACTTATCATTTACATTGCTTTCGTATTTGTAATCCACATCAAGCACGGCAACTCCATCGCTGATTTTTGTTTTGATTCGTTTGATATCCTCCAAAGCATAAATCCTATTTTCCAAAGGATCAACAATCAATTCTTCCATGTCTTCGGGGCTTGTCCCCGGATAAATGATCACAACAGGAAACTGCGGAGCATTTGTCGCCGGATCTTCACTTCTAGGCATATTGAAGAAAGTGGTGACACCCAAGGCGATGGTCATCAGGAAAATCACCAATGTGAATTGGTAGTTTTTAACTGCGAAATTTGAGATGCGCATAATCAGTCTTGGATTGAGATGGAAGATCGGTCACTGAGGTAGGCACTCCCGGAAACAATCAAATGCTGATATCCTTCCAATCCTTCGAGGATTTGAACTTTGTCTGCATAGATTCTACCCAAATTCACCGTTATTTTTTCAGCAGTTTCTTTGTCTTTTGTGACAAAGACAAAACCCTTCCCTCCATTGGCATCTAAAATAGCTTCGTAGGGAACAAACCAAGTGGGTTGTTCCTGACTGGCATGTATAATGGCTGCGCCAAACATACCACTAGCCAGGTATTCGGGTGCAGCTTCGTCAAACTCAATTTCTACCTGGTAGGTGCCTGTCATGGCATCAGCAATTTTGGATTTTCTTTTGACCCGGCCATTGTAAAGATTGTTGGGTTGAACTGGTGTGGATATTTCAACTACATCTCCCTCCCGAACAGATGCCCAATCCCTGTCACTCAACGCAACTTTTAATTTCCAGCTGCCTTTACCGGTTCCGTTGGTCTGCAGGACTGGAAAACCGGGTGAAATCTGTTGACCGGCATTGGCATACTTTTTAAGTACATAGCCATTGCTGACAGCCCGGATCTGGGAAAAATTCTTGTTGAATTTGGCCGCTTCGAGATTTTGTGTAGCTATATCCAAAGCGGTTTTTCCGTTTTGTGATTGTTCCAAAGTGGCTACGGAATCTGCGAAGAGTCGCTGAACCCTTTCGTAATCCCTTAAGGCTTTTTCATAAGCCAATTGTGTCTGCGCTACTCCGGTATTGATTTCTGTTAAGTCCAGGGTGGCCAGTAATTGCCCTTTTTGGATGTAGTCTCCTTCTGATACCAATACCTGACTAATGATTCCCCCTGTTTTGAAGGAGAGCATTGTTTCATCGTCAGTAGTGAATTGGCCTGTTCCCTGAATATCTATTTTGTTTTCAGATAATTCTATAGGCCTGATTTTGACGGGGATTGTTCCTTGGGGAATGATTTTGTTGCTTGCTTTTCCATCCGTCCCGCAGGCATTCAATACCAATATGACGGGAATAAGAAGTAGGAGGGTTGGGATAAAACGTTTCATAATTTTTTATTTCAATGTTTCTAATTCTCTTTCTAATTGGGCTACTGTACTCAGCAGGCCATAATTGGCAATGGTTACTTTGAGCTCCGATAAGGTAAACTGGTTTCTTGCGTCAATAAATTCTATCAAAGAATTGGTACCTTCTTTGTACCCTTTGTCTATGAGTCGGAGGTATGCAGATGCCGATTTAAAGTTGCTTTCAGCTGATTTTTTGACAGCATCGGCCGCTCTTATGTTGTTTTTCGCAGTCCTGATGGACATATCAATCTGATGGTCCAATAACTCCGTTTGGTAAGAAATGGCATCTATTTCATTTTTGGTCCTAGTGATCTCATTCCTGTTTCTTCCGCCCTGAAAAACGGGTACAGACAAGTTCAGACCAAATAGTGCATACCGGCTTTGTTGGGAATAATCAAAATCAAAGCCCTGCATGCCAAGGTCCATAAATGTGTTCAGTCTGGGCACTGCAAAATTTCTGTTCATTTTGAGCACTGTTTCCTGAATATTTTTAGCTGTTGCGATTTTCACCAATTCTGCCCTTCCAGAATAATTGTCTTCTTGGAGTAGTCTTGAGATTTCAGCTTCCTCGATTTTTTGGATTTCAAAGGCTACAGGGATTTGAAGAGGTCTGTTGAGTAAAAAATTGACATAATAAGAAGCATTTGCCATTTTATTTTCTGCTTCAATCAATTGAGCATTTATGTTTTCAACCTCACTTTCAGCTCGAAGAACCTGTGCAGGAAGACCTTTGCCATTTGCCAAAAGAGATCGGTTGTCCTTTAAATTTTGCTCTACCAATATTTTTGATTCCTCCAAAATCTGTTTGGCAGTGTAGGCAAGACAAAATTGGTAGTAGGCCTGTTTGATGTTTTTTACAAGCTCAGCCTTGTAAATTTCAATTTCATATTCTTCAAGTTTGACTGATTGCTGTCGGATGATCTTGTTGAAATGCAAATCGGGATTGATGACAGGGTAGGTTACCCTAAACTTGGCATCATAAAAATTATTCGGCATAAACTGCTCTTCAATATTTTCCAACTGCGGAAATACCTGTCTGTCTGTCAGGGTATTCAAGGTGGAATAAACACCATTCAATAAATCTCCCAGTGGTAGAATAATTGCCCTTCCACCTCTTGCCAATGTATAATTGGCTCCGAAGTCTACTGCGGGGACGAAAAAACTTTTAGCATCTTTCAAAGCTAAAAGACTCTGATCCAGTGAGATATACTTGTCTTTGAGAACAAGATTATTTTGCAAGCCCTCAGAAATATAATCTGATAGGATTTGTTGGGCTTTCCCTTCTGATAAAATTCCAAAGAATAGGAGGAGCCAAAGGAAGATTTTTTTGTGTGTTGAATCCATATTAATTACATTGTTATTTAATTGAACAGTGTTTAAATAGTGGTCAAAAAATTTTAGAGTTTATCCAGAATTATCAAAAATGATTGATAGCTGTTTTCTACAATATTTTCGACTTCCGATATTTCAAGGATATTGACTCTTTTCCTGATTTTCAAAGAGACCATTCCATGAACTGTAGCCCAGATCATGAAGGAAAGGGCTTCAAGCCTATGACCCTGGAAATGACCGGAAAGCATACATTCTTTAACCGTTCCTCTAAGTAAATTGAAGGTTGAATCCCCATCATCCCAACGTTGATCAGCACAGGTTTCGACATGGTCAATAGGTGCTTCTATGATAAACATCAGGTCATACATATCGGTATTTTCCAGACCAAATTGGATGTAAATTCTGCCCATTGCCTTTAATCTGCTCATCGGATCCGCAACTGCCCCCAAAATTTCCATTCTTTTATACAATTCCTGAAAACCCTCTGAGTGTAGCTCGTGGAATATTTCATTTTTGTCCTTGAAATAATGGTATATTATACCTGGGCTATATTCAATCTCATCAGCAATATTACGGATAGAAGTTTTTTCAAAGCCTTTCTTAAGAAACAGCCTTTTTGCAGCTTTAAGAATACTTTCTTTAAGCTCTTCTTTCTCGCGTATTTTTCTTTCTACTAGTCCCATGGTTGGTATTGTACAGGCAAATGTAATTGAACAGTGTTTAATTAAAAATATTTTCAACAAAAAATTTTAATTTTTTTTCAATCCGATAACCATTTAGAGTTTGGTCTTAATTAATCACTTTGTTTTTTGACTCCTCTTTTAGGGTAATTATCATAATACCCATTTAATGGTTTTACCAATCAGGTAACATGAATTTCCCATTATCCTAATACATTTTGTTTCCTGCTGAAAAAAACATAATTTCCTATCAAACAAATATTTCCAAAAAAACCTAAGCCTTTAGCGTTATGAAATCAAGAAGAGACTTTATAAAGAAACTTTCTGTTGGAGCAGGAATCCTACCAATGACTTTTAGTTTCGCACCTTATCAAAAGCATCAATACATTTCTGATATACAGGATGGGCCTGTTTTGAAAGTTGCCATTATGGGATTGGGGAGTTATGGTAACAGGGTCGCTGAGGCGATGAAAGATTGCAAGCGTGCAAAAGTAACCGGAGTCATCAGCGGCACACCTTCCAAAATCAAAGACTGGCAGGCCAAGTATAATATCCCTGATAAAAACTGTTACAATTATGAAAACTTTGATGCCATCAAAAACAACCCTGATATAGATGCAGTCTACATTATTACCCCAAATGCCCTGCATCATGGTCAATGTTTGAGAGTGGCCGCTGCGGGCAAACATGTCATCTGTGAAAAACCTATGTCCATCAATGCCAAAGAGGGAAAGGAAATGGTGGATGCCTGTAAGAAAGCAGGAGTTCATTTATTGATTGGATATAGGATGCATTTTGAGGCAAACACTTTGGAGGTAATCAGATTGAGGAATGCTGGAGAATTTGGAACCGTAAAATTCTTTCAAGGCCTAAGTGGTTTTAAAATAGGTGATCCTAACCAATGGCGTTTAAATAAAGAATTGGCTGGGGGTGGTGCTATGATGGATATTGGCATCTATTCCATCAATGGTGCAAGATATATGGTAGGAGAGGAACCCATTTGGGTGACAGCACAGGAGGTCAAAACTGATCCTATAAAATTTAAAGAGGGTGTTGATGAGACGATTACTTTTCAATTGGGATTTCCAAGTGGTGTTGTAGCTTCCTGTCTATCCACCTATGCATTCAGTTATCTGGATAAATTCTTCTTGGTTGGAGAAAAAGGTTTCGCCGAAATGCAACCATCCACCGGTTATGGACCTATAAAAAGTTGGACACATAAAGGCCGATTGGATCTTCCCCACGTGACTCATCAAACCACCCAAATGGACCAAATGGCCGCCATTATTTTTGATGGTAAAAAGCCAATTGTACCTGTTGACGGGGAGGAAGGTTTGAAAGACATGAAAATTATAGATGCCATATTCCAAGCTGTCAAAAGCGGTGACAAAGTTGCATTAAAACTTTAGAGTTTTGAACCACAAAAGGGACAAAAGTTAACAAAAGGTTTTGGATCTAATCCGTCTAATTATCCATTTTTTGTCATTTCGATATAAGATTGAAATGAACAATAGTCGTAGATTATATTTATTAATTCTTTTGATTCCTTTTGTCCCTTTTGTGGTTCAAAAATTTTCATTTTAATCTTCAATTTCCACCAATTCGGGTTTGGTAACCTTTTTTATCCCTGCTACTTCTTCCAAAAACATGATGGTTTCATTTAGCACTCCTTCCCAGTCTTTTGAAGTGATATCAGACGCGATGACATGGTCTCCCGATTCAGGAAATGCTTTTTTCACTTTAAGGTTCCCGGGAGTATTTACTTGTTCAAACATTTCCAGCATATGAGGTACTGAAACCACCTTGTCCTGTTCCTCCTCATTTTTGTAATAATAGGCCAAAAATAAGGGTTGGTTTATTTTGGAGAATGTTTCGGAATTCATGGTACTCCTGATTAGTATGGCCAAGCTTTTATAACTATTGATATGATATTCTTCTGACCAGTATTTGGCTTTTTCGCCTTCCCTTTTGTTCATAAGCACCCCGTTTTCATATTGGAAATTTTCTGCCAGATAGGCTAACCAAGGTTTGAAAAATATTTCCAATTGATCACCGTATTCTCTGACACAAGGGGAGTATAGCACCAAAGCTTTCATATCAGGCCTTTCGGAGGCCAGATTCAATGAAAGTGCTCCCCCCATAGAAGTTCCAATGACAATCACTGAGTCGCCAAGGCTTTTCCCGACCATATAGGCCTCCCTCACCTCATCAAGCAGCATTTTTGCAGTCAGATGCTTGAAAGCATCGGGACGCGAAATCCCGTGTTCGGGAAGTCTGATAAGATAAAGGTTAGCTCCAAAGTGGGCCGCAACCTCTCTATGGACAGGATGTCCTTCTTTTTCACTCGCTCCAAAGCCATGTATATATACAATGGAATAGGGCGTTTTACTTTTATTGAGACTATCGGCCCAAACAATTTTGGCTTCATTGTCCGGTTTTAGACCTTTGACAGTATCGGATTTGGAATGAACAAATTCTGTCAGTTCATTTAATCTTGTAGGTACTTCAGGATAATCACCTGCTAGATTTTCTGTTTTGGCTTTTGGTCCAAACATGTAGACCACGGCAAGAACAATAGCCAAGGTCATTACAACTTTCAATACATTTTTCATCATCACTGAAATTTGACTGCTAAGGTAAAAATTTTAATTCCGAAAAAAATCAAGTTCTCATCTCTGACTTTTCAAATTTGAAAATGTTTCGCTTTCACTTTTATGACAAACAAGGTAATTGACATATGACTTTGGTCATCCCAAACACCCATATCAATTTTCACCTTATATAAAAGGCCTTTGCTAAATGACAAGTAATATTCTTATCTTCGGTCAAACCATTATCGTTCAATATGAATTTCAATAAGTTTAAATCATTTCTGACAATTGCTCTTTTGGGCCTTTATACTGTTTCTTGTCAACCGACAGAGACAGCACCTTATCAATTTGAGATAGTTGACTTGGAGGAACATTTAATCACTTTATCTTCAGATTCATTTATGGGAAGAATGCCATTTACGGAAGGAGAGGAGATTACCATCAAATATCTCGAAAATGAATTCAAGTCAATAGGTCTGGAGCCTGGAAACGGGGACAGTTATTTTCAGGATGTGCCCATGGTTTCCATTGCTACCAGGCCTTCAAATGAAATGACGGTCAAATCAGATTCCAAAGAACTGAAACTGGAAGGATTGAAGGATTACGTCTTGTGGACACAGCGAACAGAGGCTACTCAAAATTTCGAAGATGTTGAAATAGTTTTTGCAGGATTTGGGATCGTTGCCCCTGAGTATGGTTGGAATGATTACAAAAATATTGATGTAAAGGATAAAATAGTCATGGTTCTGGTCAATGATCCGGGATTTGGAACAGAGGATGAAACACTTTTCAAAGGAAATACCATGACCTATTACGGACGTTGGACTTATAAATTTGAAGAAGCGGCAAGACAAGGGGCATTGGGAACGCTGATTGTGCACAATACAATTCCTGCAGGCTATGGATTTAATGTGGTGCAGAATAGTTGGAATGCAGTGAAACTTTATTTGGATACCAGAGGCAAGGATATCTACAACCCTGTGTTTGAAGGTTGGGTTACACTTCCAACGGCCAATCAATTATTTGAAATGGCCGGATTAAATGAAAGGGAAATGCTGGCACAGGCAAGAAAGCCGGATTTCCAAGCTATTCCTATGAACTTGAAAGCAAGTTCCTCAATGGAAGTTGACGCTACCTATGATATTTCAAAAAATGTCATAGCCAAAATCACCGGGAGCAAAAGACCTGATGAATACATTATTTACACAGCCCACTGGGACCATTTGGGAATAGGTAAGCCTGATGAATCCGGAGACAGCATTTACAATGGTGCTTTGGACAATGCAAGTGGCACTGCGGCCCTTTTGGCTTTGGCCAAAGCTTTTAAAACTGATAAAGAACCGGAAAGAACCATTATATTCCTTTCTGTAACAGCAGAAGAGCAGGGCCTATGGGGTTCGGCCTATTATGCAGAAAATCCTGTTTACCCTGTGGAAAAAACCGTTGCCAATATCAATATGGATGGCATCAACCCTTATGGAAAAATGAAGGATGTTTCGTTGATTGGTATGGGCCAATCCGACCTTGAAGACTTACTGAATAATGAATTGGAGAAAGTAGGCAGATACAGTGCACCGG
Organism: Aquiflexum balticum DSM 16537; assembly: GCF_900176595.1. Taxonomy (GTDB): domain Bacteria; phylum Bacteroidota; class Bacteroidia; order Cytophagales; family Cyclobacteriaceae; genus Aquiflexum; species Aquiflexum balticum. Next base: position 2,846,004 of record NZ_LT838813.1, read on the forward strand.
AACCAACCCCTTCAGCAGGATATTATTTCAGGTCTGATCATTTCAATTTTGCAAAGGTGGGAATACCGGCACTATATTTTCAAACAGGGATTGACCATGTTGAAAAGGGCAAGGAATATGGCAAAGATTTGCAGGCCGAATATACCGCTCAATATTACCACAAACCCTCTGACTCTTATGACCCTAAAAGATGGAACCTGGAAGGTGCAGTAGATGATGTGCAATTATTGTATCAAGTAGGTAAAAGGCTTTCAGATAGCGATATATGGCCCCAATGGAAAGAGAGCTCGGAGTTTAAAGCAATTAGGGAAGCATATATGAAGAAATAGATTAAAACTGATTTTGCATAGGAGCCGAAATTTTTTTTGTGTGTAATACAAACTTTTTCTATATAGGTATAAACTATTTAGGTGGCAATACCGTTATGATCGTGTTTTTATTCAAATTTTATGGAAGCCATACTCCGGAAAATCCGAGTTGAAATCAATCAGAATATATTTCTCAAAGACCCTTTCAGTTCTGACTTGGGAAGAGAAATCATTGAGCAATCAATTGAAATGATTATTGAACTTGGATTTGAAAATTTTACTTTCAAAAAATTGTCGAGTAAGATTGGTTGTACTGAAACAGCCATATACCGTTACTTTGAAAATAAACACAAGGTTTTGCTTTACCTGACTTCGTGGTATTGGGGATATCTGGAACAGAACTTGGTTTTTGGGACTGCGAATCTCACTGATTCAAGAAAAAAATTGGATATAGCCATTCAAATTTTAGTAAAAGGCCCCATATTTACTCAAAATGATTTTATAAACCCTTTATCATTAAGGAGTTTGTTGACAGATGAAGCTGCAAAGGCAATTATGACAAAGGAGGTGGATGACGAGTATCAAAAGGGCTTCTTCAACCATTACCACAAATTGGGTGAAAGGATTGCCAAAATAATTTTAGAGATAAACCCAGATTTCGAGTACCCGAAAGCATTGGTTTCCACGGTAATGGAATCCAGTCTCATGCAGTCTTATTACGCAAAGCATCTTCCCGGATTGACTGAACATCAGCAGGGAGATGAAAAAAGAATTGATTTTTTCCACAACTTAGTTTTCAAAACCATAGAAAATGAAAATTGATTATACGCTGACACCGTTAAAGAGATTCTTTAACCTTTTGAATGAAGAGAAAAAGGAGGTTTATGCCATCTATTTTTACTCATTGCTCAATGGTGCCGTTTCTCTGATATACCCTTTGGGGATACAGGCCATTGTGAATTTCGTCCTTGGGGGAAGGGTAAGCACTGCTTGGTTGATTATGATTTTGGTTGTGGCTTTGGGGATCACTTTTGGTGGATTTCTTCAAATCTCCCAACTATATCTCACTGAAAAACTTGAACAGCGCATATTCACCAAAGTGGGATTCAGTTTTGCATACCGCCTGCCAAAACTCAAATTGGACGAATTGCAGGATAAACATACTCCAGAATTGGTGAATCGTTTTTTTGATGCAGTAAATCTTCAAAAGGGAGTTTCAAAAATCCTGATTGATTTTTCTTTTGCGATGGTACAGATTTTCTTTGGTATGCTTTTGTTGGCTGTCTATAATATTTTCTTTTTGATTTTCAGTTTATTACTCATTCTGATGATCATTTTGATTTTTTATTTTACCAGCCCAAAAGGTATGGAGACCAATTTAAAAGTTTCAACCAAAAAATATGAAACAGCCTATTGGTTGGAAGAGATCGGAAGGACTTTGGCCACCTTTAAACTCGCAGGTAATTCCAAACTTCCTTTTTATACAATAGACAAACTATTACAGTCCTATGTGGATTTCAGGAATAAGCACTTTTCCGTATTGGTCTTCCAATACAAGGTGATGATTGCCTTTAAGGCCCTGATCGTGACTACTTTACTTATAGTGGGTAGTTTGTTGTTGATTGATAATCAGATCAGTATCGGTCAATTTGTAGCTGCTGAAGTAATCATAATCCTGATTGTAAGTTCAGTTGAAAAAGTGATTTTATCGCTGGATGTTGTCTATGATACTTTGACTGCTACTGAGAAAATAGGTCAGATCATGGATTTACCATTGGAAAGGCAAGAAGGTACCGAAAAATCACTTACCACAAATAATGAAAGTCTGAAGTTTGAGTTGCGCAACCTGAGTTTCAAATCCAAGAATGAGACTTTTGATGTTGTTCATGATGTCAGTTTCACATTAAACCCAGGAGAGAAAGTGATTCTTACCGGAAAAAGCGGTAGTGGAAAGAGTACCTTGATGTATTTGATGTCAGGGCTTTTCAGTGATTACAGGGGAAGGGTGATAGTCAATGGGCTCCCGATAGATACTATGAATCTGGAAAGATTAAGAGGCTACATTGGGGATAGTCTTTCTCACCAATCTATTTTCCATGCAAGTATTTACGATAATATCACCTTGCACAAAGATGTAGAAGATCAGCATGTAAGGGAGATCATTGACCTCGTTGGACTTAAGGAATACATTTATTTGCTGGAAAAAGATTGGGATACTGTTCTATTGCCGGAAGGAGGTACTCTGAGTAAGTCAATAGTGAGTAAAATAGTTCTTGCAAGGTGCCTTGTCAATTATCCTAAAGCGCTTCTTTTGGAAAATATGATAACCTATTTGGATCCATTGGAAAAATCAAGGGTCCTCGATTTTATTCTAAAAGGGAATTGGACAGTGTTGATGATATCTGAGGATGCTGATACTATGAGGAAATTCCCAAGAGTTATAAAAATTGATATGGGCAATTTAATATTTGATGGCAGCAGTGAGGAATATCTTAATAATTACAATAATTAATCCTTTTGGACAATGATAGGTATTTCAAATAACAAAATCGGGAAAGATTTCACCTTCGAAGAGTTTAAAAGTTTTGGAATGACAATTCCAAAAGAGGAGAGCAAGAAAAGGATCAGAATATTACTATGGTTTTTGATAGGGACTTTTCTTTTTCTTTTTCTTCCCTGGACCCAAAATGTCAGAACAAAAGGTTTTGTAACAGCTTTGAGACCGGATCAGAGGCCTCAGACTGTACATTCAATCATTGCAGGAAGGATAGAGAAGTGGTATGTGGCAGAGGGTGAATATGTCCAAAAAGGCGATACAGTTTTGTTGATTTCTGAAATCAAGGATGATTACTTTGATCCTTTACTTTTGGAAAGAACAAAGCTTCAGGTGGATGCCAAAACCATGTCGGCAAGGTCTTATTCAGAAAAAGTCCGTTCCCTTGAAATCCAGATACAGGCATTGAAGGAAAATAATGTTTTGAGAAGGGAACAGGCAGATAACAGGCTGAAAATGGCCGAACTTCAAGTAACTTCTGACAGCATAAGATTTGAGCAGGCCAAGGTGAACTTTAAAGTCGGAGTGGATCAGCTTGATCGGGCAGAAAAACTGTACAATGAGGGACTTCGTTCTCTTACGGATTTTGAACAAAGAGAACTTAGATTCCAGGATGTTCAGGCAGGTTTGATAGCTGCAGAAAACAAGTTGCTGCAAAGTATCAATGCGAGGATAGCAGCCATGATTGAGTTGAACGCCATTGACAATGATTTTAGAGATAAAATGGCCAAAGCAAGTGCAGATATGTATGAGGCCATGTCTTCACAGTTTGATGCAGAAGCTACAGCTACCAAGTTGGAAAATCAATATGCAAATTATGAAGTCAGAACAGGTTTCCGTCATATTCTTGCCCCTCAGGAAGGATATATTACCCAAGCGATTCAGGTAGGTATAGGAGAGACAATCAAGGAGGGAGCTGAGATAATAAGCATACTTCCGGGCAATGCCCAATTGGCTGTAGAGATGTACGTTGCTCCGGTAGATTTTCCGTTGTTGAGAATAGGGAATAAAGTTAGATTTATTTTTGACGGTTGGCCTGCTATCGTTTTTTCAGGATGGCCTCAGATAACTAATGGTACTTTTGGAGGTATGGTACAAGCTATTGACAATTTTAGTGGTGCCGATGGATATTACAGGGTTTTGGTTGTGGAGGATCCTGAAGAGGAGCCCTGGCCGAAGGCTCTCCGTATTGGTTCAGGTGCAGATGGGATATCCTTGCTGAATGATGTGCCACTTTGGTATGAAATATGGCGTCAGCTAAATGGATTCCCACCGGATTATTATACTTCAAGAGAAAAGGCTGAAAACAGGAAAACCAAGTAAATGAAACGCATACTCTTTGTAATTATAATTTCTTTTCTGAATTCACCGCTTATTGGTCAGGAATTGCTTTCCTATGATGATTATATGTTATGGGTGAGGAGCTTTCATCCTGTAGCCAAGCAGGCAGATATCACTGTTGAATTTGGTGAAATGGAACTCCGTGCTTCAAGAGGGGGATTTGATCCTAGACTATATGGTGATTATGAAGCCAAGAGATTTAAAAACACCAACTATTATGATAAAAGAGAGGGCGGGATTGTAATTCCAACTATGGCAGGTGTGGAATTGAAAGGTTTGATTGAATATAATACCGGTACTTTGCTAAATCCGGAATTGGAAGTACCTGATGACGGTTTAGTTGCTTTGGGAGCATCTGTCAATCTTGCTCAAGGCCTTTTGATAGATAAGAGGCGGGCAGCACTGAGACAGGCTCAGGTCTTTAATGAATCCACCAAAGCAGAACGGATTCAGATCCTTAATGACCTTTATATGGAATCTACTGAGGCATATTGGTCTTGGGCAGCGGATTATCAAAACGTACAGGTCTTGGAGGGTGGAGTAAAACTCGCAGAAGAGCGGTTTGAAATGGTCAAGGAAAGCTATATTCAGGGAGATTTCCCTGCTATCGATACCGTGGAAGCCTACACGCAAGTAATGGACAGGATTTATAGATTACAGACTGCCCAAATTCTGTTTTTCAAGTCCACCCAATTTTTGAATACTTTTCTATGGGATGAAAATGATGAACCAGTAGACCTATTGGAATCAGTTTATCCTGAAAATGTTCTAGATGCAATGGTGTTCGATTACAGCAAAGAATCCATGCGTGAGTATATTTATAGGCATCCCCAATTACTATTGACTGATTTTGACATTGAATCTCTTCAGATAGAAAGAAGGTATAAAGCCAATATGTTGCTTCCGGTAGTCAAGGTCAATTATAATTTTTTGGTGGAGCAAGTCAATGAATTTCAATTATCCCCCTTTTTGGAAAATAATTACAAACTTGGGATGACTTTTTCCATGCCTCTTTTTTTGAGAGGAGAACGCGGAAATCTGGGATTGACTAAATCAAAAATCAACTTCAAAACCTACGAAAGGGATTTGAAATTGCTCCAATTGACCACAAAATTGGAAAGCGAAATTTACAATTTTGAAACGGTAGAAAGACAATTAGGTGTATATACCAATAACGTCAACGGACTGCAGAAACTTTTAAAAGGGGAAATGATGAGATTTGAAGTAGGAGAAAGTTCTCTTTTCCTTGTCAATGCCCGGGAGGTCAGTCTTATCAGTGCGCGGACTACCCTCAATGAACTTGCTGCTAAAAGAAAATCTGCTTACGCCAAAATGCTCAACGCCGCGGGTTTGGGGTTTGATGAATAGATGTTAAGACTTTATCTCAAATCACCTTCATATAAAAAATAAAAAAGATAATCCCGCAAAACCAAAGTCTTGCGGGATTGTCCCCTTATAAGGTAAAAGGAAAACTGAGTCTGCTGATTTTCAACTTCAGCCCAAATTCCAACCCTCCCGATACTCCCTTTTCACAAACTGATTGGCAGCTTCAAAATTGGTTATTTTCATATTTGGGCCATCCCATACCAGCTTGATTCCTCTACCCGGATAATTGAATCTGTTGGATCCGTCCCTTCTTGGCTCTCTGTAATCATAACTTCTGATAGCAAGATTGCCCATCAATACGGATTCAGTTAAGGGACCTGCTATTGAAAATGGTGAACTTAGCTGATCGTATTCCTTACTGCCATACCCTCCAATACAAGCTTCCACCCAGTTATTATAATGGCCGCCGTCTCCTTTGGGGACCCTATACAAAGTCTCAGGAACCTTTATTTCTTTTGTCCGGGAAGTAGGTAAAAGTTTCGGATCCTTTCCGTAGGTACCGCACATCATTTTTCCTTTTGTCCCCTCTATGATGACCCCGTTTCCTCCATCACCCATCACTTCATTTGGCCCCAACTCTTCAGGTCGGGAAGGCTGAATACCACCATCCATCCAATGGAAGGACAAATCCTCCTTACCTTCTCTTTTAAATCTCAAGGTGATATGAGATGAAGGGGGGCAACTTTCCGGGAAATAACCTCTTTGGAATTCTCCAACATAAACTGAACCCACACTACACTCTGCTGATTCAGGATAGCCTAGTCCCAATACCCTGAAAGGAGGCTCCATGATATGACAGGCCATATCTCCCAATGCACCTGTTCCATAATCCCACCAACCTCTCCAGTTGAATGGAATTAAATTAGTGACATAGTCTTTTTGAGGAGCCGTTCCCAACCACAGGTCCCAATCCAAATCTGCCGGAGGGGTGGCTTTTTCACTTGGCCAGGGAATACCCTGAGGCCAAACAGGTCTGTCAGTCCAGGACCAAACCCTTGTCGCTTCTCCTATCAAACCTGCATTGTACCATTCTACCATTTTTCTGACTCCTTCACCTGATGAGCCCTGATTTCCCATTTGGGTGACCACTTTATATTTTTCCGCTGCCTCAGTCAGGATTCTTGCCTCATATATATCGTGGGTGAGGGGCTTCTGTACATAGACATGCTTTCCCAATTGCATGGCTGATAAGGCCTGAATGGCATGCATGTGGTCAGGAGTGGAGACTGTAACGGCATCTATGTTTTTATGCTCTTTATCAAGCATTGTTCTGAAATCTTTATAATACTTTGCTTTTGGGTGTGCTTTTACACTGCTTTGGGCCCGGGTATCATCCACGTCGCACAAGGCAATAAAATCAGCTTTACCACTATTGGACACACCCCGAACATCTCCGGTTCCCATTCCTCCAACTCCAATGCCTGCAACTCTTAATTTATCTGAAGGGGCGATAAATCCCGGACCGCCCAATACATGTCTTGGTACAAAATAAAACCCGGCAACGGCCGTAGCAGAGGCTTTAATAAAATTTCTTCTGGAATTATCGTTTGGGGGCAATGTTTCCTTTTTCATTTGGGATTCGGTTAGAGTTGGTACTTAGAGAATATTCCAATATAAATGTCAATTTATTTAAATTCTTGGTTTAAGCACTTAATATTTTTCTGATTTTGGAAAAATGGAAAATAATTGTGATAAATGGGTGCTTCAGAATATTAAACAAACTATTCGATAATCGGTAAAATCTTTTTTAAAATTTTTATTTAAGTTTACATGTTGATCATAATATTATCTTCTATGAAAACCTTAAAAATCCCCGCATTAAAAACTCTGATTGCTGTTGCACTGTTTGCCGTTTCATGTAGCATTGACAAAACTGTACCGATCACACAAAACAGTATTATCCCGGCACCTGTTTCCATTGTTGAGCAGGAAGGGTCTTTTACCCTGGACGGCAACACCAAAATTTTCAGCGGAGCTAATGCCTCTGAAATTTCCATGGTAACCGAATATTTTAAATCTGAAATGTATACCCTGACAGGCTTGCAGTTGGGTTCTTCTGATGAGGTGGGGGCGAATAGTATTGTTTTTGAGTTGAATTCTGCCTTGGGAGAAGAGGCATATACGCTTGATATCAACAAGGAAAAAGTTGTTCTTTCTGGCGGAAGTCCGGCAGGTTTATTTTTTGGGGTTCAGACTTTCAAGCAACTGGTTCCTGCTTTTGGAGATCAGAAAATGAGCCCGGGAAACCAATATGTCCTTCCTGCGGGAAAAATAGAGGACAGACCTGAATATGCCTATAGAGGAATGATGCTTGACGTGGCCAGACATTTTTTCCCTGTGGCGGATGTCAAGCATTTGATCGATTTGTTGGCAATGTATAAAATCAATTTTCTCCACCTTCATCTTTCCGATGATCAGGGATGGAGAATAGAAATCAAATCCTGGCCATTACTGACCACCATTGGTGGCAGTACTCAAGTGGGCGGTGGACCTGGAGGTTTCTACACCCAGGAAGATTATAAAGAAATTGTGAAATATGCCCAGGCAAAATTCATCACCATTGTTCCTGAAATTGATATGCCTGGTCATACCAATTCTGCTTTGGCAGCTTATGGCGTATTGAATCCAGGAATCACTGTGCCGGAAGAAGGAGCATTAAGATATGACAGATCCAGTTTGGGAGTTGATGGAGAAGCCACACCGCTATATACAGGAACGGAAGTAGGATTCAGTACTTTGGATACCAATAAACCGGTTACCTCTCAGTTTGTAGACGATGTTGTCCGTGAATTGGCTGAAATGACCCCAGGGCCTTATATCCATATTGGAGGAGATGAATCGCATGTAACTTCGATGGAGGATTATATTCCTTTCATTGAAAAAGCACAGGATATTGTAACCAAATACGGGAAGAAAAGCATGGGATGGGATGAAGTGGCCCATGCCAAGTTGTTACCGTCTACTGTCGCCCAGTATTGGTCAAAAGCGGAAAACGCCGTAATGGCAATAGAACAGGGTTCAAAAGTATTGATCTCTCCGGCTGTCAAAGCTTATCTGGATATGAAATATGATTCCACCACTCAAATCGGCTATACCTGGGCTGCTTTGATAGAACTGGATGATGCCTATAATTGGGATCCCACCGAGTTGGATCCACAGATCAAAAGAGAACATATCCTTGGTGTAGAAGCCCCACTTTGGGCAGAAACATTGAGAAGCAGATCCGATATGGAATTTTTGACTTTTCCCAGATTACCAGCTATTGCTGAAATTGCCTGGACCCCCAAGGAACTCAGAAGCTGGGAATCTTTCAGTTTGAGAATTAATCGTCATGGCAAAATGTGGGAAGCTATGGGACTGAACTTTTATAAATCCCCCAAAGTAAACTGGGAATAATTCTTTTCGATCAACTAATTTTAAGCTGTCTGATTTCTTGAAAAATCAGACAGCTTAAAAAAACACCCAAAAACCTTTCAATTAGTCGATGACTTTAGCCTAAATTTTTATCTTTAAGGAGAAATCACCGATAAAATGAAATTGAAGGATAAAGTTGTCATTGTCACCGGAGCAACATCAGGAATTGGAGAGGCTTGTGCCTTGGTATTTGGAAAAGAAGGAGCCAAAATAGTAATCACGGGCCGTTCACAAATCAAACTGGACAATTCCCTGTTGAAACTCCAGCAACAAGGTATTGAAGCCTTAGGTGTTTTGGCAGATGCGGCTTTGGAAGGAGACAATAAAAAGATTGCGAGTGAAACCCTTGCTCATTTTGGTAGAATAGATATTCTGATCAACAATGCAGGCATTTCCATGCGTGCTCTTTTTGAAGATTTGGATCTTGCCGTTTTTCATAAGGTGATGGATACAAATTTCTGGGGGACTGTTTATGCAACCAAATACTGCCTGCCCGAAATATTGAAACGAAAAGGAACAGTTGTCGGGGTTTCCTCGATCAATGGGTATCGTGGTACCCCCGCAAGAACAGCCTATACAGCCAGTAAATTTGCCATGAACGGATTTTTTGAATCTTTGCGCACAGAGGTGATGAAGAGGGGCGTTCATATACTTGTTGCAAGTCCCGGATTTACTGCATCCAATATCCGCAACAGTGCCCTTACTGCTGATGGTACCATACAGGGAGAATCGCCCCGAGAGGAACAGAAAATGATGACTGCTGAGGAAGTCGCCCAGGCGATATTAAATGCTACTCTTAAAAGAAAAAGAGATTTGATTTTGACAGGTCAAGGCAAACTCGCTGTCTTTCTGAACAAATGGATTCCGGGAATTATGGATGGTATCGTATATAACCATATGGCCAAAGAAAAGGATTCTCCTTTCAAATAGTCACCTATGCTCAAAAACGTTCTTCAGGTATATCTCAACAGACTGGTAGATCTTTCCGGTAGAAACAGGGCCATTTATTTACCAAGATTGATTTCTAATCAAATGATAGATCTCAAGGATTTTGATTTTATCAATCACCATCCTTCATTTGATTATATTGAAGGATTGATCTGTAAAAGGAATAAACTATCTATAATCCCCCAATCGGACCCAAGAGATAAGAACGTCAATCTGATTTCCCAAAAGCTGAAAAGATTGAAAAATCTGGTTCATATAGCTGAAGAAGAAACAGGGGAGAAGAGTTTGTTTGTAGCTTGGCCATTTGTAGAAGGGAAACTGCTCAATGGGCAGGTCATTAGATGTCCTTTGATGTTTTTTCCTGTAGAATTGGTCAATGAAGAGAATCATTGGTATTGGGTGAGAAAGCAAGGTGAAAGTCCATTTTTAAATAAAGCTTTTGTACTTGCATATTCTCAGGCTTATAGTAAGGACCTTAATAAATTTGGGGATGAAAATCCGCTTGAAAATTTTTCCTCCGATGCTGTAGCCTTTAGAAATGAACTCTATATTTTGTTGGAAAATGAATTCTCCTTGAATTTCACCCGGGAGCTATATGAAAATAAGCTTGAGGTATTTCCAGACTCTTCCAAAGGCAGGGATGAAGAAAAAATGAAAACGGGGAAGCTTGAACTGAAGCCTTATGCCGTATTAGGTCAATATTCCCAGAAATCAGGTTTTCTTATTCAGGATTATGAAGAGTTGATCCAAAAACAGGATGTACCGGATCTGGAGAGTATGTTTTACAAGCTGTATGCGCCCGAGGACCAACAACCCAATCCTATCCGGGAAGATCAGATTTTTACGATTTTTCCATTGGATTCCAGTCAGGAGGAAGTTGTCAAAGCAGTAAGGGAGGGACGTTCTTGTGTGGTAGAGGGTCCTCCAGGAACAGGCAAATCCCAATTAATCAGCAATCTTGTCGTGGATTATATAGCAAGAGGCAAAAAGGTGCTCGTTGTTTCCCAGAAGAGAGCTGCGCTTGATGTGGTATTCAATAGGTTGACAAAAGAAGGATTTGGGGCTTTTTTGGCACTGGTTCACGATTTCAGGTCTGATCGAAAAAACCTGTATCAAAAAATTTTGGCTCAGATTCGCTCTATTGACAATTATAAAGACCTGAATAATGGGATTGATGCCATTCAATTGGAAAGAAAATTCGTGCAGATTTCACGGCTGATTGATACTCATAGCGAATACTTTTCATCACTTAAAAAAGCCCTATTCAATACCGAAGAATGCGGGGTTCCTGTAAAAGAACTTTATCTGGGCTCAAAGCTTTCGGATGAAGCATTTGATATGACCCAATTTTACAGAAAATACCATGCCGGAAGGGTTGATGATTTTTTGAGAGATTTCAGGGAATTCGAGGGGTATTTCAGAAAATTTCAAAAACCCGAATCCTTTTGGTTGCACCGTGTTGATTTTAGCGCGTTTGACACTTCCGTTACCCGAAGAATCCAGGAAGTATTGTCGGAGATATTGGAAGCGAAAGAAAAATTTCAGCGTGATTTTTCTGTTCTTGAAAAATACGATTCTTCCTTTCTATTTTCCTTCTTTGAGCAAAAAGACAAATTGGCCGAATTGATCCGGTTACTGGAACATGAAGGAAGTTTGGAATGTTTCTGGTCATTGCGAAATGTTCCCAAACCGGAAATCGATCTGCTTTGGCTCGAACATAAGCTTGATTCTATCAAGTCCTTACTGGCAGAAGAAGGGGTTGAATGGTTCAGTGATGACAAGGAGGCAGAGGGCTTTTTGCAGTTGGCCATAGAATTTTTAAACCGTAAAAAAGGTTGGCGAAAACATTTTTCCTTGATTTGGAAAAAGAAAAGATTCCAGCCAATATATAGGTTGCTGATATTGAATGAACTTGAAAACAGTAGTTACGGTGTCAATATCCTGATCAAAAAACTGGAAAACAGGATGAATCTCAATCATCAGTTTACCTTATTGTCCAGAAAGCCGTGGATTGAACTTCCCCAAAAGCCATTTGATTTTTCTACATTCAATCATGCTGCCTCTATTTACAAGGAAGCATTTAAAGCAAAAAACGTTTTCAAAGATTTGGGAGGATTAGGTTCTTTTTTGATGTCTGATATCAATTCCCCCCAAGACTTGTTGGATAGGCTTCATCAGGTTTTGGGCCATGTGGCAGAATTGGAAAATAAGATACCCTATTGGTCTCTTTATCTGACAAAAATACAGATACAGCATTTGTTCGCATTGAAAATGGAAGATGGCTATGGTACCATTCAATCAGAGGTTCCTTTTGTATTTGATGAATTGGTAGCCTTTGACAGATTGAGAAAAAGGCTAAAGGCTCAGGATATCAATGTGATGGAAAAATTACTGAATAGTTTTCCGGAAAAAGAGTTCGGGGATTTGAATCAGCTTTTTCTTTCAGGTTTGAAAATGAGTTGGATTGGTCATATTGAAACCAAATATCCCATTCTTACGGAAGTGGTTTCGGCCAAAACCACTCAGATTCAAGAGGAATTTATGGATGCTGTGGTAGAAAAATGGAAACTATCAAAATATATTGCAGAGATAAGGGTAAGGGAATTTACTTATAAAGAGCTTGAATTCAATAGATTGAACAACCTTCTGACGTATAGAGAACTGGGGCATCAGGTCAGTAAGCAAAAACGGATCTGGAGTATTAAAAAATTGGTAGAGACCTTTGAGGAGGAGATTTTCAAATTGATTCCATGCTGGCTGGCTTCTCCCGAAACTGTCTCTGCACTTTTTCCTTTAAAGCAGTGCTTTGATTTGGTGATATTTGATGAGTCTTCGCAATGTTATGTTGAAAGAGGGCTTCCGGCCATGTTCAGGGGTAAACAGTTGGTCGTTGCGGGAGACTCCCATCAGTTGCGGCCTTTTGATCTCTATCAGACAAGATTTGAAACAGAGGAAGAGGGATTGGAAATGGAGTCAGAATCCTTGTTGGAGCTTGCTTCGGCTTATTTTCAGAAATTCTGGCTTCAGGGACATTACAGAAGCAGTCAGCTTGCTTTGATTCATTTTTCGAACCAACGCTTCTACGAAAACCGGTTGAAGATGCTTGCACACCTTGAACTGGTAAATGCAGGTGAATCCCCGTTTAAATTGGTAAGGGTAGAGGGTATTTGGGATAAGCAGGTAAATATGGAAGAAGCCGAAGCGGTATTGAACGAAGTAAAATCAATTCAAAAAGATTTCCCCAAGTATTCTATAGGAGTGATTACTTTCAACTATTTCCAGATGGAATATATCAAGGAACTATTGATGAAAGAAGAGGATATAAACCTTGAAAAGCTTGCTGTAAAAAATATTGAGAATGTTCAGGGGGATGAATTTGATTGGGTTATTTTTTCGGTCGGCTATGCCAAGAACAAAAAAGGGAAATTAATAGCCAACTTTGGTTTGCTTTCCAAAAAAGGTGGGATAAACAGATTGAACGTTGCTATCTCACGGGCAAAAAATAAGATTACTTTGGTAACAAGTTTACGGTCAAGAGATTTTAATGCCGATCAATTGAAAAATGAGGGGATACATATGTTGAAGGATTATATTGATTTTGTGAAAAAAGTCAGTAGAGGAGAGTCCTTTGAAATCCCTCCGCCGCCTTTATATCGATTTGATAGAACATGGTCTCTGAGTGATAAAATAGCGGGGAACTATGAAGCATACAGTTTGGAAAGGTATGCTTCTTCTACTTGGATGGATTTGGCATTGAAAGAAAAAGACACTTATGTTGAGGCACTTCTGACCGATGATCAAAGGCTGTATGATTCCTTGGGAACGAAGGAGTCATTTGTTTATCATCCTATGCAGCTTAAAGAAAAAGGCTGGCCATTTAGATTTTATTTTAGCAGGCAATATTGGATGGACAAACCTTTAATGGGGCCTTAGTATGAATTTTTGAGGATTTTTAAACCTAAAGATTCTATCCCCTTTAGTTGATCTGTTCTCATATACTGCACCATCTGTATAGAGGAAAAGACTTCAGAAGAATTAATGGAAATGGTGTCGAATTTAGTAAATGTATTTCCATACCCTTTCCCAAGAGGTTTTCCCGATTTGCTGTCAAAAAGAGGAATTTCTATGAGTTGGGATTCTATAGTTTGATTAAGGCTATCTTTCAGAAAATAGGTCAGATAAAGATTTCTGAACTCGTATTCATTATTATACTTTATAGCCAATAGGGTCTTAGAATCAGGCAATGGTTTCGGGACTACAAAGGTCACAGTATCAGTCAGATTCCATGACCCCGAATCCATTCCGCGGTATTCCTCATATAGTCTGCTGCTGTCACAGCCCATAAGGAATAAAATTGAAGCGAGTACAATTCCAGATATTTTGAAAGCCATACTATTGTCCTTGGTTTTGATCTCCTCGGTTTTTAGGATTGAACCTCCTTTTGTTGTTTCTTTTATTTTTTGGCTTTTGACCTGGAGTGCTTTCCGGGTTTTTGCTTTTGTCAGATTGCGCTTCGATAGGTGGTCCACTTGACTTAGCATCTGGGTTGTCCCTTCTTTGTTTGTTTCTTCCAGGTCTGTTCTGATTCGGATTGCTTCGAGGTGTAGGTTGGACACTTCCTGAAGGAGATTCTTTTTTAACGTTTGAATTATTATTATCGGGGCGGGGTTTCTTTTTCTTTTTTGATTTTTTGGTGGTAGCGAATTTTTTGTCAAGGATTTCAAGTTCAAGATTTGATTTTGAAATTTTGTCTTCAAGTTCTCTGGTGTGGTCACTTGTCAGGTTGGCAGGTTTGGTACCTTTGGCATTGAGTTCCTGGATTTCTTTCACTCTTTCACAGGTTATGGAATGCCAGTTATTGTCATTGTTGTAGCTAAACCACATCAATTTCCTGAAAATATCGGTTTTTTGAAGTTTCGCAGGACCCAATTCAGTTTGAAGAGGTTTTTCTACTTCAGGTATATCACTTAATGCTGCCATGTAAGTATCAAGTTCATAATTGAGGCAGCATTTCAACCTGCCACATTGCCCTGATAGTTTGGATGGGTTAAGGGAAAGATTCTGATACCTTGCAGCAGAAGTATTCACGCTTTTGAATTCATATATCCAGGTAGAGCAACATAATTCACGGCCACAGACTCCAATCCCTCCAAGTCTTCCTGCTTCCTGCCTGAGACTTATCTGTCTCATCTCAACCCGGATTTTGAATTCTGAAGCGAGAGATTTGATCAGCTCACGGAAATCTACCCGGTCTTCTGCGGAATAAAAAAATGTGGCTTTGGAATTATCGGATTGAAATTCTACATCAGAAAGCTTCATTTCAAGCTTCATTTCATCGATGATCTGTTTAGCTCTGTACAATGTAGGTATTTCCCGATTTCTGGCTTCTTCCCATTTTTCGAGGTCCTTTTGAGTTGCTACACGGTAAATGCGGAGGATGTTATCATCGTTTTTGATTTTCCTTTTTTGCATCTGAAGTCTCACCAATTCCCCCTGAAGGGATACATAGCCTATATGATGGCCGTTGGGAACATCCACCACGATTGGATCACCTGTCGTCAGCGGAAGAAAATCCACATTTCTATAATATTCCTTTCGCCCTCCTTTGAATTTGACTTCTACAATATCAAATTTATCTACTGTTGGGATTCCCATATGGGAAAGCCAATCAAAAGCATTCATTTTATTACAATCGCTCGTACCACATGTGCCGTTATTGTTACAGCCTCCACTTGATCCTGTGGTGGTAGAGCAGCTACTACATCCTGCCATAATTTTTTATATACTTAGGGAGACTTGGTCTCCTCGTGATTTGGGTTTATCTATTTATTTAATTCAAGGATGTCCTGTCCGATGTCTCTACGGAAGTATAAATCATCCCAACAAATTTCAGAGACAGTTTGATAAGCATTCACTAATGCTGCCTCAAGGTCATGTCCAATACCCGTTATTGCCATTACGCGCCCGCCGTTGGTCAGGATTTCCCCTGACTCCCCCAATTTTGTACCTGCATGAAATATAATGGATTTATTTCCTTTTCCTGCTTTATCCAATCCGGCTATTTGATTTCCTTTTTTATAGTCTTCCGGATAGCCGCCGGCTACCATTACTATGGTAGTGCTGGTAAAATCCTGGATTTCTATTTTGTAGGAAGAAAGGTTTTTTGTACCTATCGCATAGAGAAGGTCTACAAAGTCACTTTTAATTCTTGGAAGCACAGCTTCTGTTTCGGGATCGCCCATACGGACATTATATTCAATTACATAAGGCTCTCCTTCAATATTCATAAGTCCAATGAAGAGGAAACCTGTATAGAAAATCCCATCTTCCTCCAATCCCTTGATAGTTGGTCTTACAATCCGGTCTTCAACTTTTTGTAAGAATACCTTATCTGCAAAAGGCACGGGACTGACTGCACCCATGCCACCGGTGTTTAATCCCGTGTCATTTTCTCCAATCCTTTTGTAATCTTTGGCCTCAGGTAAAATTCTATAATCCTTTCCGTCCGTAGCTACAAAAATGGATAACTCTATGCCATTCAGAAACTGTTCCACTACAACTTTGGACGAAGCTTCTCCAAACTTTTTCTCCAATAGCATTTCCTTGAAGATTGTTGCCGCTTCATCATGGCTTTGGCAGATCAAAACACCCTTCCCCGCTGCCAAACCATCGGCTTTTAGCACAATAGGTAAGGAATGGTTTTTAAGGTATTCCAATCCCTCTGTTATATTTTCTTTTGTAAATGTCCCATAGGAAGCCGTTGGGATCCCATGCTTTTGCATAAACTGTTTTGAAAAATCTTTGGACCCTTCAAGTCTTGCTCCAATTTCACTTGGCCCAATAACGGGCAGGGAATTCAGCTTGGGATGATTTTGAAAAAAATCGACAATGCCTTTTACCAAAGGTTCTTCGGGTCCAACTACCAACATTTCAATTTTGTTGTCCAGCACAAAGTCAGCCAAGGCATCAAAATCAGTTGGTGATATAGGGATATTTGTTGCAATTGAAGCCGTACCTGCATTTCCAGGGGCTACAAACAACTTACTACAGTTCTGACTGTTTACGATTTTCCAGGCAAAGGCATGTTCCCTTCCCCCGCTTCCTAATAATAATATATTCATCAAACAAATTCTTTATTAATTGGCATGCTCTGAAATGAACTTGATTCTATACACTCTGATTTCCTCTTCCGCAAAATCCTCGTCTTCAAGTTCTTCCAATGCCGCCTTTATATTATCGGACTCAGCATTCATAAAATATTCACTCAGAATATCTTCTCTTTCGTCGTCCATGATATTCTCAATATAATAGTTGATATTGAGCTTGGTGCCACTATAGATGATCTGTTCTATTTCTCCGATAAGTTCGGACATGGAAATATTCAGATTTTCTGCAATTTCATCCAAGTTGACTTTTCTATCCACCTGCTGAATAATGGATATTTTTACTTTTGATCTGTTTCCTGCTGTTTTGACTACTACATCTGAGGCGGTAATGATGTCATTTTCCTCAACGTAATTTTCAATAAGTTTGATAAAGGACGCACCAAATTTAGTGACTTTTCCCATTCCCACCCCATTTATCTGGGCCAATTCTTCTTTGGTGGTAGGATATACAGTAGCCATTTCCTCCAAAGATGGATCCTGAAAAATCACATAGGGTGGCAGGTTTTTTGATTTTGCTACTTTTTTTCTTTCTGCCTTGAGTAATTCAAATAACTTTTCGTCGTAAGCTATTCCTCCACTTGGCATTTCGTCTGTAGCGGTGCCCTCTTCCACTTCTTCAAAATTATGGTCTTTGCTTAAAGAGACGGAATAAGGGTTTTTTAAAAATTCTTCACCTTTTTCAGTGATTTTTATGACTCCATAATTTTCAATGTCTTTTTCGAGAAAGTCAATAATCATTGCCTGTCTGATGACAGTTCTCCATAATTTTTCATCATCATCCTTACCTTTGCCAAATACAGAGACCTTATCATGTCCATAGCTTTTGATATAGTCATTCTGCTCCCCTCTGATTACATTTACGATGTGGGTTAGATTAAACCTGTTGTTGGTTTCTTTCACAGCTGCAATCGCAGAAAGCAAATAATCCATACCCTCGAATTTTTCTTTTGGCTTTTTACAGTTGTCACAAAAACCACAATCTTCACCCAGGTATTCACCAAAGTAATGAAGAAGAACTTTCCTTCTGCAAACAGAACTTTCTGCATAGGCAGCCATTTCCTCCAGTAGAATTTTGGAATTTTCCCTTTCTGTCACCGGTTTATCTTTGTTGAATTTCTCCAACTTGACGATATCTTCATACCTGTAAAACATCAGGCAGTGCCCGTCCAATCCATCTCTTCCTGCCCGTCCTGTTTCCTGATAATATCCTTCCAATGATTTTGGAACATCATAATGGATTACATAGCGCACATCAGGCTTGTCGATACCCATTCCAAAAGCAATAGTGGCAACTATCACATCCAATTCCTCATTAAGAAAATCATCCTGGTTTTTGACCCGGACACTTTGATCGAGTCCGGCATGATAAGGGGCGGCATTGATCCCGTTTACTTTCAGCAACTCAGCAATTTCTTCCACTTTTTTGCGGCTCAGGCAATAAATAATACCGGATTTTCCTTTGTGGGTTTTGATGTATTTGATGATTTGCTTTTTGGTTTCATTTTTTAGCTTTGGCCTTACCTCGTAATAAAGATTGGTTCGGTTAAAAGAAGATTTAAATAAATCAGCTTCTTCCATCTGAAGATTACGCTGTATGTCCTGCTGAACTTTGGGCGTGGCGGTGGCTGTTAGTGCCACTACCGGTAAATGTGAACCTATCTGGGCTATGATGGTTTTGATTTTTCTGTATTCCGGTCTGAAGTCATGTCCCCATTCAGAAATACAATGTGCTTCATCAATAGCAACAAAACTGAGTTTTGCTTCTTTAAGGAAAAGTACATTTTCTTCTTTGGTAAGGGATTCAGGAGCTACATAAAGGAGCTTGGTTTTACCGGATAGTACCTCTTTTTTGACTTTGTTTGTTTCGGATTTATTTAGCGTTGAATTTAGAAAATGGGCATTGATGCCAAATGCATTCAATTGATCCACTTGATTTTTCATCAAGGCAATCAAAGGAGATATAACAATGGCTGTACCATCACTTACTACGGCAGGGAATTGATAACAAAGCGATTTGCCCGCACCTGTAGGCATGATGACAAAAGTATTTTTGCCACTTAAAACATTTTCTACAATAGCCTCTTGAGTTCCTCTGAACTGATTGAAACCGAATATTTTTTTTAATTTTTCTTTTACACTTTGATCCACAGCTGTCATTTCATTACAATATTATCTTCACTGACATCCAATAAATATTAAAGGATTTCTTTTTCTACATTTGATCTAAATTTAGGCAATTCATCAGCAAGTTTGAAGTTAACAAAAATTATTAATAGTTCCGTCATTAAACTTAACCAAACGATATACATTTTCGTCTCAGGTATGATTGTTTTAGTTGATGATGAGTTTGAAAACCCATCCAAAAAAAAATCAAACCAAAATTATTTGTAAATCAACGTCCATTTCTCTCAATTTACTATAATAACATTCATTTGAAATTTTACTGTAAAAATTAAGTCAGGTATAATTTGTTCAAAATGAAACTCAGAATTTGGGAGTTCAATGTTGGATAATTATAGGTATTTTTACATATTGATAGATGTATGAATTAATCGGTCATTTAAAAAAACCAGATGCAGGATAAACCATATGTTGTGATAATGGCAGGAGGAATCGGTTCCCGGTTTTGGCCTTACAGCAGATACAATAGACCCAAACAATTTTTAGATATACTTGGCACAGGGAGGACCTTGTTGCAGATGACTTATGACCGGTTTGTGAAACTGTCCGATAAGTCCCGTTTTTATGTGATCACTTATAAGAAATACTATAAATTAGTTGAAGAGCAACTTCCGGATATACCCAAAGATCAGATTCTCATCGAGCCGCTGCGGAGAAATACCGCCACCTGTGTAGCTTATGCAAGTTACCGTATCCTTAAAAAACACCCATCAGCCAAGGTTATAGTCACGCCAGCTGATCATTTGATCATTCAGGAGGGAAATTTTTATAGTACGATGGCAATTGCAATAGAAGCTGCAGACCAGGACGATCGCTTAATTACTTTGGGGATAAGACCCAATAGGCCTGAGACAGGATACGGGTATATTCAATATATCAGTAATCATGGGAATCCTGTGAAAAAGGTGAAGACTTTCACAGAAAAGCCAAATGTTAAACTTGCAAAGGCATTTATTGAAAGCGGAGATTTCGTCTGGAATTCAGGGATGTTTGTTTGGAAAGTAAAAAGTATTGTAAAGGCATTTGAGAATTACATGCCGGATATTTCGGAAGTGTTTGAAGAAGGAATGGTCCATTACAATAAGCCCCAGGAAGAGGCTTTTATCAAAAAGGCTTATTCTTTAGTCAAAAATATTTCCATAGATTACGGTATCATGGAAAAAGCCGATGAGGTTTATACAGTTTTAGGAGAGTTTGGGTGGTCGGATTTGGGGTCATGGTTCAGTCTTCATGAAATTCAAAATAGAGATGAAAACAATAATGTAGTCGAAGCCAATGCAATTCTGTAT